>BOAV01000028.1 GCA_026002045.1 Spirochaetia bacterium | reverse complement strand
ATCAAAAAAAATAATCCTCAAGGATAAGACAAATGGTGTGATAAACGGGAATGTGTAACTCCTGTATCTTGTAGGTCTCTTTTTCGGGAACGATGATACTCACATCGGAAAATTTTTTGAGCTCTCCGCCGGAACCGCCGCTTAAGGCGATGGTTTTTAAGCCCATTGCCCGTGCGGTGATGGCGGCATTTATCACGTTCTTCGCGTTTCCTGAAGTGGAGATACCCAGAAAGGCATCGCCGCTTTGGCCGTAACCATATACCTGCTGGGCAAAGATGATGCCGCCGTCAATATCGTTAATGCAGGCGGTGCTTAAGGCCGGGTTTAGCGTAAGGGGGATAACGCTGAGGCCCCTTTGCAGTGAGCTTCCCAAATAATCTGCGGCGCCGGGATCTGTCATGCGTAATTTTGCGATAAATTCAGGCGGGGGGCAGCGCTTCTTCACAAAACCCTTCATCAGTTCCCCGCTTATATGTTCCGCATCGGCGGCGCTTCCGCCGTTTCCCGCGATCAGTAATTTCCCCTTTTTTTTGTAGACATCAATCAGGAGTTCACATGCCCTTTGAATGTCGCCGCTCACCGATGAAAGGGCAGGGTAGCGTTGTATTAATTGTTGTAAATAGTCCATGCCTGGGTTCCCAATTCGGTAAATGACGGGGTCATAACAACACCATCACGCTTTTTCAATGCCCTGATTAGGGTCATCCGTTTGCAGGGATCACAGAAACACATGATAAAACCGCCCCCGCCTGCGCCTGAAATTTTTCCCGCCTCCGCGCCGTTTGCAAGAATATAATCCATGAGTTCATTGATAAAGGGATTTGAAATCCCTTCGGCGGCATTCTTCTTTGCATTCCACCCATCGGTAAGGCACTGCGAAAAGGATTTGAAATCCCCCATAAGGAGGGACTCCTTCATTTTGATCGCCTGTTTTTTAATTTCGTGCATGCTTTCAATGCTTTTTACATTGTTGTTTTTTGTATTTTCTATCTGCTGCCTGATAATATTTGAACTTTCCCGCGAAACCCCCGTGTAATAGAGTACCAGAGAATTTTCCAGTTCGTTCCGTATCCATCTTTTCAGACGGAGGGGGTTCACGATAACCTTTTCATCCTGGTAGAATTCCATAAAATTAAAGCCCCCGAAAGTGGCGGCGTACTGATCCTGTTTGCCCCCTGCCAGTTGTAAGTCGGATCGCTCTATCTCATAGGCAAGGGCTGCAATATCGTATTCCCCCAGGGGCAGATTGAGCCATTCAACATAGGCTTTAATGATTGCCACCACCATAGTGGAGGATGAACCAAGGCCCGATCCTGCGGGGGCGTCAGAATAGGTGGTCATCCTGAAAGAGAGTGCCCTATTGTTGTTGAATTTTTTTACGATGCTGTTATAAACCCCGGTATGGAGTTTAAGGTCGTGGTGGATTTCAATACAGGGGGAAGAAGGGTATGCTTCCTGTTTTTCAATATCTGTGGCGATAAAAGTAATGCTATTGTCATCTGTCGGCTCAATGGTACAGTAGGCGTACATATCAATGGTGGCATTCAGTATGTAGCCGCCGTGGAGATTGTAGTAGGACGAAATATCCGTCCCTCCGCCGGCAAGCCCAAGCCGCAAAGGGGCCTTTGATCGTATCAGCATAGTCCTGTGCCTCCTCTTATGGAGTTAATTCCTTAAGAATAACTGCGGCAGTTTTCTCAAATGTGTATTTTTTCCGTAAATAATCGGGCAAGACAATCCGCTGCGGTTCTTTATTATACAATAAAGAAAGAAGTTTTTCCTTTAGATCTTCACTGTCACCGGAATGGAAGAAGGTGACCGGATAGCCTTCGTATATTTCCCGGAGTACGGGAATATCGGAAACAAGCGCCTTTGTACCGCACACCATAGCTTCCAGGGGCGGATGGCAGAACCCCTCATAGAGGGAAGGCTGAACCAGGAGGGCGGATTCACCGATCAGCTCCCTTAGTTTTTCATCGGAGATAAACCCCGTAAACTCAACAACGGAACTATCAGCCTTTTCAAGCTGCCCCAGCGTTTCCGTATCCCCGGATCTGAAATTGTCTTTACTTCCCACAATTATTAATCGTGATGTGAGTCCCGCTTCCCTTGCCTTGAAGAATGCCTCAAGCAGGCACTGGAGCCCCTTGTGCTTTTTGATGTTCCCGATAAAAAGAATGGTATCTGTTTTGGCGGGAGCCGCAGCCCGGTTTAATAAATAGGGCTGTATGGCGCTATGGGTAACTATGACCGGCATCCTCCTCTGGGAATAGTATTCAATCCTGGACTTTGAGAATTCAGAAACGGTGAATATTTTTTTTGAACGCCTAAAGGCCCGGCGGTAAAACCACATCCTGATCATGAGTCCGATTTTTGAGGTGAGCTCAGGCATATCGGGAAAAACAACGTCATGAATGGTGGTATAGACAGGGACGGTAATCCCGGCGGGAATATTAAAGTAAGGAGAATAATATAAATCGCCCTTGTTGATTGTTTTTGCAAGATTTGGCGGAAAGAAAAAAAGTTCCTTGAGGGAAAAAGTTTTTATAGCGCAGGAAAAAGTTTTTACGTGCCGGCGGTTCCGGGCGAATGTATTCAGACTATTAATGTCCCCAATTAAATTAAACTGATGCGGCGAATCAAGGAGGCACGGGAGGCAGCCGCGAAGGTATACGCCTATCCCGCTTGAATCAATTAAACGGCAGTCTATGGTTATGGTCATGATTAAATTGACAATGGACTTGTTCGAGAACCCGGTTGGTTCCCTCACAAGTCGTTTTAGCGGAAATTGTTCAATAACTTCAGTTATTGAACAACTCTAATTTATCCTTTAATCTCAGTCATAAATTTATAAACCAGCCTGCCTGCTTCACCGCGATGCTGCCATGCGGTCTCCCGGGCTTTTTTCCGGGCTTCACTCATTTTGGTATTGTCGGAGGCCTGTTTTATCACTTCATCAATCCTGTTAAAATATTCTTCGTTTAGTTCGGTGCCGATATCTTTAAGAATACTGAATTGCCATAATTCGCCTTCAAGGTCATCGGCGTCATAAGGGCGAAGATCAAATCCCTGTTTTACATAAATGATTGGTTTATCGCAGAGGAAGGTATAATCAAATATAATGCCTGAAAAGTCCGAAATCATAATATCCGCTTTAAGAAGGGAATGGATATTATCCTGTTCATAATCCCATAGCAAATTATTGGCTCCCGCATATTTTTTTGCAAGGGATTCCAGTACCAGGGGTTCTGCTTTCTTTGACTGCGGATGGGGCCGTACGATAATCCGCCAGCCGGTCCTGACCAGGGGATCGAGCAGTTTTTCTCCATGGCGGGACAGAATTGAAGAGGCGCCCCAGGAAGGGGAAACCAAAATGGTAAAAGGATGATTTTCTTCTTTGGGGATTTTTTTCATTTTTTCCCGGTAAACATCAAGATAGGTACAGCCGACTGTTACAAGCTGCTTTTCCGGTAAACCCCTTGTTTCTTCCAGCCGCCTTATGTCATTTGCCTGATAATCCCCTGTTAACAGGATTGAATCAAAATAGTCAATACCGAACATGCGGTACATGACGGCATCACTGGGAGCATGAAGGATATGGGAATAGTGTTTTACCATTTTTGAGCGTTTTAACTGATATATGTTGAGTCCGGGGGTTGTCATAAGCACTATATCGGCGGTAAGCATATTCAGCCTTGCAAAAGCCCTGTTTCCCTCGCCGATATATTCCGATTTAATGAATCGATAAGCTGATTTAAAAACAGGATCATCTTCCGACGAAGTAAGATACAAAAGTCCGGTTTCATTTTTTTCAAATTCATCCAGTATCGGGCTGAATACATTCCAATACTGTTTTCCCTCTGAATATATGATATAGGGATGAGAAATAACCGCGGAAGATGCGCCGCTTCCTCCTGAAACAAATACTTTCAGTTTGATTATAAGCGCCCTTGCCAGAAAATAAAGGGCAGCGGCGGCTCCGATAAGGATCGAAAAGAGCATGCTTCCGGTGCCGGGATCAATATAAAGAAGATTAAAATGTAAATTTACCACGGCTCCCTTTTAGTCCAATTGTCTTTTTCCAGTATATCATCATGCACAAAAACCCACTGATCCTTGGTTATTTTAAAGGTGTATTTTCCGTGATTTACCTGATTTGGGAGATGGTTTGTGGTTATGAAAACCCCATTGCTTTTTGGGGCGTCTGTCAAAGCTTTGCCGGTAAAGGGATTAACCGGGTTATCAATGATATTTTTGGTTGCTATAAGCGGTACATCGGCATTGGTCATAAATGCGGTACTGAATTTCAGCTCCCCCTGAGCGTTAAAATCTTTTACCAATAATACGGGATTGTAGAACTCCCTTCTTTCATCGGGTATGGAAATATCCGTATCCGTAAGTCCGGCATCAATATTTGCGCCGTGATCTGAAACAATGATAATCCGTGTGTTATCATAAACGCCGTTCTTCTTTAATTCTTCCAGAAAATCACCCAGCTTCAAATAAAATGCAGTATTGACATGAAACCTGTTATTATCCTTAAACTCACCCGTACCTATGGTGGTAATTTCATCTGATGGGGTATAGTCCGGGTATTGCAAATAAACTAATTCATGGGTTGTCTCATTGGTTATGAGAAGTGCGGAAGGCGCCTCCGCATCATAGGCGGTTAATTGGGGTAAATACCCCAGCACGGCATAGGAATTTATAAATTTTGTTATGTCCAGAGAAAAAAATGCGGTACTCAAATAGGTACCGTCATAGTATATAATACTGCGGAGAAAAACAGGCGATATCTTGAGAAAGGAAAACCAAAGGACGTTTTTTATAATGGTATTACCGGTAACCTGTTTGTTATTCTGATTATGTTCCATATACCAATTATTTGTATAGCGGCCGTTTATATTAAAGGCTTTGATATTTTCATATTTATCAAAGATTCTGGTATCAGGAACATTGCTGTAATTCGCAAATGAGGGATCGGTAATGGTGATCTGAAACCCTGCGTTTTGAAACAGTTCCGGTAAAATCATCAGCGCTTCATTATGTTTGTCAACAAGGGGGACGGAATCCCTTTTGTTCATTTCCAGAGGGGTATATTCATAGCCGCCCCAAATCGGCGGAACCCCCATAATGGTATGACCCGCAAAGGAGAGGGTGTTTGTGTAAAGGGTAAACCCGGTAAAAATATCCTTTAGGCGGGGATGTTCGTTGAAAACAGGTTTGACAAAACCATTTATGGCGCAGTCAGACATGATTACGATAATATTTGGTTTGGTTTTTGACAATGAAAAAACAGATTCGACTTTATGATAAGATGAAAAATCCGCTCCCCGTAACTCCGTATATTTGTGATATTCAGTCCCGATTTTGATAAGGCTGTTTATTGATAATACGGATATTGAAACGGCTATAATAATTCCAAAAACATTTACGATACGTAATTTTGTTTTTGTAAAAATGAAAAATAACAAAAAGAAAACCAGAAAAAGCGACAGAATATTGGTAATGATGGATATCTTTGAACTGACAAGAACCGCTGTGGTGCTGAAATTAAAGGTATTTGATATAAACCCATAATTCCCCTGAAAAAAGAAGACGTGAATAACGGCGGCCAAGCCGAGAAAGGTAAATATAACTGTAAGCAGCGATTTGGCAGTCTTGCCAAAGAAGAAATAAATGCAGAGGGGCCAGAAAAGAAACAGGCCCATGCTCCGCGTTACCGCATAATAGATAAAGACGAAGGGAGATTGAAAAGAATCAATAAAACTGAATTCTTCAGGCGATGAAGCCATGACTGTGCCGGGAATATAAATTCCGGCCAGGATGGTGATGATAATACAGCTTGAGAAAAACAGTATGTTGCGGTTCCTGTCATTATTGTTGAAATTTTTAAAATATTTATGATATATAAAAAATATAAATTTAACAAACAGGGGCATAAAAAGAAAGATCAAGGATATTAATGACAGTATGATCCGTTTTATGAGCAACCCCGGATTTATGAACAGGAGATAAAAAACAAAAACAAGTATAAAAACATCGAAAACAATATATAATATTTTTATCGGGTTTTTTAATTTATAAAATATGTTTTTAATCAGGGAAAATACGTTGTTCATTGTCCAGTAGAGAACAAGCCCTGAGGGGGAATTATACAATAAAATAAGAAACACAGCCGCAGTCAGATAGACCTGCAATTTATCTTTTAGTGAAAGCCCTCTGGTGTAAATAAAACCGGAAACAATATTGATAAGGGTCATTAAAACCGGCAGTATATTGATTACCAGATTTCCGGTTTTTGCTATAGCGTCCGGTTCGCCAAGATCTTTTATAAAAAGAAAACCCACCCCTTTGATGGCATCAAGATGGGACAAAAACGTATAGGCCGCGATAAAAAACGGTATTTGTATTAAAATGCCAAAGGAGCTTCTGAGGGCATAAATGGGATGATAATGATTCTGACGGTAATAAGCCGAAAGGATCATGTATTGCTCATCACCTTTAAAAACAGCTCTTATTTTATTTATTTTTGGTTTTAACTTTTTGATTATTCCCCGTTCCGTTTCCTGCCAATGTTCCGCCATTATATACAGGGGGAGGCATAACAGGGTAACTGCAACACTAACGCCGATTATTGATATACTCTGGTAATGAAATATCCGGAATATCAATACATAAACCAGTTCTATGATCTGTACAATGGGGAAAATAATAATATTATACAAAAAGTCAGCCATTATTTCCTTCAAAACCTGCAATGATATTGTATAATTGCATTGCAGATTTTTCATAAGAATATTTATCCAATATTTTCCCCGGATTTTCCACCGGTTCCTGCAATAATTTCTCAAGATCGATATTCGTATTATATGGGTCAATATAATGCGCCGTATTTCCGTAGATTTCAGGAAGGCTTGCTGCATTTGAAACTATGATTGGAGCCCCCGTAGATAACGCTTCAAGGGGCGTTAAGCCGAAACCCTCATAGTATGAGGGGAGCAGAAAGGCCCTGCATTTTTCCATAAGGGCCTTTATTTTCGCATCCTCAAGATAGCCCAATAAAATAATATTACCCAGGGAGCTTGCGTCATCAAGCTCGTACGCCTTGACGGTCGGCATGATTGTCCCCGAAAGGGCGAATATGGTTTCAGGATGCCCTTTGGCATACTCGATTATCCATTTGATGTTTTTTCGTTTTGAAATGCTCCCCAGGGAAAAATAGTAATCCCTTTCCTTCAGCATCGGGAATTTCTTAAAGACCGAATAATCGGATCGGATCAGGCGGAAATGTTCCCAGGAACTGTAGACAACCGTAACCGATTCTGGATCAATATGAAAATTTTCCGCCGTTTGGTTTCGTGAAAAATAAGAAACGGTGATGATTTTTTTTGCCCTTTTCGCAATAAGACGGTATTGCCAGCGGTTATAAAGACGAATTATTTTATCACGAAGGCCGGTAAAATCTTCGGGGTAAAATTCGCAGTAAATATCATGGAGGAAAACAATGCCGGGAGAGAAGGGGAGACAGGTATTGCCGAATTCCAGAACCGTATATTCCCGGTGGGTAATCAGAAACCACTGGAGGGTTATCATCTGCCACCAAAGGTGGGATTTTATATTTTTTTTATAGCGGATTACTTTAAGATTTTTATATACGGGAAGATTCTGCGTGTTCCGGGGTATAATAACCGCAATTTCACCGGGGGATGAAATTTTATCAAGCCCTAATGTAATTTCATGGGCATACCGTTCAATGCCGGTAAGCCTGCGGCAGAGAAAATCACCGTTTATGAGGATTTTAGTCATACTGTCCTCAGCAGCCAACCACGGTTATGGCGCCTTCATTGGTCCATGTCAGGCGTTCATCCCAGCTTTTCTGTTTTGCCGCAGGCCGCCGGTCAAAGATCAGCAAATATGCCGGAGCGGCGCCGTCTGTTTTATCGCGGTACATTGCGGTTTGCCGTAGGCCATCTTCTTTTATTTCCTCCGGCGTGTCATAGGAATGTACCAGCTTGATTTCTATGATATACCAGCGCTTGTTGTATTCCACCCCTAAATCCATGCGGCCCCGGCCCGCAGCGTATTCCCGTTCAATGCGTCCGCCGCCGTTTAAGACCCGCTGTAAAAATGCCATCAATAAAAGATGGGGGAATGCTTCGGTATAATCAGATTTTTGTTCCCATACTTCGGAGTGCTTCCGCCAGAAACGCTGAAATTCCCGCAGCAGAGCATCCATATCAAGGCTGCCGTCGGCTTTTTCCCATTGCCATTCGGGGGCGGGGATCGCCAATTGGGTACCATAGGTTATATGACGGGCAAGTACCTCTCGGTAAATCGGATTTGCTACGATGGGCGTCCCTTTCTCAATTGTTACCAGTCCTAAATCAAGACAAATACGAAATCCCTCGCCTTCGGTAAGTGCAGGATCGGCTTCTCCGCTTATAAGGGTTTCCATTACCCTTCTGATTTTTGGATCCTCCATGCGGACCGCAAGTGAATCAAGATGAGTTTCCCGCGCGAGGATCATCTGCTCCCGCGCCCTGCAGACATGTTCGATGGTTACGGTTTCCCGGCTGTCTTCGTCCAGCACCCGCATGACGGCCCGCTTAAACAGTGAATTGACAATCCAGGGCTGTCCCCGGGACTGGTCATACACATATTCAAGGGCTTCTCCGGTTATGTGCTGCCCGGTTTCCTCTGTCCGCTGGGCAAACAATTTGACAATATCATCCTTGTGAAAATTGGAGAGTACCGCAGAATCTTCTTTTATGTTGAAGGGCGAACCGGGATTCGGGGCATAGGATTTTTTCACGTGAAAAAATCCTGGGTCTTTTGCCTGGGTAATGTAGTCTTTCAAATCCCTCATGCCTACCAATGCGATGGATACGGGGAATGAGCCTATACCACGATTGGCGAATCCGCCCCGCAATTGCCGCAGAAAACTGATGAGCGCTTCCCCGGTTAAGACATCAACTTCATCAAAAAGTACAATCAATGGATTGGGAGCGACAAGAACCGCCCAATTACTCAATATATCATTAAGTTGAGATTGGGGATTTTTCGTTTCCATGGCAGGAATGGGTAAATTGTTTTTTTGAGCCGCATCGGTGACCGCATCACAAATGGCAGGCATTGCCCGTTCCTGTTCAGGCACCCCCTGACATCGTTCAAGCGTCACATAACAGGCTACTGCCTCATCCCCGGCATTGATTTCCCGCATCCAGCTTTGGAGAAAGGTGGTCTTTCCGGTTTGCCTTGGCGCATGCAGCACCCAATAGAGACTGTCGCGGATATACCGGTGCAGCTGTGCCCCCACAAGGCGGTCCTCCGGGGGCAGCATATAATGATCCCATGGATTACAGGGGCCGGTGGTATTAAAAAAACGAACTTCCCGTTTTTGGGGGGAATTATTTGACATTATTGCTTCCTAAGCCAATAGCGGTATCTATATTCTCCAAAGATCTTTCCAGTATACATGAGTTTTTTTTATAACCGGAGGATATGTCCAATTTAAAAAAAGCAGCAATTTCAAGAGAAAAAGGCCTACGGGATTATCCTTGTTTTTTTTATTGTATTTAATGCGCGACAGACCGTCGTGGATACGTGAAAAAGAACAGAAATCCGCATATTTGTCATTTGAAGCATTTACCTGATTCGAACGGCCTTCAAGGTGAACTATAACAGGCCCCTCTATGAGTACCCGTTTTTTGTTCTTTCGCGATAATTGTAATTCAAGGTCCATTTCTTCATGATACAGAAAGAAGTATTCATCAAACCGGGCATCCTGATTGTTTAAGAGGAAAAGCGCCGCTCCTACGATGACATCAACCTCCCCCAAATGTTTTTTTGCCGGATATTGCTTTCTTGCTGATACATACCCGGCGGTTGTTAGTATTAAATGAATATAGTCGTTTATAAATGTTTTGACGTCATTCTTGAAAGAAAAAAACGGCCCCCATGAATTGGTAACTTCATGGTTTTCATTTAATAAATTACAGCCCAATGCGCCCAGGTTTTCAGGATTATCGCAGGTTTCCCAGTAATCAAAAAATATTTTTACCGCATTGTTTAATAAAATGGTGTCGCTGTTTAAGTAAAATATATATTTCCCTTTCGCGGCATCAAGCCCCCTGTTATTTGCGGCGCCGAATCCCAAATTATTGTTGTTTTCGACAAGGATGACATCAGGGAAAACTGTTTTAATCATATCAAGGGAACCATCAACGGAACCATTGTCAGATACGATTATTTCAAATTGCATGTCATTAGTATGCTGATAAATTGACGCAAGACAGTTGCGGAGCAGCTCTACAGTATTGTAATTAACGATTATTATGGAAACCTGCATTAAATTCTATTTCTTGAACTGTTTTTTTATAATCAAGGGAAGGGCTAAAATATACTCTCCTGTTTTATATGTCCTGGAGGTTTTTACCGTATTAAGCAATATGTTATCCATAAAACCAGTGATATTAGGTGTCTGCGGTACCATTATACGGTAATCGTATCCTTCGTTCCAAGCAACATAAACCATGATCCTTTCTATTGCATGCAAGATCGTTCCATCGGGTGGGATAGGCTCTGTGGGAATATCAACGGCTGATAGCTTTAAATTAAAGAGCGGCTGCAAGGCGGCAGGTCTATACCAAAACATATTTCCACATGGCATTATCGCTGTTACTAATTTACAAAAATCAATAGTTTTTTTACATGACATTTTTTTCCAAATAGCCTGCATAAGATTTTGTAATCTTTTTTCGTCAAAAAAATGCAGGGCAATACTGGTTCGAAAATAACGTGGAATTTCGGGAATAATAATGCCTATTTCTTCTTTGGCTCTAAAAGTTTCAATAATTGCAGCTATAGGATGCAATAATGAATCAAATATATCTTGCTGCCAGGTAATCCCAATCCATTCATCATCCGCTGCAAGTGATTTTTTTGTATAAAAATGCCCAACGATATCATATGTGTTTAAATGATGTGCAATAGAGAGCCATGGGAAAATATCCCGCCCTTTATTTTCTATTATAATGATATCCTTTACTCTATTAGCACTGGCATGATTTTGCATATAATTTTGTATATAAGTCTTTTTTTCTTCTGTATTGGTAGTAAAAAACAAGTCAAGTTCATCGGGGTAGTTATCAAAATAAGCAATGTATTTTTCAAAAATATCAAGATAAAAAACATGAAGATGAACAGCAATTTTTTGTGATGATATAGTGAGCTGCGCATCTAATTGTGCCGGAATAAGTTTGTTTTCGATAAACAGAGTTGTATTGGGATCATATATATCGATCATATGTTCATAAATCAGCGAAACAGGATAATTGGTATTTTCTTTAATCAGTTTGATTATATACTGAGGTAATTTGAAGTCCAGTAAAGATTTTAATTTTATAAACGGAATATTGTTATTTATACATAAATCGGGATGATAGAAAGGAATATCGTTATAAATATTAGGGAAATGATTGGCATCAAAAAACACGGTATGTTTAAAACCTGTTTCAGCTAATCTTGGAGTTAATTGTGTTTCATATTGTTCTATGATTTTTTTAATATTACTTTCATATTTGACCTTTATCCAAAATTTTTGAAACGTCTGCGATGTTACAACATTTTTATTAAAACACAAAAAATAGCTCTGAATATGTTCAGGAATCGGTCTCCTTGTACCGTGCATACCATGTTTTGTATGCCGGTGATTTGTTAATCCCCAGAAATCAATATCCTGCTGTTCCATTTTTGTATATACCTGTGTTAAATCGAAGATAGGACCAAAACACGAGTCATTCATCAATGTTACACTGTCATATTGCGCTAAATTATCCCAACCTTCTTTGAGTAGAGCGTATTTCCATGCGCCAAAATCGAAGCCTTTGTTTTCCCTGACTATGATAGAATCATACAATCCCGCAAGTTTATCCTGTTGCTCGTCTGAAATCGGACTGTTTGAGATAAATACTACACGGCTGTAAATAGTTTTTATGTGTTTCAGCAAATACAACACATAATCGGCGAGACCGTCATATTTGTTATAGTGAACAAAAAATAGAATACGGGTCATATTTCCTGCTTATTCAACACAAGACAATGGTAATATCAGCTTCCCTCTGCCAGCTAAGCCGATCGTCCCAGTTCTTTTGTTTAGTTTCGCTTCGACGGTCGAAGATAACGAGGTAGGCGGGGGCTTCCGGCGCTTTTCTATTACGGTATGAGGCAGTTTGCTGTATACCTTTAGCCTTAATAGTATCCGGTGATTGCCTTTCGTGTACCAGTTTTATTTCTATAACACATTTCTTTGCATTGTATTCTACAAATAAGTCCATGCGTCCGCGGCCCGCCGCATACTCCCGCTCTATTCTCCCGCCGCCGTTCAGAACACGCTGCAAAAATGCCATCAAAAGCAGATGCGGGAATGCCTCGGTATAATCTGACTTTTCTTCCCATATTTCGGAATTCTCGCGCCAGAACTGCTGAAACTCACGCAGAAGCGCGTCCATATCAAGTGAGCCATCCGGCTTCTCCCATTGCCATTCAGGTTCGGGGATCATAGTTTGAACACCAAAAGTTACCTGACGGGCAAGCACTTCTTTGTATATCGGGTTCGCTATTGCTGGCGTTCCTTTTTCCAGACGAACAAGCCCCAAATCCATACAAAGCCGAAATGCTTCGCTTTCGGCAATTTCCGGGTCAAAATTACCGGTAAGCATTGTTTCCATCACAAAGCGTATCGCTGGTTCCCTGATACGCACGGCAAGCGAATCAAGATGTGTCTCCCGTGCAAGTATCATCTGCTCCCGCGCCGCTTTGACGTGATCCAGCGTTACCGTGCTGTAATCATCTTTCTGTAGTATACGCATCGTTGCCCGCTTAAATAATGAGTTTACTATCCACGGCTGCCCGCAGGATTGTTCCCATATAAATCCAAGCGCTTCATCTGTTATTTCCTGCCCGGTCTCATCCGTATGTTGTTGAAATAACATTTTTACTTCTTCCTGCGTAAAATTGCCCAGCAGTACAGAATCTTCTTTTATATTGAAAGGCGATAGTGTACTCGGCGGAACCCCGTCTTTTGCGGCGGTTATATAGTCTTTCAAATCACGCATTCCTACAAGCGCTATTGATACCGGAAACTTTCCTATTCCACGATTCGCAAATCCGCTTCGTAATTGCCGCAAGAAACTTATGAGCGCATCTCCTTCTAATATGTCTACTTCATCAAACAATAACACCAGCGATTTTGGAGCCGTTTTTTTTGCCCAATTCATAAGTATATTACTTAACATACTTGGAGGATTGTCTGTACTCAAATCCGGCGGCTCAAGTCCGGACAAAAATGCCTGTTCTGTAATTGCATTACAAATTGTCGGCATCGCTTTTTCAATTTCTGCTGTTTTCTGGCATCTTTCAAGGCTTACGTAGCACGAAATCGCCTCACTGCCTGCGTTTATTTTACGCATCCAGTGCTGCAAGAACGTAGTCTTTCCTGTTTGACGCGGCGCATGAAGTACCCAGTAGAGTTTATCACCAATATACCGGTCAAGCTGCGCCCCGATGAGTCGCTCTTCAGGCGGCAGCATATAGTGATCCCATGGATTACAAGGTCCGGTTGTGTTAAAAAAACGTACAGGGCGTTTTGTTTGGTTGCTATTCATTATTCACTTTATCCCTGGACAGCCATGCTTTAAGACAATCCAATAGTATAAACTTCAAGCCTAAACCTTTCCTGTGCGTGATATTATCAAGAATTCTGTCGCTAAATGATTGTTCGCTTAATAGGTTTTTTCCTTCCATGCGTTCAAGGATTACATCTATAAATGGTGTCCGTGTGGCATATTTCCAGAATAATTCAAAATGTGGAATATAACTCGCACAATCCCATGGTTTATAATGAATGATTTTAGGATTTTTCTCTGCCTCATTATAGTCTTTTCGCAAATGTTCCGGTAAATATTTTGATAAACTGGTATGCATAAAATTCCAATGAAACGGCAGTAAAAGTGTTTTCCCTTCTGCTAAAAAGTTTAGTACATCCTGGTCATGAACCTGCCATTCCCGTGATGTTGCCAGCTCAAAAAGTTTATCTGTTGATATGGTTTTACGGAATAGTTCAATGTTAAAAACAGTCATTCCGGCACAAAAATATTTGTCAGGATTTTGTAAATTTAATAAGACGACGTACAAGGATTTTATACTGTTTGTATGTTCTGGACTATAATACCATGACACGCCGACATCCCGTACTGCGGCAAGCAAATTATTCTCTAAATCAATATCATACAAAGAAGCTATATTGGTACAGCAAATCATATCTCCATCGAGATAGATTGCTTTTTGGTATTCGGATAATATTTCGGGAATAAGTAATCGAAAATATGTCTCAATCGTTACGTGTTTTGAGACAAAAAGATTATATTCACCGATATATTGAGTTACATCAATAAATTTAATAGAAAACTGCGGAAAAACCGCTATCTGCTTTCTCAATAAATCCATGTTTTCATTACCGATTTCTCGATGAAAAACGAAAAAAATATATTGCCTATTCCGGCTAGCATTTTCCATAATAGATTGAATCGTCACCGCCATATACGGGACGTAATAATTATTAGCGGAAAAAACAATAGGGATTTTTTTGCTTGTCATAATATCACCGCCAGGGATAGCGCCGCTGCCGGGCAATAAAAAAATATTTTCGGTGTCATGGTAATGATTTTCCCTTGATAATATTTTTAAAATGATTTTTAATTTGATAAATACCACTATCGGCCAGAGAACATATCATTTTATTTCTCATAACCAATAAAAGCGATGAATAAATAAATATTCCCATGACAATAGATACCACAATTTGTAAAATAATTGCGGATATAAAATGCAAAACAACTAAAATGGCAGCCGTCATAAAAATTACTGCAATGAGACACTGAACAAAATTCAGACCGGTCTTTCTAAGATTTAAATATTTCCTGGCTAAAATCATTTGTACCGCAAGAATGATTATTTCTGTACATAAGGTGGCAATACCGGCGCCAAGGGCCCCAAACCGGGGGATTAAAAACAAATTTAATGAAAAATTACATATTGCACCGCAAACAATGGAAAAAAGCGTTAGTTTTTCTTTGCCAAGGGGCATAAAAAGTTGTATCGCAATCGGATGTCCAATGGCTATTATGAAAACAATCGGAGACATTATTTGCATTATGGGAATTGCAGGTGTATAATTGGGGCCGCAGAACAAAAGTATAATAGGTTTACTGAGCAGAAATAACCCAACGGCAGCCGGAATGGAAATACATAATAGAAAATTAAAAGATTTATGAATAAGCTCGATAAATTCATCGGATTTTTGCTGCCCGATATAAAATGAAAGGCGCGGCAAAAGAACCATGCTGGCAGAGGTAATGAGGCCCACAACCATTTTGTTTAATTTAATTGCCGCAGAATAAATACCAACGGAAGCGTCGCCTGCCATAAGGCCAAGCATGGTAATATCCAATACGGTATATATACTGATTGAAAGGGACCAGGCAAAAAGAATAAAGACAGGTTTTAAGTGTTTTTTTAATTCTAAATTTCGATCGAATTTAAAAGTAATAAATTTGCGGGAATGAAAAAAATTCAAAAGATTGGAACCAACGGAAGCAAATACGCTGATCCCTGCATATTTTACATAATCCTGTGCGTTTTTAACGATTAAAAAAAGAAAAACAAGGCTTATGCCCTGAAACACTGCAGAACGGATGGTTATATAGCGGTAGTCTTCCAGGGCGCCATACAGCCAATCTATTCCGAGTGTGGTAAAAATAATTGTTGCACTGCAAATACATAATAATCTGCGGTATTCTTCAAGCTTTGGAATAAAAAAAAGCGCCAGGACAAATAATATATAAGCTATCCCGGTTGAAATCAAATTAATCGTAAGTAATTCACAGCTTAATTTTGATAATTCCGCACGGTTATTTCTTGCTTTTGCCCCCTCCCGTATTCCGTAGATGTTAACGCCAAGTCCCGCAACCAACAAGAAATATGATATTATAGAATTGGCAAAATTGACTTTTCCAATTCCTTCCGGCAGCAAAATTCTTGACGCATACGGAAATGTCACCAATGGATATGCCAGCTGCATTACATTGCGGATAACATTATAAGCAGCGTTTTTCTTAAGTGATTTTTCAGACATGTACTGTATTCATGATCAAAATGTGTACTTACAACGTCCATTTCACGCCAAGTTGAATAGAAAAATTATGTATTTTTGTATTCTCTTTGGTATAAAAATCACCAATGATAAGATTATATGTCAAACCGCCAAAAATTAAGAATGAACTTATATAATACGATGTTTGCAGATCAAGGTTAAAAACTGCCCTGTTCGCCCGTGTGCCATAGGCAAAGTGATACATAAAGTCACTATCGGGATTAGCACGGTTTAGCATAATGCTTGATTTTCCCTGCGGATAGTATACCACAAAGCCCAGTGATTGACTGTTACCGCCGGGGCTCGCCGCATTGCCAAGCCATTGACCGCCATTTGTATATCCCTGCTGTATTCCGCCGTGCCGGTAATAAGAGTACCATGTAATCGAGTGATTTCCTGACCCAAGACTGTTGTCAAACCAGTTTGCTTCAAAAAAGAGTTCCCCAAAAATCTGTTTTTCCGGTACTATCGGAATTGTTTTTTTTAGTCCGCTTAAATAAACCATAGTCCATGCCGGGTCGCGGATATACCCAACTAAGCCGCCGCTTATATAGTCATCCATACCTATTTCGCCATATATTTCCAGACCCGCTTTAGGAAAAACCCACGATACACCCAGTGATATTTTTTGATCTTCTGCGCTGACATATCCTTCGGCATCCGCATTGACTGCCCCCGGGAAAATGTATATTAGATTTTCCCATTCCCAGGGGACAAGGGCGATCCGGTTTACCGATAATGTCAGCCCGCTCAAAACCCCCGGGGGCGAATATGCAAAAGACAGGCCATGAATCATGGTGTGGTCGTTTGCGTCATTATTATCGAAGTAATCGGATTCCGAAAGATACCCCGTCCATATACGCGCTTCAACATCCCCCCAATACCAGTTAACCTTTGGAATAACAATCCGTTGTTTTCGCAAACCGATATCCAGTTTGGGGTAACTTGGCGCATTATTGGAATGAAGTATCGGGTTCAGATAAGCCGGTCCCAGCCAGATTGGCTGGGTGCCGAAACCGATGGTCAGGGTTTTCCAGGTGTAGCGGACTTCACTATCCCCCCAATCAAAGGTGAAAAATGGCTTATCACCGAAACGCTGTGGTGCATCAATGGTCCCCCAGAAATAGCCATACTTTTGGGCTTTACCGGCATAGTTTGCTCCGGTCATCCCTTCAGGGGTCATATAATCAAACTCCCAATTCTGTGAAAAAGACAGCTGCGGCTTTAAGGTCAGCTCTGCGCCGTAGGCTTCAAACCGGGCGCCGGCAGTTAAACTGGTGTTAAAACCGCGCCCCTGCCATAAGGCGCCGTCGTTCTGCCCGTAGGGGGCGGCGGTGTTAAAGGACATGAACAGTTCAGGGCCGTAGATTTTTAAATGAAGCTTGTCAAAAAAATGAAATGCGGTTCCAAGCTTTTGATTTTCCCAGGGATGGGATGCGCCTTCCTTAACATTCCAGACCGAATCTGACAGGGTGCGGAAGTTGAGGGTAGGGCGCTCTGTCAGTCCCTGGAGGGCGAGGAAATCGTAGTATTCTTCTTCAATAGATTTCAGGGCTTCCTGGGCGGAAAGCGCGGGTAGAATCAAAATAAAAAGGCCGATGGTGATACTAAAAAATTTGTTCATGCTATACTCCTAAAAAGAATGTCCCAGTCCGGCGGAAATTTCATATTTGAATTCGCCGGTTTTTACTGTTCCCCCGATATCAACGCCGAAGTTAACCCGCAAATAGTGGCTGTGCGAAAATTCAAAGAAAACCAGCAGTTCCGCGCCGCCGGTATAATACATGTTTACAGTATCCTGGCCTGTTTTGCGGGTATTGAGGTCATCCGGCAGATAGACCATGCCCATATCAAAAAACGGTGACAGGAAAAAATCCAGATTGAGGGGTTTTATTTTGGGTGATTTGAACCAGTTAAATACACTTAGGGTAAAAATATGAACAGGCAATTCCGCATTAAGGGAGATCATCAGGGAACCTTCAATTTCATCATCCTTGATGCCCCTGAGCCTGTCCCCCAGGTCATAGGCAACCTTGTCAGGATAATTGTAGAACCACTGCCGCAGCTCAAACCGCTCCGATATTCCGAGGAAATCCGTAAGAATAAAATGGCCGGTTTCATTCAGGGAATAATCAATGTTCCATACGTTTTGGTTATGGTTAAAGGTATTGGTGTTTTTAAACGAAACATCCAGCCCTTCCCGGAAATTGCCTTTCCAGTCCACACGGTTAAAACCGAATTCCTGCTCCAGTTTGGTAAAAGGGCCCTTGCGCAGATTCAAGAATTCGTATTCGTCCTGGCCGCCGGGATTGTAAACAATCTCTTCCGAAATTTTTGGGGTATAGGTGAGTTCTCCGTATCTGCCGACATTAATGCTTGTCGGGATTTCCCATGCAGCTGAAATTTCAACACTGTTAAAGACCCCGTCAAAATATTTGCCGAACCCCCTGTCGACATTCCGGTCGTTGTTTTTTACATTCACATTTATGTAATGTTCCGCGTCAAAGGTAAAGGTGGTTCTTTTAAAGGGCAGATCCATGGAGAGGCCCGTTGTGTTTTTATAAGTCAGGGGCTCTTCAAGAAAATAGTTAAATTCATTGTCAAAATTGACATTCCAGTTGAACCCCAGGGCCTTAAAGGGAATTTCCGTATCGATTAAAGCGTTAAAGCTGCTTTCATTTTTTGTATTAATGGCATACCCAAAGTCGACCTTAAAGGGGGCCATGAGGCCCAGAAAATTGGAATCCCGGTATTTCAGGGTAATATCAAAACCCTCACTGGTTGAATAGGAGGGCATGGGGAAAACTATGATACTCCCGCCGTCCCGGAGGGTGACCAGTAAATCAACGGGAACCTTGCCGTCTTCCCCGGCTTCGCCCAGGGTGTAATCAATACGCACATCATTTTCAAACATCCGCAGGTTTACCAGCCGCTGTGTCCGGTCCCGGATATAGGCGTCCAGATTTTCCCGGCCGGTCATTTCATCCCCCTCCGCCAATTTCCCGTTATTGAGAATCGCGAAGGGACGGGAATAACCGCTGCCCCGCTTGCCGGATATATTAAAATCAATATTTCTGATTTTATAAACCGTAAGCGCATCATCATCCTGGGCGAAGACAAAGGCCGCGCTCAAACAGAACAGCAGAAGCAGGGATGCGAGTTTTTTTAACACAATATTTCTCCATTGAGCCGGTTCCAAAGTAGCAATTAATTAACCACGAACCACACGAACCACACCAAAAAGATCATTTAGTTCGTGTTTTTTGTGTGGTTCGTGGTTAAATTCTTAATTTTGGAACTGCCTCCATTAACAAGATTTTTTAACAGAAATTCTGTTATAGGCTTTTCCGCAGTATCACTAACCAGTTGTCCGCCCTGCGCGGCGGGAACAATAAAGGTCAATTTTCCGCCCTTCTTTTTTTTATCCCCCCCCAGGGCCTTGAGAAAGGTTTCCGCATCCGTTTCCATGAGAGGGTGGGGCGCGGCGGTTTCGTAAGCGAAGGAACGCAGCAGGGAGATGATGGCATCGGCGCGGTCTTTGGGGGTAATGCCCAAAGCCAGGCCCAGTTCACAAGATCGGGCCATGCCCCAGGCAACGGCTTCGCCGTGGGAGAGCCGGCCTAGCCCGGCAACGGATTCCAGGGCATGGCCAAAGGTATGTCCCAGGTTGAGCAGTGCCCGTTCGGTTCCGGTTTCTTTTGGGTCCGCCTCCACGATGCGGCCCTTGAGGGCGACAGAACGGGCAATACAGTCGATGAGTTTATCCCCCCGGGGGAAATCCCCCTTAAAGGATTTAAGGAGCCGGAAAAATTCTTCATCCCTGTCCAGAACGGCGGTCTTGATAAGTTCCGCCATGCCGGATTTCCATTCATTTTTGGGGAGGGTTTTAAGGCTTTCGACGGGCAGGTAGATTTGGGCGGCGGGGAAGAAGGTTCCTGCAAAATTTTTGACGCCGAAAAGATCAAACCCCGTTTTGCCCCCAACTGCGGCGTCCACCATCCCCAGGAGGGTGGTGGACACAATGCAGAGCCTGGAACCCCGCATGTAAATCGACGCCGCAAAGGCGGTTAAATCACTTATCACCCCGCCGCCTGCGGCGATAAAGATGCCGTCCCGTCCCAGGCCCACCGCTTTGGCGGCGCCGAGGATCTTTTCAACGGAGCCCCAGGTTTTTTTTTCTTCACCGGACTGAAGCGTACAAATGGGTACACCCGGATCTTCCCCGGTGATTTTACGGGCTATGGGCAGGGTGTTTTCATCGCATATCAAAAGGCTTGCAGGACGGGGACCTTTCTGCCCCATGTCCGTAAATATGGTATCAAGGGTGGGAATCTCATCCTGAATGTGTACTTCTGAAACCGTACCCGCAAAGGTAAAGGTATAATCTTTTTTCACGATACTGCCAAATTCTTCATGATTAAAATGGATATAGGGGGGCATTCCGGGTTTTATCCTGGACCCCGGCCCGCCTGCATTTGATTCATCACCGCCGCAAAAGCAGGGCGCGCACCCGGGATGCACAGGCGGCCGAAACACGCTCCATGATGCCGTATGTTGTTCACTCATTGAACAACATAGCACATCAGGACCCTAATCCACAAGATTGAAGACAAGAGTTTCGATAAAATTTAGAATTTCCTGCCGGACAATGGGAACGAGGCTGTCCAGGGCGGAAAGGTAGGTTTTCCAGTGTTCCACGAAATCAGCGGCATCCCGGCGGTTCAGGGGGAGCTGTTTGCCGATGAGCAGGGATTCATTGTTCCTGTCCCGCAGAATTCCCTCCCCTGCAAAAACGATACGGATGTCGGTGAGGACATTTTTGGGGGTTTTGATGATAAAAACCAGGGCGCCCCCGGCTTTTCCCGCGTCCCGGCTGCCGAATTTCCGGTATGCCGTATAGTTCCACTGATCCAGGGGGATGCGGATACGGGTAAGCAGTTCCTGGGGATTGAATGCCAGGGGGCCGGGGAGGGAGGAAAAACGGGAAGCGGAAATCCACCGGGCCTGGGAGGCGCTCCGCAGTTCATAGGTCGCGTCCAGGGCGATCATGGGGGCGGATGCGTCCAGCCTGCGGTTTGCGGTACAGATATTGCCCCCGATGGTGGCAAGGAAGCGCAGCTGGGGGCCGCCGATACCCTCAAGGCAGAGCCTGAGGGCTTCGGGAACTATCTTCCCCATATTGATAATATCCCCGAGTTTTACCATGGCCCCTATTTCCAGGTACCGTTCGGTCCGGGTTATCCGCTGCAATTCATCAATTTTATCCAGGGAAAGGATATTTTGGGGCAGGATGAGGACCTGGCTCCCCTGATACCGGATAAGTTCTGTACCCCCCGCAAAGGGCGCCGCATTGGGAAAACGGGTCCAGGCGGCAAAGAGTTCCTGAAAGGATGCGGGGGAAAAAACCTGGGTTAGCTGGGGGCGATCAAGTGCGGCCATAGAGTCTCCGCTGCCGTATTTCCGCCACCGCCTGTACGGCCTCCACCAGGCTTTCAGGATCCGTACAGCGGCATTTGATACCGTCAAAGCCGATGAGAATTTCCTCCCTGTTGGGCCGGGAATTCCGTTCCAGCAGGGCTTCGGCGGCTAAAACTTTCCCCGTATTACAAAATCCGCAGTTTTCAAGGGAGACTTGAGAAAATCCCTTGATGATGTCCTGGTATTCATCGGTCTGGGAGAACCCTTCGATAGTTATAATCTCGCTTCCCCGGATGCGGAAGGCGGGGATAAGGCATGACTGGATGATATTCCCGTTAAAAATCACCGAGCAGGCCCCGCATTTTCCGGTCAGGCAGCCGTTTTTTGCCCCCTTAAGCCCAAAGGTATCCCGCAGAATATCGATAAGCCTGATATCGGCTTCGGTACGGACCACCACATCTTCGCCGTTCAGGATAAAACCTATGGTCATGGGGTTGGGGCCTCCTGTTTTCGCAGTTTCCCCGCCTCCCAGACTTCAAGGGCTCCCAGGGGAATAGTCTGGAAGGGATGATCCATGGCCTGGGACACCGCCTGCACATAGGCGGCGGGGATACAGCTAAAGGGGAGTTCCCCGATGCCCTTGCTTTCTCCCGTATCGTTCCAGAGAAAATCAATATGTACGGGGGGAATATCACGGGGAGCAGGAATATCGTAGGCGTCGGCCGCTCCCCGGTCGATCCGGCCTTCAATATATTCAAGCCGCTCCCGGGAAGCCCAGCCCAGGGCCTGGATGGCCGAAGCCTTGAGGCAGCGCCGGGCCCGGGTTTCCGAGAGAATCCTGCCCCCGTCGATCCCAAGCCAGGCCCCCCTGATTTTTGGGGCATATTCTGCGGGATCAATTTCCACTTCCACCACCGCCGCCCCCCAACTGAGCAGGGAGAGGCTGCCTGAATCAAAGAGCTTACCTTCGGGGACAGGGAACGTTTTCTCAAGCTCTGAATTTTTGATGGGCCGGCTGGCCCGGCGTACCGTGATGGGCAGGGGGTCCCGGAAGCGCTGTTTCCTGATGGCAAGACAGCAGCGCTCCACCAGTTTGGTTAAGGTAGTCACATTCCGGGAAAGGCTGGCCGGGCCCGAATCGGGGCTTTGGGAGGTATTGAGGGGGAGGATCCTTACCTTATCGGCGTCGATGGAGAGGATCTCCGAGGCGATGTTCCCCCAAATATTGCTGTAATCATCGTTGGAGCTCACCATGCTGGTTTTGATTTCCAGGGAACCGTCTTTTTCCAATGTCAGTTCCACCGAATAGGCCCCCTTGTCGCTGCCCGCATAGAGGAAGCCGCTGCCCTGCCAGGCGCTTGCGATGCCGATTCCCCTCAGGGGTTCATCCCGTTGAAAATTTTTTTGCTCCCGCCGGTGGTGGCGGAGGAGTTCAAATGAAGCCCATTTGCGGTAATAGTCGCTCATGGCTGCGGCGGTATCCAGCAATTTTTCCATATTGGGGTTTTCCCTCAGGGACAGGGCGATGGCAAGAGAGCCGTTCCGGCTCAGGTGCATGTTTTTCCGCCATTCCGCCGGGTCCTGCCGGAGGGTGTCGGCGATGCGGGAAACGTGCCGTTCCATGGCAAAGAAGCCCTGGGCCATGCCGAAACCCGCAAAGGGCCCCTGGGGCGGGATATTGGTCCGCACCGCAGTCCCCGCAAGCTGCACATTGTTCAGGGTATAGGACCCCAGGCTCCCCATGCAGCACTGATCGAGGATTTCCCCGGTAAAGATCCCGGCCGCCCCCAGATTCACCGTTGCCGTAATTTCCGTAGCCAGAAGTTCCCCGTTTTCCCCCAAGGCGCTGCGGATCTCAATCTCCGAGCTGTTCCGTTTGGGGGAATAGCGGAAATCCTCCTCACGGGTAAGGAGCAACTTAACGGGCTTCCGGGTGACAAAGGCGGCAAGGGTGGCCTGGCTTGCAATCAAAGAGGGATACCAGATCTTCCCGTCCATATGGAGGCCAATCATAGTGGGCTCCACCACGATTTTGCTTTCAGGAATGTTGAGCGCCTGCGCCGCGGAGCGCCGCACGTGAAAGGGCCATTGGGTGGCGGTATGGATAATAAAGGCAGGCTGTTCCTTATCCCCATCCACAAATTCCACGGCGGCCCCGACCGGCTCCGCGTACCAGTGTTCCTGGATACCGGTTTTGTAGTTCCCGCTTACAATGGTTTTTGCGTTGGCAAAGGCGCCCTCCGTATCTCCCCGAACAATACGCCGTTCACCCAGAACCATGTCCCCGGTAACATCATCATCTGAAAAAACCGGAGCCTCCTCTTCGGTGAAGACCTTGCATTGTTCCGCATATTTTTCAAGCTTCGCCGGGTCCGGCCCCGTCAGGAGGGCCACGGGCTCCCCGATGTAGGTGAGGGCATCTTCCGCAAGAACGGGGAGGGAAAAATCCTCAAGCTGATTCTTTCCGGGGATATCCTTCGCCGTGATAAGGGTGTAGGAACTGGTCATTTTGGGGCATTCAATGGAGACAAGCCTGCCCTTTGCGATGGGGGAGCGGATGGTGAGTGCAAAGAGCATGGGACGAAAGGAAATATCCTCCAGAAAGACGCCGCCGACCATGGGTTACAGTATATTCACATCCCCGGACCCCTGCAACTGCGGCGCAGGTCCGCAATTCCAAATTTAACCACTTTCGCGAGCTCTTATCCGGCCAGGCCGAAGTCGAGACGCATGTGGATAAGCGATTCGAAAAACCAAAAGAGGGTATCGAGGAAATCTTAGTCCGTTGCCCAAAATTAGGATCCTCGGGGTCAATCGTGGTATAATACTTGTTCAATTCACTCCAGATAAGATAAAGAGGATTGGTCATGGCCCTTACCTTCCGCGCCGGCAGGGGCCTTGGTATAACAACGGGCCTTCAAGTCACCGATACCAGGGGGAATACATCTGACTCAGGCGTTTTCCAGAAAAAACTGGACAACCGAGAAAACAGACCCGAAGAGGCCCAGAGTGACACCGCATATAATACCAAAGTTTTCCATCACCATGCGCCTCCATTACGCCCTTTATACAGTATACCACAAAAAAGGCGAAGCAGAAACGTGTCAAAACCCCCGCCGCCCTGGAAGAACGGCGGCCTTGCTGCGTTGTTAATACGATATGATTGCCGTGACATTCCGGTCAGGATCTATTGCTGTGTAATCCAGGGTACTCAGGTCGATCTTCCCTGCAATAAAGTAGCTTGTTTTGCTATTGTAGTTTCCGTAGTCGTTAGAGAACTGTACGGCGCTGAAGTAAGCATACTTGCCGCCGATATCAATGGACCTAATCATCATCTTTTCACCCCCTCCGGGTGCTTTTGCAAACAAATTATCGATAGTACTCCCCGATTGCATATTAAAGCGGTATAGTTTTATGGGTGTCCTGATAGCCATATTGGCTTATACCGGCAGTGAAGTACAACAGGTTATCCCGAGGCTTGGTCAAAGAAACTAAATATCTATTGGGAACATTAACGAAAGCCGCAGGAATAGTGATAGTTGTTCCGCCTGGACTATCCAACAGCCAGGAAAACTTCTGTTTATAATCCAGGCCTGAACCTTGCGGTATAAACCCCCAAATCCGGCCATCGGTGTTTACATTAAGAGAGTGCGCCTGATCATAGTGTTTCCAATTAGGATTATCGGGGCCGTTGGTTTTTCTTAACAAGAGAGACCAGCTACTACCCAAATTGCTCTTATTTACAGATACTTTGTATATACCTCCTTTACCATCTTTCTGCGGCGTCAGGTTTTTGCCGGAAAGATAGAGTGTATAGGTATTTGCATCAAGAGCCCATGACGCCAGATTTACATAGTCATCCCTAGAGTCGTCGTAAATATCGTCATTATAAGAACAAATGTTTTTGAACGTACCGGGAGCGGAGGTAGAAAATACCCGCAAAGAAATTGATTTACCGTTAGAACCGATGAGGTGCTTAGAACCATGGACAAAAAGAAGGGAACCATCAGAAGAGACCTTAATATTCTTGATTGAGGCAATCCCATCAATCCCCTTTGTTAGAGATGTTTTTTTACCGCTTGCAAGGTCATATTTATAGACCACAGGACTGCCGCTGTTTCCATACCCTACAAAATAGAGGTTCCCCGCAGCATCAAATACCACGAAATCATCGACCGGGAAGTATCCGTTAGAGGAAGCGTAAAAGTAGTAAAAGTAATAGAAGGATTCGCCACCGTTAGTACCGCTCATGAGGGTAGTTACCGAACCATCTTCCCGCACATGGAAGAAATTGCCCAAATATTCTCCATCGTTCCCTATTAATTCATCCCGAAAGGCGATGTATATATCCTTCTTGCTTTTGTCCGGGGAATGGGCGATAAACAAGACATTGGGCACGCGGCGAACCTGGGAAATATCCATAATCGGGGCTATGATCCCGTCTTCCAAGACTTTGAACAGCACATCATCGCTATAGGTGACGGCGCGGCTATTCGAGGCGGATTCCACCGCATAGATAGCGGTAGCCCCTGCAAGATCAAACCGCAGCTCAGACGGTTCAGGTGGTGGGATCGTGGAATCAGGACAACCTGCAAAGATCAGAATTACCATCACGGTAAAAAAGGTTACGCATAGTAATTTTGGCTTTATCAAGCCCCTTTTGCAAAAATCCATTTTTTCCTCCTTTTTTCCCATATATATACTATTATATAATATGACTATCAAGATGTCTCCACAAGATTTTTGTAAGTAATGGTTGTGGTAGAAGAACAGGCACACAAAAGTCGGTCAAAAAGCTGTGGAGCAAAAAACCGCCGGTTCATGCGGAAGCAAAATTCGT
>BOAV01000027.1 GCA_026002045.1 Spirochaetia bacterium | reverse complement strand
TTTCATGGTCAACTCCACGGTGCCCCCAAACTTCTTGTTTTAGGGTTTGATTGTAGTTGGCTATGGTTAGATTTTTACATGAGATTCGTCCGGCTCCATGGTTAGATTTAACGTGAGGCTATGCGGGACCTTGACTTTTCAACTCCGGCTGCGGCATTATGTGAAAAAGTGGCTTAACCTACTGTCCACCCAACTGGGGCAATTCCATTCTTTTTTCCCTCTTCTTTCGTGTCCTTCGTGGTTAAATTTTTTTCTTTTTTAATTTCTATGCGTTTATCCTGAAATTCTGCCAATTCCCCTTGATATCTTTTTCAGAGTACCTTATGATGTTTCTATTAATAGAATCGTTTCTGTATATAGAAACGAAATGTCAACAGCACGATAAGGAGTTACATTATGGCAAAGAAAATCCCGACCCGTCTCTATCTTGATGAGGAGGAAATCCCCAAAAACTGGTACAACCTGCGTTCGGACATGGTAAACAAGAGCGATCCCATCCTTCACCCCGGTACCCTCAAGCCCGCCACGGCAACGGACCTGGAGGCGGTGTTCTGCAAGGAATGCGTCAAACAGGAGCTGGATGATACCACCCGGCTCATCCCCATCCCGGAGGGCCTCCAGGAATTTTACCGGGCCTACCGCCCTGCGCCGCTTATCCGGGCCTATTTTCTGGAAAAGGCCCTGGGTACCCCCGCGGAAATCTACTATAAACACGAGGGCACCAACACTTCAGGCTCCCACAAGCTGAATTCCGCTGCGGCCCAGGCCTTCTATGCCAAGGCCGAGGGGCTCACTTCCCTGACCACCGAAACCGGGGCGGGGCAGTGGGGGTCCGCCATGGCCATGGCCTGCGCCTATTACGGCCTGGACCTTACGGTTTACATGGTCAAGGTGAGTTCCGGGCAGAAGCCCTACCGCAAGGCCCTGATCGAAACCTACGGCGCCAACCTCATCCCTTCACCATCGAACACTACCGAATCGGGGCGGGCGATTTTGGCTAGGGACCCTACCACCGGCGGCTCCCTGGGCTGCGCCATTTCCGAGGCCATTGAAACTTCGGTCAAAACCGACAAGTGCCGGTACGTGCTGGGCAGCGTCCTGAACCATGTCCTGCTCCACCAGTCGATCATCGGACAGGAAGCCAGGGCGGCCCTGGAAAAGTACGGTGTCACGCCGGATATCATCATCGGCTGCGCCGGGGGCGGATCAAATCTGGGTGGACTCATCGCGCCATTTATGGGTGATAAAATCAAGGGTAAGTCAAAAACCCGGTTTATCGCGGTAGAACCCGCCTCCTGTCCTTCGTTCACCCGTGGCCGCTACGCCTACGATTTCGGGGACACCGCCAAGACCACCCCGCTTCTGCGGATGTATACCCTGGGCAGCGGTTTTATTCCATCGGCGAACCACGCCGGGGGCCTGCGCTACCACGGGATGAACCCCATCCTGTCAAAGCTCTACAAGGACGGCTATCTTGAAGCCCGATCCGCCGTGCAGACCGATGTGTTCGACGCCGCGGTCAGGTTCGCCAAAATCGAAGGGATACTCCCCGCTCCGGAATCATCCCACGCCATCAAGGCGGCGATTGACGAGGCCCTGGAGTGCAAGCGCACCGGTGAAAAAAAAGTAATACTCTTCGGATTAACCGGCACCGGCTACTTTGACATGTCCGCTTACATGTCCTACAACGCAAAAACCATGGGCGACAGTATTCCTACGGACGCCGATTTGGAGCGGGGGTTCGCTTCGATACCGGAGATTCCGCAGAATAAGTAACGCCGCATAACCCCCAGCCCCGCAGGCAAACGCCCATTCGGTCAGACTCGCCCCTGCGGGGCTGGGGTTATACTGTTATGAGGGTAGCGGCGTGGTGGGTATTGGCTGCGTGGAGACTGTAGCATCACTGATGCTGCTTTGAGCCGTCCGCGCAAATGAGAAGCCTTGCGTGTAATAGCCGCCGATGTTCGACAGAGGATAGACGATGAGGTTTTTTTCCAGGAGCGTACCCGGATTGAGGACGCTGTGGCAGCCAACCTCAACGCGGTCTCCGATTATTGCGCCGAATTTTTGGCGGCCTGTATGTATGGGTTCATCGATGGGTACACCGTTTTTGCGCTTGATGACAATCGGCGCCTTGTCAAGGCGGAAATTTGAAAGGATTACCCCTGCGCCAAGGTGTGCATAATTGCCGAGGATTGAGTCACCCACATAATTGAAATGCGGCGCCTCCACATGGTCGAAGAGTATGGCGTTTTTGAGTTCCGTTGAGTTACCGATGACGCAACCCTCGCCGGCGATAATATTCCCACGGAGAAACGCACTTGAGCGAATTTTACACCCGGCAAGGATGAGCGCAGGACCAATAAGTACGGCGTTGGAAGCAATGTCCTTATCAATATCCACACTCCGGTCCACAAAAACGCCCGCCAGTATTTCGGTAAAGCGTTCTTTCTTCGTAGTCACTATTTTTTCTATTATAAGCTCCGTATTGCCCAGTGCTTCCCACAACGGACATTCGTCTGTGAAATACGGCTGTAACAGAGGCGGAACAGTGGTGAAGAAAGATGAGAGCTTAGTCATTCTGAAAGTTCCTCTTTTGATTTTTTCCAAATTGAATTAAAATGGTCTACACAGGCATCAATGACAGGATTTTTGCCTTTCTTTTCCAATACAAACGACAGTGATTTATGTTTCCATATACCGGGGGCTATCAACTATGCTGTTACGCCTTTTTCGCCCCCGGCAGCGCCTTTGGCAGTATCAGTAACGCAGCGATAAGCAGCGCCAAAGAAACCGGCAGGGTGATCCCCACGCTGACACCGTAGCCCAGCTTCGCCGTGAACCCCGCGAGGATATATTCGACAAAGCAGACTAACGCCACGGTAAGGGCGTAGGGAATCTGTGTGGCCACATGATCGATGTGGTTACACCCCGCCCCGGTGGATGAAAGAATCGTTGTGTCCGAAATGGGCGAACAGTGATCCCCGAACACCGATCCCGCAAGCACTGCGGAGAGGGCGGTGATCGAAAGTCCGGGCGCCACGCGATCGCATACATCAATGGAGAACGCCGCCAGCCCCGCTTCGTTCAGATCAAAGGTCTCGGTACGTTTGTCCGCAGACCTTTCATCCCGATAACAACAGGTGAACTTGTTCGTGTGTAAATCGATCCCGATAAATTGCATATTCCCTCCGAAAAACTTGATTGTTCGGCGGAACTCCGGTATACTTGACCATACGTCTATTCGGGGTATTGATCCGCTTAAAAACCAATCCCCAGGAAGCATGCAAACGAAGTTTGCCTGCGGCTACCGGTTGTTATTCGTGGTTACGGGGTCAGTTTTCTGCCCCAGGTCCAGAGCAACCGGTAGTTGTCCTTCCGAACTCCTACAGCATACCAGATAAACCGCATACTATTTATCATAGCTTCGTGGTTAAATTTTTGGTTTTGGAACCTGCTCAATTAACTCTTTTTTTGTTTAAGATAGCTGGTTCTGACAGGAGGTTTTAGATGAGGAAATTGTACTCTCTTTTAGCAATTGACCACCCCTCACCTATACAAATACTTTTTCCATTCCGATGGCGCAATCCCGGTCTTCTTCTTAAACAACCGCGAAAAATAGGACTGGTCCTCAAACCCAAGGCGGTAGGCGGCTTCCTTGACGGAGATGTCCTGCTCCAGGAGGTTTTCCGCCTTGTGGATTTTGATCTGTATGTAATACTGATAGGGGGTCATGGCGGTATAGTTTTTAAAAACTTCATGGAGCCGGGAAGTGCTGATCCCTATCTGTTCGGAAATATTTGAAAGATTGATGTCGCCGTAAATATTCGATTCCATGAGGTACTTGGCTTTTTCTACAATTTTTTGATACGAGCCGGGCTGTTCCTTCCGCCTTTCGTAGACCAGCATTTCCCCGAGGAGCGAAAAAATCTGGGTACAGGCCCGGAGCTGATAGAGGGGCTGCTGGGCACGGATTTCATCAAAAATATGATTGAAATAGGACAGGATATATTCCTGGAGGCCCATCCTGAAAACAACATGCTCCCTGGACAGGATGTTCTCCCGGAGGAGCCGGGTAAAATAATCGCCGCAAAAGCCGACCCAGTGTTCCTGCCAGCCTATTTCGTACACCGGCTTGTACCGGTGCTTTATTCCCGGAAGGAGCAGGAACAGGGAGCCCGGGCCGATGGTATAGTCGGTGTCCTCCACCGTAAGGGCGCCTTGCCCCTTGGTGATGTAGACTATCTGGAACTCCGGCAACACCCGGCCCACCGCAACTTGCCGGAAAATGAGGGGGTGATCCTTTATCCGGGGGGGATAGACCGTGTTCGGCAGGATGTCGGCGGAGCCCGCGGTGGTGCATACCATCCCAAACCGTTCATCCTCCGCGCTGTAGGGAAGGTAATGGAGGAAGGACAGGTTCCCGGTATCGTTACTCATCCTGGCTACTATAATAAATAGTTTTTTCCATAATCGCAAGAGAAAAGTCCATATACGGCAGAACAATCCGGGCTTACCATACACCTATGAAGCAGGCGGCTTTCCGTGTTGGCCTTATGGGCATCGGACTGGATACGTATTGGGCTCAGTTTAAGGGCTTGAAAGAGCGGCTTCTGGGGTACCAGGCGCGTATCGCGGAGAAGCTCCGGGGCTTCGGCTCGGAACTCTTTGACGCGGGTCTGGTGGATAATCCCGAGGCGGCCCGCCGTACCGCGGAACTGTTCCGGGAAAACCGGGTGGATGCGGTGTTTCTCTATATTTCAACCTATGCGCTGTCCCATACGGTGCTGCCGGTGGCCCAGGGGGTCAAGGCCCCGGTTATCATCCTGAACCTCCAGCCGACGCCGGCCATCGACTATGCGTCCTTCAATGCCTTGGGAGACCGGGGAGAGATGACCGGGGAATGGCTGGCCCATTGCCAGGCCTGTTCGGTTCCGGAAATTGCCAATGTCTTCAATAACGCGGGGATTCAATACGATATCGTTACGGGCTGGCTTGATGAAGAACAATCCTGGAAAGAGATTGCCGCCTGGCACGATGCGATGCGGGTCCGCGCCGAGCTACGGAATACCCGGATAGGAATTCTGGGGCACTATTACTGCGGTATGCTGGATGTGTACACCGATGTGACCGCCCTGGCCGCCGTGTTCGGGAGCCATTTTGAGATCCTGGAAATGGATTTTCTGAAAACCCTTTGGGATGCGGTGGGGCCGGAAAAAATCGCAGAAAAACGCAAGCAGTTTGCCCTAGAGTTTGCCATTGCGCCGGAATGTGAGGAATATGAACTTAACCGGGCCGCAAAAACGTCCTGTGCCCTGGACGCGCTCATTGAGTGCAAGGATCTTGGCGGCATGGCCTACTACTATGAAGGGGCTGCCGGCAATGATCACGAAAATATTGTCAGCTCGATTATTGCCGGGAACACCCTCCTCACCGCCCATCATGTGCCGGTGGCGGGGGAATGTGAAGTAAAAAATGTAATGGCCATGAAGATACTGGATTGTTTTAACGCCGGGGGTTCCTTTTCGGAATTCTACGCCATGGATTTTCCCGCCGATGTGGTGCTCTGGGGGCATGACGGCCCGGCCCATCCGGCAATGGCGGAAACTACAGTAGGGCTGGTCCCCCTGCCGGTATATCACGGCAAACCGGGGAAGGGCCTTTCCATACAGATGACGGTGAAACACGGGCCGGTAACCTTACTGTCGGTGGTGCAGGGAAAGGGGGGGAAGACCTTCCTCCTCTGCGCCGAAGGGGAATCCGTGCCGGGGCCCATTCTGGAAATAGGTAATACCAACAGCAGGTATCATTTCCCCATTTCTGCAAGGGACTTTGTGAACCGCTGGTCCAAGGCAGGGCCGGCCCACCATTGCGCGATAGGTTGCGGGCATATTGCGCATAAGATTGAAAAACTGGCGGCCTTGCTGGATATAGAGGTTTGTAAAATATGTTAGAAACTATTCTGGAAATGCGGCATATCACAAAGTCCTTCCCCGGAGTCAAGGCGCTGGATGACGTCCACTTTGATTTGAAAAGCGGCGAGATCCACGCACTGATGGGGGAGAACGGCGCGGGGAAATCCACGTTTATTAAGATCATTACCGGGGTGCACCGGCCTGACTCGGGGGATTTGCTGCTTGACGGGAAGCCGGTAGATATCAACGGGCCCCTGGACGCGCAGGCACGGGGGATTGCGGCTATCTATCAGCATGTAACCTGTTTTCCGGATCTGTCGGTGGCGGAAAATATTTTTATGGGCCATGAAAAGGTAGTGTCCCCGGTAAAACGGATTGACTGGCATACCATGAACCGGAGGGCGGCGGAACTTCTGGAACAGCTTGATGCGAACTTTGACTGCCGCGCCGTGATGGGAACCCTGTCGGTGGCCCAGCAGCAGATCGTGGAAATCGCCAAGGCCCTTTCGGTCAACGCCCGGATTATTATTATGGATGAACCAACCGCCCCCCTTTCAAGCCGGGAATGTGAGGATCTCTACCGGATAACCGAAGGATTAAAGCAGAAGGGCGTGGGGGTTATTTTTATTTCCCACCGCTTTGAGGATATGTACCGCCTGGCCGACCGGGTAACGGTTTTCCGGGATGGTAAGTATATCAACTCCTGGAATGTTAAAGATGTGGATGAACACGCCCTGGTACTCGCCATGGTGGGCAGGGAAATTGTCCAGTTTTTCCCCAAGCGGGATACCGTACCGGGGGAAGAAATTTTCCGGGTGGAGGGCCTTTCCCGGACGGGCTTTTTCAAGGACCTTAGTTTTTCTGTGCGCAAGGGCGAAATCCTTGCACTCACCGGGCTGGTGGGAGCGGGCCGTACCGAGGTGTGCGAGGCAATCTACGGCGTCACCCCCTACGATTCGGGAACCATCACCCTGGGGGGAAAGGATTTACAGCATACCACGGTGAGCAAATCTATTGCCGCCGGAATCGGGTATCTCCCCGAGGACCGGCTGAAACAGGGGCTGGTGCTGCGTTGGGAAATCGCGAAAAACATCACCCTTTCGGCGTTGGAAAAATTTGTTCATAAGGGGTTTCTTAACCGGAACAAAGAAAACAGTACCGCCGGAGAACTGGCGGAAAAACTGGCGGTCAAGGCGGTAAGCGTACATGATAAGGTCTCCACCCTTTCCGGGGGGAACCAGCAGAAGGTAATTGTAGCAAAACTGCTCACCGCGGATATGAAGGTCATCATCCTGGATGAACCGACCAAGGGGGTTGATGTGGGGGCCAAGGCGGCCATCTACACGATCATGAACGATTTAGTTGCCTCAGGATACGGCATTATCATGGTTTCTTCGGAGATGCCCGAGGTGCTGGGCATGAGCAATCGCATTGTGGTGATGCGGGACGGCAGGGTTACGGCGACGCTTGATACGAAAGACGCCACCCAGGAACAAATCCTCCGTGCCGCCATGCGGGAGTAGGGTATGGCAGAAATCAAGAAATCAAAATACAGCGAAAGATTCCGGGAACTGGGGCTGGTCTTTTTTATACTCCTGGTTAGTATCATTGTACAGATCCGGAACCACGAATTTTTGACCCTCCCCAACATCAACAACATCCTTACCAATACGGCGATCCTAAGTATCCTTTCGGTGGGCATGATGATGGTTCTCCTTACCGGGGGCATCGACCTTTCCATCGGCGCCACCATGGCCTTTACCGGCATGGTATGCGCCCTGACGGCTAATGCCCACCCAACGGCGCCGGTGGTGCTGCTGGTGTTGGAGGGCGTTGCCATTGGGGCAGTCATAGGCGTGGTCATAGGAATCCTGGTTGCCCGGTTTTCCATCCTGCCCATCATCGCAACCCTGGGCCTTATGAACGTTATCCGGGGCTCCACCTTCCTGGTGAGCGGCGGGCAATGGGTCAGCGCGTATCAGATGCCGGCGGGATTTAAAGCCATGGCGACGGGAAGATTTTTAGGGATCAACAATCTCATCATCATTGCTATTGTTATCTATATTGCTTTTTACTATTTTATAAACTTTACCCGTACAGGCCGCCGGATCTATGCGGTGGGCTCAAACCCGGAGGCCGCGGAAATCACCGGCCTGCCGAGGAAGCGGATAACCGCCCTGGTCTATGTTTTAATGGGCGCCCTTTCCGGCCTTGCAGGGGTGCTGTGGGTTGCAAAATTCGCCTCCGCCCAGGGGGACACCGCATCGGGGTATGAGATGAATGTCATTGCCGCCTGTGTCCTGGGCGGGGTAAGCGTTTCCGGCGGGCGGGGCAAGGTATTCGGCCTCATCCTGGGGGTGATCCTCTTCGGCATCCTGGCCAACGCCCTGCCGCTGATAAACGTTTCCCCCTTCTGGCAGCAGGCCATTCAGGGTTTTGTTATCCTTGCGGCGATCATCACCAATGTGCTGATTAAGCGGAATAACGATCGAACTACCTTACGCAGACGGGTTATATAGGGGGGCATGTGATGAGCGAACGAACGATTAGCATTGAAAAGCCCTGGGACTGGAAAAAGTTTTTCTTCCAATGGGAATGGCTGCTGGTACTTATATTTATCGTCATTAATATCATAAACAGTTTTATTTCCCCCTTTTATTTTAACAAAGATACTTTTTTAAGCGGTCCCATGAATTTCCTGGACAAGGCCTTCATCGTCCTCCCCATGATGCTGGTGATCATCCTGGGCAACATTGATATATCCGTAGGCTCCATCGTGGCCTTTACCTCGGTGATGATGGCGGTCCTCTTCAACGCGGGCATCCCCATGCCCCTCGCGATGGCTGCGGCGCTGATCATCGGTACCATTTGCGGCGCAATTAACAGCCTGCTCCTGATAAAGTTTAAAGAACTCCCCGCAATGATAGTAACCCTGGCGACCATGACCATTTACCGGGGCGTAGCCTACGTTATCCTGGAGGATCGGGCCTCCGGGGGATTCCCCTCATGGTTTTCCTTTTTTGCCTGGGGCTATGTCGGCCCCTTCCCCTTCATCCTGCTGGTGTTCATTGTCGCGGCGATACTGTTCGGTATCCTGCTCCACAAAACCGCCCTGGGCCGCAACATCTACGGCATGGGCAGCAACTTAACCGCCTGCAAATATTCGGGGGTCAAAACCGACCGCATCCTGCTTATCGTCGGATTGCTCACGGGCCTGATGTCGGCGGTGTGCGCCATATTCCTCACCTCCCGTATGGGGAGCACCCGGCCAAACGTAGCCCTGGGTTATGAGCTTGACGTGATTGCCATGGTGGTACTTGGCGGGGTAAGCACATCCGGGGGAACCGGGCGCATTGCCGGCCCCCTCCTGGCGATCTTCATCATCGGTTTTTTGAATTACGGCCTGGGGCTTATCAACGTGTCCGCCCAGGTCATTTTGGTAATCCTTGGGCTCCTGCTGGTTCTTTCAGTATTGGTGATGAACCTCAGGACGGGCAAGAGGACATAACAGTATTAGTGTGGTAAAAAATCCGCAGGATACTATTTTGCGGATTATTTTATAGAACGTTTTTTATAGGAGGAACGAGATGAAAAACATGGTAAAGAAAGTAATAGTACTTTCAACGATCATGGCGGTGATTGGCTCGGCGGCGGCATTTGCCGGCGGCGGCCAACAAGCAGGCGGCGGTGGCGACAGGCATGCCTTTGTGTTCAAGAGTACCGGGAACCCCTACGGCGAACGGCAGATAGCGGGCTTTGAGGCGGGCATCAAGGAGCAGGGCGGCACACCCATTTCACGGTCGCCGGATCTTCCCACGGCGGAAGCGCAGATCCAGATAATTGATCAGCTTATCTCCCAGAAGGTTACCTCAATTTGTATCGTGGGGAACGACTTTGACGCGCTCCAGCCGGTTCTGACCAAGGCGAAGAACGCCGGTATCAAGGTCTATTCCCTTGACTCCTCGGTGAATCCCGCCAGCCGTCTGACCCACGTGAACCAGGCGGACTCGGAAAAAATCGGCGTCACCCTGGTGGAAGCAGCCTATGACCTTGCAGGGGGCAGCGGCGAAATTGCCATCCTTTCCGCCACCAGCCAGGCTTCAAACCAGAATCTGTGGATCGATTACATGAAGAAAGAACTTGCCAAGCCCAAGTACGCCAACCTGAACCTGGTCAAAGTTGCCTACGGGGACGATCTCCGGGACAAATCGGTTTCCGAAACCGAGGGGCTCCTCTTAAGCTATCCCAACCTGAAGGTGATCGTCGCCCCCACTACCGTTGGTATCGCCGCGGCGGCAAAGGTGGTCAGTGATCGTAATCTCATTGGCAAGGTATTCATTACCGGTCTGGGACTCCCCTCGGAAATGGCCGAATACATTGACAACGGTTCCTGCCCCTATATGTACCTCTGGAACCCCATTGACGTGGGTTACCTGGGCTCCTGGGTGGCAACGGCCCTGAGCAGCGGGAAGATCACCGGCAAGGCCGGGGACAAATTCACCGCCGGACGGCTTGGCGAATACACCATTGTTGCGGCCCCCGACGGCGGCACAGAAGTGCTGCTTGGCCCCCCCTTCAAATTTGAGAAGGCCAACATCAACGATTGGAAGTCGGTGTATTAATCCTTTATAAAAATAGCCGCAGGAATAATTCTCCTGCGGCTATTTTACGGTGAATGGAGAGGGACGATGAAACGGAACGCATTTATTATGCATCTGCATCCGGGAAACGAGAAGGAATATAAAAAACGGCATGATGAGATTTGGCCGGAACTAAAGGCGGAACTCCGCAAGGCCGGGGTTTCAAATTATTCGATTTATCTTGATTCAAAAACAAATACCCTCTATGCCTACCAGCAGCTTGCGGATGACGCTACGGACGGAGAATTGGCCGGCAAAGAGATTGTAAAGAAATGGTGGCACTCCATGAAGGATCTGATGGACAGTAACCCTGATGAGTCGCCTGTTTGTGATGAACTTACCGAACTATTCCACATGGACTAACAAAAAAATAAGGGGCATATATGTATACAAAGGCGCAGGAACTGTATAAGAAGTGGGGGATTGATACCGAAGCGGCGATAAAGAAATGCGCCGAAATACCCGTGTCCCTGCACTGCTGGCAGGGTGATGACATCACGGGTTTTGAAAACACCGGCGCAGCCTTATCCGGGGGCATTCAGACCACCGGCAATTACCCCGGCAAGGCCCGGAACAAGGACGAGCTTATGGGGGATTTGGATTTCACCTTTTCCCTTATCCCCGGCAAGAAACGGATCAACCTCCACGCGATATACGCCATAAGTGACAGCCCTGTTAAACGTGACGAGCCGGAGTGTAAACATTTTGACCCCTGGCTTGCCTGGGCAAAAACGCGGAACATGGGGATAGATTTTAACCCGACCCTGTTTTCCCACCCCATGGCAGCAAGCGGGCTGACCCTTTCCTCTCCCGATAAATCCATACGCGATTTCTGGATCCGCCACGTAAAAAGCTGCAGAAAAATTGCGGCGTACATTGGTGAAAAACAGGGAAGCCCCTGCCTGCACGATATCTGGATCCCCGACGGCTTAAAGGATGTTCCCGCCGACCGGCTTGGCCCCCGGCAGCGGCTCAAAGAATCCCTAGACGAAATATTTACCGTAACATATGACAAGAACCACATTGTTGATGTGGTGGAAAGCAAGGTCTTCGGCATCGGCCTTGAAAGTTATACGGTGGGTTCGGCGGATTTTTATTTGACCTATGCGGCGAAGGCCGGCATTAACGTGCTGCTCGACAACGGCCACTATCACCCCACAGAATTAGTGTCTGATAAAATCCCCTCCCTGCTTTTATTCTTTGACAAGATTGCTCTCCACGTTACCCGCGGGGTACGCTGGGATTCGGATCACGTCGTCCTGTTCGAGGATGAGATGAAGGAAATTGCCAAAGAGATTATCCGCAATAAAGCTGAGGACCGGGTGCTCATCGGCCTTGATTACTTTGACGCCAGTATCAACAGAATTGCTGCGTGGGTTACCGGTGCGAGGAACATGCAGAAGGCCCTGTTAAACGCCCTGCTTCTGCCCCACGGGGAGTTGAAAAAATTGCAGGACGTGGGCAATTTTTCAAAACTGCTGGTCTGTCAGGAAGAACTGAAAACCCTGCCCTTTGGCACGGTGTGGGACGAATACCTAAAACGCCAAAAGACAGCGGGAGGTGATTGGTATACATCCGTGACACAATATGAGAATGATGTGTTAAAATTACGCAGGTAGGCAAAGAAGAATTGGCGAACAAACATTAATCGGTACTAAAATACTATAAAAAATTACTGAAATCGGTACTTTTGTAACTTTCAGATTAAATCAAACAGGCTTAAGATTCTTTAAATGATGAATTTGGAGGATCAAATGAAAAAGGGTTTAAGAAGTTTTACTGTTATTCTTATGGTTTTGGCACTAATAATCGGATTAAACGGATGCCAAAAGAAAAACGCTGTCCCGGCCGGTGACGGATCGAGCGCCATTGAGTTCTGGGTCTGGAATGATGATGAGCAGCTTTCCCGCAGGGTCGTAGATGCTTATCAGGCCGAATTTCCCAATCGCAAGGTTAATGTCACCATGACACCGGTTAGGGAATACGCGGATAAGCTGATTGCGGCATTGGCCGCCAATGCCGGCCCCGACGTGATGTGTATTGACGGCAATGCGCTTATTTCCGAGTATATAAGCCGCAAGCTGATTCTGAACCTTGATGATTATATCAAAAAGGGCGGTATCGATTTGAGCATTTATGGGGATAATTTCAACGACCAGGTCAGGTTCCAGGGTTCCCTTTATTCCCTCCCTTACCGCAGTTCCGTATGGGTAATTGCATATAACAAAACCATGTTCCAGGAAAGGGGCGTCCCGCTGCCCACCGACGATATGACCTGGGAACAGATATTTGAAACCGGCAGAAAAATGACCTTTGGCAGCGGTCCCAGCAAAACCTATGGCCTGCATTTTCATACCCGTAATGATGATTACCTTCTCCCGGCATTCCAGCACGGATTTACCTTCCTGGATGATGATTTTTCCCTGGTAAGGACCGGCATGGAAATGAAAAATCAGGCAGTTAAAGAGGGTATCTCTCTTCCCCATGGTGAAATAAAATCGACCGGCCTTGGGGTTCGTCCCGCCTTTGAACAGAAGCGGACCGCCGTGTACTTTACCGGGGACTGGACGATCAATCAAATGCGTAACAGTAAAGCGAACGGGAATATTGATTTTGACTGGGACTTCGCCGCCCTGCCCCATCTTACGGGTGAACCGGCCCAGCAGAGCCATGGCGCATGGGTTCATACGGCGGTTAATGCGCGGTCAAAGAGTCCTGAAGCGGCCTATCATTTTACCCAGTATTTTGCCGGGGTTCAGGGGGCCACCATTTTTGCCGCCGGCGGGACCCTTCCCGCCGCAAAATATCATCCTGAAGTCAGGACAGCTTTTATCGGTGATCGTTCCCTGCCGCCGCAGAACATAGAAGTGCTGTTCAAAGAAAATGTTCATCAGCCTGAACCTATTACCCCCGGGCTTAACCAGATTAAACAGATATTCCTTGAGGAATCGGAATTGGTATTTATCGGGGAAAAGTCCATTGATGACGGCATTAAGGCTATTCAGTCCCGCCGTGCGGAAGTTATTAAAAACAACAAGTAGTTAAGCGCACAAAACCCAGGGTTAATGGGGGATTAATTTCCCCCATTAACCTTTTTTGGAGGCAGTCCCTTGAAACATAAGTTGAGCAAAATAGAAAAACGCAATATCGTTAACGGCTATCTTTTTTTACTGCCTAATTTTCTCGGGTTTCTTTTTTTTGTATTTATACCCGCAACCGCCGCGTTTGTGCTTGCCTTCTGTAATTGGGATGCCTTCTCTTCACCTGAGTTTGCCGGGTTAAAAAATTTTATAAAAATGCTAAACGATGAGACCTTCCGTATTTCATTCATAAACAATCTGGTCTATACTTTTGGTTCGGTCCCCCTGACCATATTGCTTGGCCTTCTTCTGGCCCTTGCCCTTAACAATGACCTTAAGTTTTTGAGCGCTTACCGGGTGGTTTATTTTCTGCCATATATCACCGCAATGGTTGCGGTATCAATGATTTGGCGTATGTTGTACCATCCCCGTTTCGGGCCCATTAATATGTTCCTTATGAGCCTTGGGATAGAAAATCCTCCGGGCTGGATAAGCAGTTCAAAATGGGCGATGCCTTCCATTATTCTGATGCAGTCGTGGAAAAACTGCGGCTATTATATGGTAATCCTGCTTGCGGGATTAAAGGGAATCCCCCAGCATTTATACGAGGCGGCAAAGATTGACGGCACCAATGCCTTTCAGCGTTTCCGCTATGTTACGTTGCCCATGCTGAGCCCTACCATGTTCTTTGTGTTGATTGTTGCGGTTATTAACTCGTTTAAAGTTTTTGATTCGATAAATATCATGACCGAGGGCGGCCCGGGACGTTCTACAAATGTTTTGGTTTTTTATATATACCGCTCCGGATTTGTAAACTATAATTTTGGATATGCCTCGGCGATAGCATTGGTTTTGTTTATAATGATCATGACCATGACCTTGATTCAGTTCAGGGGACAAAAGAAATGGGTTGATTATGCGTGAATCAATTTATAGACAGGGAGGCACAAAATGAATGCCGCAGTAATCAGGCCCATAAAACCTGACGTTGGCCGTATATGCCTTTATGTTGTTTTAACCGTGGGGGCTTTGGGTATGCTGCTTCCCTTCCTCTGGATGCTTTCTGCGGCGGTTAAACTTGATAAAGATCTATTTGAGTTCCCGATTAAGTGGATCCCCCATCCGGTTCAATGGAATAATTTCAACCGGGTATTGGCAAAAATTTCTTTCTTTACTTATTTTTTAAATACCCTAAAGCTTGCGGTAATCATTACTGTTCTCCAGGTGGTTACCTGTTCATTGGCGGCCTATTCTTTTTCAAAGATACAGTTCCCCGGCCGGGACAAAATTTTTCTTTTGTATCTTTCTACCATGATGATTCCTTTTCAGGTAACCATGATTCCGCAGTTCATTATGATGAGTAACTTAGGCCTTGGGGATAGTCATGCGTCGCTGATCCTTATCAATGCTTTTTCAACCTTCGGGGTATTCCTGCTGCGGCAATTTTTCTTTAGTATACCGGAAGAACTCTCTGAATCCGCACGGATTGACGGTTGCAACGAAGTAATGATACTTACCCGGATCATACTTCCCCTGTCAAAGGCCGCAATTTCTACCCTGGTAATATTTACCTTTATCGGCGCCTGGAATGATTATCTTGGGCCCTTGATTTATATTAGTTCCGACCGGCTAAAGACCATACAGCTTGGGATTCGTTTTTTTCAGCAGGCACAGGATACTGAAAACTGCCTTATTATGGCGGCCACGGTTATGGGGCTTGCGCCGGTCCTTATTCTTTATTTTACCTGTCAAAAACAGTTTGTTGAAGGTATAGCAACCGTTGGTATTAAGGGGTGAACGATGGCAGAATATGATGTTACTAATTTTAATGTGATATGCAGGTATCAAAATCTGCCGATCAGATGGACCGGAGATGTAATTGTCGCCGGCGGCGGACCCGGTGGGCTTGGAGCGGCAATTGCGGCACACCGCTCCGGCGCTAAAACCATACTGATTGAGAAAAACGGTTTTCTGGGTGGAATGATGTCCTATGGCTGCGGAATGCCCCTGGGGGGCGCGTACCCCGGCATGAAATCTATCGGCGGGATAGCGGAGGAGCTTTTGTCCCTTGTCCGTAATGCCGGACAGGATGCGGCGGATGTGCGTCATATTCCGCTTTTCGGTGACTGGTATTTTCACGACTCAGAATTTTTTAAATCCCTGATTGCCGAATTTGTGCTTAAAGAAAAAATGGAAGTACTGCTTCATTCCTTTGTCAGCGACGTAATCATGGACAGTAAACGCAGGGTTAAGGGAATTGTTATTGATTCAAAGTCAGGCCGCGAGGTGCTGATAGGGAAAACAATTGTCGATGCCACAGGAGATGCGGATATCTGCACCCGTGCCGGAGCGCATTATGAAGTTGGAGATGAACATGGGGATTTGATGGGGGTAACCATTCCCTATATTCTTGCGGATGTGGATACTGAAAAGTATCTGAAATATATTGCGGAGGACAAGGATTTCTCAAAACTTAGGGCGAAGGCAAAGGCCGATGGGATCTTTACCAATGAGGATGATAAATTCGGCAGCCACCACTTGGGACAGCGTCCGAATACGGTTTTTGTAAACTCCGTACGGGTGCGGAATATTAACGGAACAAAGGTTGAGGAACTTACCTTTGGTGAACTTGAATCCCGTGTACGAATGCTGCAGCATCTGAATTTCTTCCGCAAATATGTGCCTGGTTTTGAAAAGTGCTATATTGCCAGTTCCGGCGCCGAAATCGGCGTTCGGGATAGCCGCAGAATCATTGGCGAAGATTATCTGACCCAGGAAGACTGCCTTGAGGTGCGCAAACAGCCGGACAAAACAATACTACGCTGTCAGGGGCCCTTTGATGATATAAGCCGGGGCAAACGTACCGATGTAAGTTTTAACCAGGTTGATGTTAATGATTACTACGATATTCCCTATGGCGTTCTGGTACCGAAGGATCTTGACAATGTGATCGTTTCGGGCCGGACCTTCTCATCAAATCCAAGGGCTCAGGCCGGTTCACGTGGGCAGGGTCTGTTATTGGGTATGGGGCAGGCTGCGGGGACAGCGGCGGTTATGGCCGCCCGTGAGGGTGCTGCGTTTAAGGATATTAACATCAAAGCCTTACAGAAACAGCTTGTTGAAGCGGGCTGCGATCTTGGTATCTGAACAGGGGTGTAAATGATGAAAACTGTTTTTTCTCATAATGGGAAACCCTTCTTCCCGCTGGGCGGGCAGTGTCATAATTCAAGTTCTCAATCGGCGGCACAGCTGGAAGTTTCCTGGCAGGCGTTAAAAGCATTGCGGGCAAATACGGCGGAGGTTCCGGTCTACTGGAATCTTCTTGAACCGGAAGAGGGGGTGTTTGATTTTACCCAGACCGATATGATTCTTGCGGAAGCGGGAAAACATGGTTTCTGCCTTATACTCCTCTGGTTTGGTACCTGGAAAAACGGAAAGATGCAGTATACCCCCGAATGGGTTAAACAAAATCCTGAACGCTTTCACCGGGTTATTACCCATGACGGCTTCAAGGCCGGGGTCTTGTCTTCCCACTGTAAGGCGAATCTTGAGGCGGATAAAAAAGCCTTTGCCGCCCTGGCGGAGCATATAAAAAAAATAGATACCGCCGGTTTAGTTATCGGATTTCAGGTTGAAAACGAACCGGGAATTGATGCACGGGCGGTACGGGACCACGGCCCGGAGGGGGAAGCGGAATATCAATCCGCTGTTCCTGTGGAATTGGTTAATTACATCGCTGCGCTGCCCGTGACATCACGGGTACGTAAAGCATGGGCGGAAGCGGGCGAAAAAAAGCAGGGGAACTGGCCGGAGCTTTTCGGCTATCAGGGTGGAGAATTTTTAAGCGCCTGGTCGGTGGCAAAATATATCAATGCGGTTGCCCATGAGGGGAAAAAAATAGTAAACCTGCCCATGATCGTCAATGTCTGGAACGGAGACGGCGGTTTTAACCAGCCGGGACTTGATTATCCGTCTGGCGGCGCTGCCGCAAAGGTTCTTGATCTGTGGAAGTTTGCCTCACCGGATATTGATATTCTTGGACCGGACATTTATCATACCAATATCGGACAATTCGATTCGGTGTGCGCCGCCTTTGACCGGCCGGATAATCCCCTGTTTCTTCCTGAATCACTCAGAAGGAAACCGAACGAGTGGGGGATTATCAGTGCCGTTGGCCGGCATCATGCGGTCGGTTACAACATGTTTGGGGTAGAGGATATTCTTCTGGAGGATTCCAGTGTCCGTCCGGAGCTTCAAAGCGTGGTTGACAGTTTTGCCATGGTTTCCGATGCGATTCCGCTTATAATCGCAAGCCATGAAAATATCCACCCCATCATTCAGGAAGAGGGAATGACTTTTCAGCTTCTGGAACTTGAGGGATATGTTTGCAATGTCCAGTTCCGGGAACCGGGCAAGGCGTATTATACCCACCGCTGGCCTTCGGCGCATCATGAACGGGGCAGGGCGCTTTTATTCCAAACCGGGGCGCGTGAATTTTACTGCGTCGGAGACAGTTTCTTTTTTGATCTACGGAAGAAGCCCATTTTGGATGAGACTGAATTTGGCAATTACTGTACCAACCCGCGCAATGAAACCTTTCTTAAAATTGAGGAAGGACACTTTGACGGAAATGGTGATTGGCAAACCGATCGTGTCCGTACCGGTGATGATCTTGATTTTGGAATCTGGATGTATGCGGGTAACCGGGTAGTACATATCGTGCTTTGTGATTGAATTAATAGATAGGATGCAATTATGGAATATACGACTTTTGGAAAAACAGGAAGAAAAGTCAGCCGTCTTGGATACGGCGGTACCGTGGCGGGCCTCAAGAATTATGTTCATCAATTTGATCCGGAAGAACAGAAAAACAAGGATCAGCTTATTGATGCCATGCAGACCGCATATGGTCTTGGAATCAATTACTTTGATACCGCCGCCGGTTACGGTGATGGTATAAGTGAGCGTATTTTTGGTGAAGCCCTGGCCTCCATTCCAGAGGATAAGATCTTTTTGGCCACCAAGGCCGATGTCGGTGACGCCCTGAGTGCCAGAAGATCTTTGGAGAGGAGTCTTAAAAACCTCCGCAGGGATTCTATTGATCTTATCCAGATTCATGGAACTGTATACAGTGATGAACAGTGTGAAAAACTGCTCGCCCCTGGGGGTATGACCGAAGCCCTGGAAAAGGCCAAGGCGGAGGGTTTGGTAAAACACATAGGCTTTACGATTGAATGTCAGAATACGGCGCTTTATCGTTTTATTCAGAGTGGAAGGTTTGATGTTATGCAGATTGAGTATAATCTGTTGTTTCAGCATCCCTACGATCCAAGCTGGAAGTCGGGCAGTTTGTATGATGCGGAATGTCCTGCATGATCCGCACCATCTTTACAATCAGGGCGAATTTTTCTTATGACAGGCTGTATGACCCCCAGCCATCGAGACCTATTAAAAAGACATGGAGCGGCAGCGGAATACTTTTTTTATTTGTCCGGATGACCGGGTGTTCCGGGTATATCTGATAAATGTTCCGGAAACAACAGGACCAAGCCCAAAGACAACTTCAAAGGCAGGGTTGACAGGTATTCGATACGCAGGACCAAACAACGCATTTAGCGCTGCCGAAATATCATATATTTGAAAATCCCGTGAAACGGGAAAAATCAACTCCGTATGTACAAAAAAACCAAAGTTTCCATTGATAAATGTATAATCAGCTAAATCAATTCCAAGGGAAGGAATATAAAGCAAATCGTGGTCTATATTTGTCTCGAATGAATTGGCTTCTTCAAAACCTATTGATAATTGACTTATTGTTTGAGAAAACACAGTACCATTAATGAAAAGCAGCATTGCTAAAATGAATATTTTTATACTCATTTTTTTCCATGGCCGTCACACAAGACGCGGAGGAAACCCGCACTTCTCCATCACGCTTTCATGCAGCGCCGTGTCAATAAGTTCCTCCAGTTCCAGCGCTTCGTACAGCTTATTTGCCTCATCAATATCGCCCCGCAGTACCGGGTGGGGCGGGCTGAACAGCACGCAGCAGTCCTCGTAGGGCAAAATCGAAGTTTCATAGGTGCCGAGCTTTTCCGCGCTACGGATGATGCTTTCCTTGTCCGTGCCGACCAGGGGCCGCAGTACCGGCAATTTTATCCGGCTTTGGGTGCAGCTTAAATTTTCCACGGTCTGGCTTGCCACCTGGGAAAGGCTTTCCCCGGTGATGAGGCACTTGGCTTTAACACGGCGGCTGAGTTTTTCCGCACATTCCATCATGGCCATCCGCAGTAATACGGTGGTCCAGGGCTCAGGGCTGCGTTCCTTTATCCGCATCTGGACCGCGGTAAAGCCCACGGTGATAAGCCTGATTCCCATGGAATAGCGGCCCACGATCCCCGCAAGCTTGATGACCTTTTGCCGGGCCTCTTCCGAGGTGTAGGGCCATGCGTGGAAATACACCGCGTCGATCCCCATGCCCCGTGATGCCATCATGAACCCCGCCACCGGGGAATCAATACCTCCGGAAAGGAGGAGCAGCCCCCGGCCTGCGGTGCCCACGGGAAGCCCCCGGAGGCCCTTTTTCGCCAACCCAAAGACGTAGGCCTTTTCCCGTATCTCCACCTCGATGATCCCCTGGGGAGCGTGGACATCAACCCTTAAACCGGGAACCGCTTCCAGTACCGCCTCGCCCCCCTTGCTGCGGATACCGTAGGAATCCAGGGGGAAACTCTTGTCGGTCCGGCGGGCTTCAAGCTTAAAAGTGCGGATGCCCTTTTCAAAAAGGCTTTTTCCTTCCTCAACGCAGGCGGCCATAACCGCATCCACGGTCTTTTCGCATTTCCTCGTTTTGGCCCACCCGGAGATACCCATGAGGTGATCCAGCGCGTCCTCAACCCGGGGACAGCTTGCCTCCGGGCAGTGCACGTAGAAGCGGCCCCTGGTGGTCTCCACACGGGAAGCGGTGGAGCGGAGCAGGGCCTGTAGATTGCGTTTAAGGATCTGCTCAAAACCGGCGCGGTTCCCCCCCTTAAGGGTAAGTTCCCCCGGCTTTAAGAGGTAGCTGTTCGATTGTACCGACGCCGGCCTTTCACCCTTGTTTACAGGAATTTCAGGACCCCCCGGATCGCTTCGATAAGAAGATCGATTTCTTCGTCAGTGGTGGACCAGCCCTGGGAGATGCGGATACCCTCAAGGCTTTTTCGGTTATCGATCCCCATGGCGGCAAGGACGGGCCTTTCGGCTTTGGCGCTGGAACAGGCGGACCCGGTGGAAATGGCGAAACCCGCTTCATCGAGGGCGCGGACCATCACTTCACCGGGGATGCCGTCGAATGCGGCCTGGACTATCCAGGGGGAAAAGCGCCCGTCATTTTCGCCCCGATCCGCCGGAATCAGGGCGCAGCGTTCCATGGAGGCAAGGCCCCTTATCAATTTCTTCATGCGCCGTGCCGCCGCACCATATGCTTCCGTTGCTTTTTCCGCAGTTCCGTGCCGTTCAAGACAGTCCGCCAGCGCCAGCGCCCCGGCGGTATTTTCCGTTCCCGGCCGGATGCCCCCCTCCTGGCCCCCGCCTGAATAAACCGTTTCCAAAGGGCGGCGCAGGTAGAGGAGGCCGATGCCCCGGGGCCCCCCGATCTTGTGGGCGCTCAGGGCGGCGGAGTCCACCTCCCAGCCTGAAAGGTCAATGGGAATTTTCCCCACAGCCTGGACCATGTCGCAGTGAAGGTGAACCGGCGGACGTCCCGCGCTCCGGCTGCGAAGCTCCGCGCCTATGGCCGCCATATCCATCACCGCGCCGGTTTCGTTATTCACCGCCATAATGGCGGCAAACCGGGCATCGGGATATTTTTCCAGGGAGCGCCCGATGGTTTCCATGCTGATCCTGCCGTCCGCCTCCACCGGAATAATCCCGGTCTGTTTCCCAAGCCTGGCCAGAACGGCGCAGTTCTCCCGCACACTGGGATGCTCAACTGCGGAATACAGAAAACGGCCCCCGGTCCTCCTCAGTAAAAAGGAATGGATGACAATGGCATTGGATTCGGTGCCCCCGGAAGTAAAATAAATGCTTTTCGGCGGAAGGCCTAAAACAACGGCGCAGCGGTGGTGGGCATCTTCCAGCGCTTCACGGGCCTTGCGGCCCTCAAGATAGGGGGATGAGGGATTGCCGAAGGGGAGGGCCCCCGGAGGGGCTGCGATCCCGGCGTCGGGAATAGCGGCGGCGGCCCAGTCAAAATAATAACGGTGATTCGGTGGATGCATGATGCACTATCTGCCCTGGGAGACGGCGGCGGAAGCAGTTTTATTTTTCAATTCTAAGGCCCGGTTCATAAAGTGGATAATCGTAAAGAAGCAGATGCCCACAAGGTAGGCAATCAAAAGGACCAGCAGGGAGAGCCGACCCTCTGTTTTAACGGAGACATAGACCAGAACACTCAGGACTATCTGCAGGGAACAGAGCACCACGTCCAGACGGCGGGGGGTCAATCCCAGATTCAGGAGCTTATGGTGGATGTGAAATTTATCGGGGCTGTCGATACGTCTCCCGTCCCTCAGGCGGCGCCAGATTGCGGCGAAGGCATCAAAGGTGGGGATCAGCAGTATTGCCGCCGCATAGGGTACCGGCAGATCTATGGGGGTCTGCCATCCGGCAGCATCGCCATAGGCGGCGTTGCTTTCCATCAGAGGCAGCAGGGCCAGGGTGAAACCAAGGAACTGACTGCCCCCATCGCCCATAAATATTTTTGCCCTGGGAAAAGGTGCATTGAAGATCAGAAAACCGCAGATAACCGCCGCAAGGCAGATACATAACAGGACCGTGGAGCGGGCAGCTACGGAATTTTCAGCGAAGCTCCCCCCGGCAGAAGCGAAAATAAGGGCAAAAGTCAGGGCTATTAACAGGGAAATGCTTCCTGCAAGACCATCTACCCCGTCAATAAAGTTAATCGCATTGGTAAGTCCCACAATCCAGAGGAAAGTCAGGGGGTAACGGACCCAGTTTAGTTCCGAAAGGGGGCCAATATCAATAAAGAAGAGCCGGTGGAAGGTATAGCCGGGGATAACAACACAGAAGGCTGCAATGGCCTGGATAAGGAGCTTGTACCGGGGCGCTATGGAGCGGAAATCATCGTATACCCCGGAAGCCAGGACAAGGATAATGGCAATGAGGGGCGGGAGGAAACGCCACCCAAAATTGGGTTCCACCGCCAAAAAGTTGATGATAAAGGCAATAATGATAAAGGCAGAGGCAAATCCTGCGCCCCCAAGCCGGGGAATGTCTCCGGTATGGATTTTTCGTTCATCAATAGGATCATACCAGGACATTCTGCGTGATATTTTAAGGGTTACCCAAACGGCAACAAGGGAGAGAAAAAACGAAAGAATGATAATACAGCCTGAGCCAACCACCGGCAAAAACTCCAAGAATTATAGATATGTCGTAGTATACTACTATAAAAAAACAAGAAGATATAGTACCCTTACTTCCATGCTTGTATTAAAATTTGGCGGCACCTCGGTGGGAACCCCGGGCGCCATTGGACACATTATCGATATCCTTAAGGATAAGGAACACGCGGGCCGGGTCGCGGCGGTGGTGGTTTCCGCCTTTTCCGGCGTAACCGACGGACTCATTGACATGGCGCGGAAAGCCGCAGCGGGGGACAGTGCGGGGGAAACAGACGGCGGCTCCTATACCGAGCTGGTATCTGCCCTGAAAAAGCGGCACTTCGATACCGCTTCTGCCTTTCTTAAAGGGGAAGAACGTAAGAAGGCCCAGGCCGATACGGCCGTCCTTATCACGGAACTAAGGCGCATCCTTGACGGTGTTGCGCTTCTGGGGGAACTTTCCCCCCGCACCTTGGACCTGGTTATGAGCTTTGGGGAACAGCTTTCCGCCACCATCCTGGCCCATATTTTTAGCGCCCAGGGTGTCGGCGCGGCCTTTTTGGATGCCCGTCCCCTTATCAAAACCAACGGCGAATTCGGCCATGCCCAATTTTTTACAAAAGAAAGTTTTTCCAATATTCATGATTTTTTCGATCCTTCTAAGGGGAAAAAGCCGCCCCTCCAGGTAGTCACGGGCTTTATCGGTTCCGTCCTGGAAAAAGCTGCCAATACATCCCAATTTATAACCACAACCCTGGGCCGGGGCGGCTCCGATCTGAGCGCCGCCATCATCGGCGCCGCAATCGGGGCGGAGGAGGTGGAAATCTGGACCGATGTGGATGGCATCCTCACCTCGGACCCCAAACTGGTAAAAAACGCCTTCCGTATCAACGAGATTTCCTACATTGAGGCCATGGAACTTTCCCACTTCGGCGCAAAGGTGATCTATCCTCCCACAATAAAGCCCGCCCTGGAAAAGGGCATCCCCATCAGGATACTGAACACCTTTAACCCCTCAAATCCCGGCACCCGGATAGTCCGGGATGCAGCGGAAGGGGATTATCCCATCCGGGGGATCAGTTCCATGAACAAGGTCGCCCTTGTCCGCATTCAGGGTTCCGGTATGGTTGGGGTGGCGGGTTTTTCCTCCCGGCTTTTTGGCGCCCTGGCCCGGAAAAAGATCAACATCATCATGATTACCCAGAGTTCCAGCGAATACTCGATCTGTTTTGCCATACTCCCCGCCGACGCCCCCCCGGCTATGGCGGCTATTAATGAAGAATTTGATCGGGAAATCGCCGCCGGGGCCATCGATCCCCCGGTAAGCGAAGGGGATTTGGCGATTATTGCCGTGGTGGGTTCCAAAATGAAGAACACCTCCGGCATTTCAGGCAAGGTCTTCCATGCCCTGGGCCGGAACGGGGTCAACGTCATCGCCATAGCCCAGGGCTCCTCGGAACTCAACATATCGGCGGTCATTTCCCGGCAGGACGAGGCCAAGGCCCTGAACGCCATTCATGAAGCCTTTTTTCTCTCCGCAGTCCGTTCGGTCAACCTCTTCCTTTTGGGCTTAGGTCTTATCGGGGGCACCCTGGCGGACCAGATCGCCAAACAAAGGGAGACCCTCGCCCGTGATCACCATATCCGCATCAACCTGGTGGGGGCGGGGGCCGCCAATTTCCAACGGATGATTTTCCGCAGGGAAGGGCTGGACGCGAAAAAAATAAAGGCCCTTCTTGCCGAAGGAGGGGAGGGGACTGAGCCTTACCAGCTTTCCGCTTTTGTTAAAAGGATGAAGGCCCTGAACCTCCCCAATTCGGCCTTCTGCGACTGTACCGCCAGCGACGATGTGGCCGCCGTTTACGGGGAAATCCTCGAATCCGCCATCTCCATAGTGACCCCCAATAAGCGGGCCAACACCGGTTCCCTTGAATATTACCGGAAGCTTACCGGCTATTCCCGGGACCGGGGCATCCCCTACCTCTACGAGACCACGGTCTGTGCGGGGCTCCCGGTTATCTCCACCCTGCGGGATCTTTTTCTTTCCGGCGACAAGGTCCGCCGCATCGAGGCGGTGCTTTCCGGGACTTTAAGCTTCATCTTTAATAACTACGACGGCAGCAAGCCCTTTTCCGCCCTGGTGCGGGAGGCCAAGGCCAAGGGTTACACCGAACCGGATCCCCGTGACGACCTGAACGCCATGGACGCCGCCCGCAAGGCCCTGATCCTGGCCCGGGAATGCGGCCTGTCCCTGGAATTTTCCGCCGTTGCCATAGAACCGATCCTGCCCCCGGCCTGCTTCAAGGCCAAAGATGTGGATGCCTTCTTCGCTGAGCTTGAAAAGTCAGACGCCGCCTTTGAAAAGCGCCGGGCCGCCGCCGCCGCAGAGGGCAAGTCCCTGCGTTATGTGGCGGTCATCGAAGAAGGGGCTGCGAAGATCTCCCTCCGCTCCGAACCGGCGAGCAGCCCCTTCCGTTCCCTGGTGGATTCCGACAACATCGTGGTGATCACCACGGACCGTTATTCCAGCCTTCCCATGGTGATCAAGGGCCCCGGCGCGGGGGCGCAGGTTACCGCCGGCGGGGTCTTCGCGGATATTGTCCGCATTGCCCGGACTTTGGTATAGTTATAATGAGCATTGAGGCGCCGTCTTCGGAGGGCAAAAAATTTTGAAAAAAGGATATATATGAAAAAGATCTATCTGTCACTGATCGTCCTTTCCATCCTTCTCATTTCGGCTTGTACCTCCATTGATTTGGCAACCTATGAAGATGAAAAGGTCTATGCGGAACTGGAAAACAATAACGCTAAATTGGTAACCCTGAAGGTAAAAAATCAGACCGGCACGGAACTTACCATTCTTCCTGACCGGATTTCTTATTCGGCTGACCGTAAAACCAATGCCCTGGTCCCGGAGGGAACGGTAAAGCCGGTAGCCTCCAGGGGAACCGAAAGCATTTTCTTTGTGGACCCCCAGGCGGTCACTGTCGACGCAAAGTCCGGTAAACGCAAGGTGGCCAAATGGGTTCCCGATAGTTTGAAGACCTCGGAATTCAAGTTTGGCTACAGGATTGGTGAAACCGATGGGGTGATGATCTTCCCGGACCCCCAGGAACGGACACTGGCGGGCAAGGTGAATGTAAGTAATGATTTTGCCCTGCCGGTTTTCACAAAACCTGAGGCCCGGCGGACAAAATTGTACAACATGGCATTAGAGCAGGCCCAAGCCAGTTTCGGCGCCGGCATCCGGCTGGCCAATGTACGGTATGACAGCACCATTAACTTTTTTGTAGACAAGGCAACCTTGAGCGCGGACGTGATTAAGACCAATCAGTAATAAATGAGTGAGCCGATTCCAAAATGAAAAATTTAACCACGAAGCTATGATAAATAGTATGCGGTTTATCTGGTATGCTGTAGGAGTTCGGAAGGACAACTACCGGTTGCTGTGGACCTGGGGCAGAACACTGACCCCGTAACCACGAATAACAACCG
>BOAV01000026.1 GCA_026002045.1 Spirochaetia bacterium | reverse complement strand
GAGAAGATCTATTTAAAATTGCTTATGAAGTAGATAGGTGCTTGTCCAATAATGGATATTTGATTATCAGCGACTTTATACCGCCATTTCCCTATAAAAATGATTATTCTCATTTTGAAGGTATGTTTTCTTACAAAATGGATTACTCCAGGATGTTTAGCTGGAACCCGGTATATACAGAAATATTTAATGTGATATACGGACATGATGATTATGTTCAAAGAGATGACCCCAATAACAGGAATGGAATAAAAATTCTATACAAAAATAATGGGAGCGCGTATCCACACAATGTAAAGTGGATTGAATAAAATAGGTGCTGTTATGAAAATATTAATCATAGGCGCATCCGGTATGGTCGGCCATAAAAAACACCAAGGTCACAAATAACTCCGTGTTTATCCAGTATCTTTTTATATAAATTATCATAATATAATATATCTGATAAATTTTGCCTGGTAATGTATAAAGAAAGTTGTTCCAACATCAAGTCTTCGGGAACTGGCGAATTCCTGAAATATTCATACAATATTTCCTTTTCATCCATCTCATCCTTTGATTTGGCATACAATACTTTTGTCCCATCAATCCCAACGGTTTTTTGTTCCATGATACAACTCCTAACAATAATATATTGAAAAATTAGTCAATTTTCCTGATATGCTTTTATCAATTCCCGGCGAAGCATTTTTCCCATTATGTTCCGGGGAATTTCATCAACAAGGATTATCTTTCGCGGTATTTTATGCCTTTCCAGATTTTGCTGAAGATAATCATGTAATAATTTTTCCGAATAGGACATATCTTTGTGAACAGTTATAAATGCTATTGGAATTTGTCCCAAAACACCTTGAGGGTCTTCCACAGCAATGCAACAAGAATCCTTAATACTTTCGAAGCTGTTTATCTTATTTTCTATTTCAAAGGGGGAAACCTTTTCTCCACCAATAATAATAATATCATCGACCCGGCCCAATAAAAAAATATAACCATCATCATCAATATAGGCTATATCATTCATTATCAGCCAGCCATCGACTATAGACTCCTGGGTTAGTTTTTCTTCGCCCCAATACCCACGCATAACCATATCACCATATATCGCCAGCCTGCCGGTATTTTCCGGACTTGATTTTATTTCTTTATTGTCGTTATTAACAATTTTAACTTTAACACCAGTGGCAGGGATACCTATTGAACCAATTTTATCTGTCCTTTTGCTGTAATTTATGGCGATAATACCTGCAGCTTCCGTAGATCCATATACATTGTAAATATTTACCAGGGGTAAGTCTTTAACCAGACTTTGTTTCATATCCAATGGTATTGGCATGGTATCAAGCACGATAGCTTGTAAGCCACCGAATAGCTTGCTTATATTATTTTTTGTTTGTTCATAAAGAATCCTCATTGCAGACGGAGTACAGGTAATTCCGGTACAACGATTCTTTATTATTGTGCCAAATATATTTATCAGTGAACTAAACCCGTTTTCCAGTACAACAGTTCCACCACAAAACAACACAGCACGCAAACGACGTAACGCCGCTACATGATGTAAGGGTATAGGAATGAGCCAGACAACATCTGATGAAACATCTGTTATGTCAATGGTAGCCAATGTTTGGGATAGTATATTTTTATGGGTCAACATGACACCCTTTGGGCTGCCAGTCGTTGCGCTAGTAAAAAATATATTGGCAAGATCTTCTCCGACAAGTACTTCAGGCTGGACAGGATCGTTAAAAAATTCATTAGTTAATTCGGATAACTTATAAGTATTTATAGCTTCTATTACATCATTTTCAATAAAAACAACTTTGCTGTTAAAATATTCACTCATTTTTATTATCGCGTCTTTATTTGCATTCTTATCAACCGGGATAGCGACCGCCCCAATATACAAAACGGCAAAATAAGCGACAACAAAGCGAATAGAAGGAATTGCTGAAATTATTACCATGTCTCCTTTTTGCACACCCCTTTTACGCAGGAAGAAAGCTGCTGCCTGTATTGCCTTAAGAAGTTCCCTATAAGTCAGCTTGTTATTATGATCGACCAAGGCTGTTTTACCGGGAACAGAAGCCGCATGGGACAAAATAACTTCCAGGACGGTGATATACATACTTTCACAACCCTTACTTTGCATTACCAATTTTATTATTCACTAAAATTTTATATTTACCCCAATCTGACAATTCCAAAAGTTCCTCAAAATCAATTGAAATATGAAATTCGTTTTCCAATGACTGGACAAGTTCCAAACTCGCCATAGAATCCCAATCAACGATATCTCCAGGCTTCCATTCATCATATACTATGGCAACATTATCCAAACGACAAATTTCCCGGAATATTTCATCCATCTTATCATTAGTATTCATAATCATTGTCCTTTATAAGATGCAATTTTTCTCGAACGGTTGTATAAAATATCATTTCTCAAGACATCGAAAGCCCGGTAAAGATCAACCATTAGAAAAGACACACCATTTATCATATTTTCTTTTGCGATCCCTTCACATTTAAGATCGTCCATATACAACTGAACATCAGAATCGGCATCCATCTCCAAATTCCTTACATACATGGAATAGGTTTTTTCACTGCAATTTGACAATTCATCCGTATAAAGGGCGGTAAAATTTTTTATATACCGGTAGGGAACGCCAACCGATTCCTCTACATATAACTTAAAGGTAAACACAGATTTGACATCTATGATAAGATTTTTCCCATGCTGTTTATACAGAAAATCAAAAGGCGAATCGGAGCCAAAGGATTCTATATTTTCAAGGGAACAAAGAAAATCCTTATATTTCCCCCATACAGCGAAGGAATATATAGGGTGCCTGGTACGCTTAAAATCCTTCCTCTGTAAGGCGACCTTGCTGAAAAAACCAGTCTGAGAAGGCGTTTTATAATAATCAAATGGTTGACCCTTGCAGAAATTCCAATTATATGTGGGAAATAACAGGGTCCCCTCTTCTCCCACAAGAGTTTGTAGTGCATCAATAAGTGGATTTGTATCCAGTGATTTTTCATTAGTTTTTTGTAGCATCATCAAGCGGGTAATATCGGAAGTGACCATAAGGATATCTCCTCTTGATATTTCCATATTACCCAATGCTTCCCTAAAGGGTACATACGGCATGATTATTTCTCCATGCTTTTCATTTTTTTATTTGTTCCTGCACCCAGGGGACAACCTCGTCGAGGATTTGGTCGAGGGTAGTTTTCGCCTCGAATCCCAGTAACTCTTTGGCTTTTACATTCGACGGCTCACGGATAACCTGATCGTATTTGAACGCTTCGTCGGAGACAAACGTGAACGGTCTATCCCCATTTATCCGCCGCCAAATATTCATGGCAAGGTCCAGTATGGATGTAGAAGTTTCAGTCACTATATTGAAATCTTCGTTCACGGAATTTTCGCTTTCTATACTTTTCACGACTCCGTCTGCTATATCGCCGGCATAGGTAAAATGCCGTGTCTGCTTACCCGTACCAAGAATATGCAAAGGATCCTGCCCAAACGCAATCTTTTTCACGATATCGGGAATTACGTGACCGAGAGCCATGTTTATATTGCCGGATGGCAAATTAGGGTCAATAAGGGCCTTTTTTTCGCCGATCCCCGCACAATTGCATGGGCGGATTATCGTATAGGGTAGCCCGTATTGATCTGATGCTGCACGGCACCAATACTCGGTCGTCAATTTTTGAAAAGCGTACGCGCTCATCGGTGGAATTGTGAATAAAACATCTTCTTCACGGTTTGGGAATTTTACCGCCCGTTCAAAAACAAGACTAGAGGAGAACATTGTTATCTTTTTTAAATTATTTCCGGGACGCTTAAATTCGGCAAGTGCGGCGTCGAAAGTACTTGCTATAATCTTTTCATTTTCCGCCATAATGTCATACGGATATGTATGGAAATAAGCTGTTCCACCAATCATAGCCGCAATCGCCACAATCTGATCGCAGTCTTTTACCAGCGACTTCATCAGCTCAGTATCTTTGACGTCGCCCTCGTAAAAATCATAGTTTGGATTATCGTCATAGGATTTCTTTACCTTGCCATATTTAGAAAAGTTATCTATGCCGACCACATAATGCCCGTGCTTTAATAGTTCCTCTACCAAATATCCGCTGATAAATCCGGCCGATCCGGTTATAAGTAATTTCACCTTATTCCTCTGTATTCCAAAAACCCCAGCAATCCACAGATGGCACAGCTGGCTTGACATCCTTGTATTCCCTATGCGGGGTACCGAGCATGACCCCGTCAGCTCCCGCCAATATTTCGTTAAGCGATGCAGTTTTCAAATAGGGATCATGTATCGCAACATTCGCTATTTTAAACTCCAATAGCTTTTTAAGTTTGAATGACAAACTTTCGCGAACATCGTCATTGTCTGCCTTAAATGTCATACCAAGCAAGGCTATTTTTTTGCCCTTAAGCGTACCGAGCTTCTTCTCCAACTGTTCAACCAAAAAATTCGGCAGCCCTTCATTGACCAACATTCCATCTGATCCAAGCGTAAAATAATTGTTATAGAAATGTGACAGCTGCATTGTATCTTTAAACAGACACGGACCTGCAGCAAGTCCCGGTTTCGCAAAATATTTCGCACGGGGATAGTCATCTTTCATCGCATTAAATATCCGATAAAAATCAAGCCCCTGAGACTCGACAAGCATATAAAACTGATTGGCTATCGCAAATTCCAAATAACGCCAACTGTTCGTCATAAGCTTGGCAAGCTCCGCTTCTTTAGGCGCAAGACGGATAATTTTCGGAGCTATATTCGAGAACAACTCTGCTGCCATATCCTCGGACTCTTTATTGATGGCGGAAACAATCTGCGGTAAGGCAAATATTTCTTCTATGCCCTTACCCTGCAATATTCTCTCAGGACAAAATGCAAGATATGGTCGATTTTTCCCAAATTGTTGCTCAAATGTGTTGTCAATAATTTCTGTTGTACCTGGAAAAATCGTACTTCGTAAAATCACAAGCTGGTTAGCCTTAAGCCTTGGGGCGTAATTTTTTATCACGCTCACCACCGTGGAAATCTTTGGAGTAAGATGTTCATCGACAGGAGTTCCCGTCACAAACACAACGACATCCTGTTCCATAATAATATTCTCGTCAGTTGTCGCGATCAGATTCTTGCCTATATGCGATTGAAGTAATTCCTCCGCATCATCCTCCACAAACGGAAGATTTCCTGAATTTATAGAATCCACCGCCTTTTTGTTTATATCCAACAGCGATAGGAAATAGCCCTTGCTCGCAAATGCAAGTCCCAAAGGTATACCAACATGTCCGCAACCACCGATTATGCATATTTTCTTCATCTTTTATCCGCTTTATATACTATTTTTTTGAAGCATATTTTATCATTTTTTAAAGCTCCATTTAATCCAGGAAAAATATCGAATTGATACAATTAATAGCAAAAACGGAAGGATTTTTAATTTATCAACAGGTTTTGCTTTTTTTAACGGAAATATTAATTCATTTTTTAATGGATATAATAGCGATTGAATTTTTCTTGAAAAAGACCATTCGGGAGAATATTTTGAATAGGTCTCCCAATCACTTTTTCCATATTGTTTCCATCGAGCAATAACTGATGATAATTTTTCACTTCCAATTTCATAAACTATGACATCTGCTATTGCGAATTTATGGCCTATTTTTAATAACCTTGTACAAATATCACCATCATCGCTCCAGCTCATTTTATTATCATAAGGATTATTTTTTAAAAGCTCTGTTTTAAATAATGTGGGAGTACCTATCACATTACGTTCACCCGGATAATATCGTAATTGCTTATAGATATTCATTGCAAATGAGCAGTAATTATCCTTATCTTTTAACAACGTTTGAGCAGAAACACCGCTGTAACCATTATTAGCCATATAAGACAACATTTTCACAATACTATCTTTGGGCATAATATTGTCACTGCCAATATTTATAACATATTCCCTTGTTGCATGCGAAATGCCTATATTTCTTGCCTTTGCAAGTCCCTCCCGTGGGTCATGAAATATTAAATCAGTATATTTTTTAGCTATTTCAAACGTTTTATCTTCTGAATCAGCATCAACAACAATTATTTCTTCGATGTTATTTGCTTTTACTGAATCTAAAACAAGGCCTATAGTATTTTCACAATTCCATGTACATATTACAGCTGAAATACTTTTTGTAGAAATATTCAAATCCATCCCATCCTTCATAAGCGATTCTGTTTCTTAAATACGTTTAAGTACAATTTCCTTACTTATCATGTCCTTCCAACTTTATCCCCATTGATTTCTATCCATTTTTTTAATTCATCAATACTCATCCATTCTGTGTTATTATCCGAAGAATAAGAAAAAACTTCCGAGACAGCTTTTCCATCTTTAATCCGCCTCAAATCTTTATTCCATTCGTGTATTTGTGGAAGAATTTTAAAATGCTCTTTATATTCATAAGTATAAAGGGCATCCTCTGCCCCTATCATTTGCTCATGCAGCTTTTCCCCGGGGCGTATGCCCATTATTTCCTGTTTCGCGGTTTCAGAAACTGCCCTGGCTATATCCACCAATTTCATGGAAGGGATCTTTTTTACATAGATTTCTCCGCCTTCCATATCATTAAAGGCATGCCAGACAAGCTCGACGCCCTGTTCCAGGGTTATCATAAACCGGGTCATCCGGTCATCGGTGATGGTAAGCTTTCCTGTTTTTGCCTGATCGATAAAAAACGGAATAACCGAACCACGGGAACCCATTACATTTCCATAGCGCACGATGGCGAAACGGGTGTTTTTTCCGCCTGCATACGAATTCCCCGCGATAAAAAGCTTATCACTGCAAAGTTTTGTTGCGCCGTATAAATTAACCGGCGAGCTGGCTTTATCGGTGCTCAGGGCGACACAACGCTTAATCCCCTTATCAATACAGGCGTCGATCAAATTCATGGCGCCCATTACATTGGTCTTAACACATTCAAAAGGATTATATTCGGCAGTGGGCACTATTTTTGTAGCGGCAGCATGGACTACATAATCGACACCATCAAGGGCGCGGTACAAACGTTCCCGGTCCCGTACATCACCGATAAAAAAACGAACCCTTTCATCATCACCGAACTTTTTTGCCATTTCCCATTGTTTCATTTCATCACGGGAATAGATAACCAGTTTCTTGGGGTTATATTTCGCCAGGGTCATAGGGACAAAAGTATTCCCAAATGAACCTGTTCCGCCGGTAATAAGAATTGTTGAATTTGTTAACACGATAATTTCCCTGAAATATAATTTACTTTTCTGTCGTTTTTGCCATTGCCCTGAACTGATGACTGTTTTGAATTAATTCATCATATGCACCCCGTGCGATGATCCGTCCCCTTTCCATTAAATAAATCATATCACATTCATGTACTGTAGAAAGCCGGTGTGCAATAAGAATTATTGTTTTTGAATGCTTAAGATTATGTATCGCGTCCATTACTGCGTCTTCCGTTACCGAATCAAGGGCGCTGGTAGCTTCATCCATGACGAGGATATCCGGATCATGATACAACGAACGGGCAATGCCGATACGCTGCCGCTGGCCCCCCGAAAGCCTGACCCCGCGTTCTCCGACCAGGGTGTTATATCCATCGGGCAATTCTGTGGTAATAAATTCATGCAGATTCGCTACCCGTGCAGCCTGTTCTACCATCGCCATATCCCGCATATCCTCGGGGAGACCAAAGGCGATATTCGCCGCAACCGTATCATCACTCAAATAAATCTGCTGAGGTACATAACCAAAATTGCGCTGCCAGGAAACGATATTAACAGTATCACTGTCGGCAGGAGCGGCAATAACCGGAACATCATCCACCACAATTGAACCGGCGTCCGGTTCAAGCAGCCCCATGATGACATCAACCAGTGTAGTCTTCCCGCACCCTGTCGCTCCAACAAAACCAATGGTAGTGTTCCGCTCAATATGCAAATCAACCGCCTTCAATACAGGCTCACGTGAAGCGGGATATGAAAACACTATTCCCTGTAAATCTATATGGCTGGTAAAGGGCAGCACCATCGGCGCCTCATGAATGGCTTCCGCATCGGATCTGACAGGCGGCAGCGGAAGAGTTGTCATATCCGTATATAATGCATCCACTAAATAACTATTATACCGTATATTGGCCGCATCATGAAAAAAATCCAAAACATTCGGCATCAACCGCATAATCGCGAATGCATAGATTGCCAATAAGGGTAATATTTCCACCAGAGAACCATTCATGCCAAGTAAGACTATTATTAATACAACTGCAAATCCCACCGCCAGCGACTGCATGGCCTGTCCCGGAACCCCCGATAATATCTGATTCGCCGCCTGGTTTGTTGCAAATCGCCGGGCCCCTAAACTGTATGCCTGAGCAAAAAAAGGTTCTTTCCCCAGAATTTTTACATCCTTAATCCCGCCGAATGCCTCAGCGGCAGCCTTATAACGAATTTTATCAGATTCTCCTACGTCTTTACCATAACGGGTAAGCTTTTGTCGTACCATCCTGTATAGTATCGCATATAATAACCCAAATATTCCAAACGTTATCAAAGCAATAATTGGTTTCATAATAATTAAAAAAACAAGAATTGCCAGTATCAAGAAAACACGTACTAAAATATCCATTGCGGGCGCCAATACACCGCCAATGGCTAAATCAACTTCATTCAGCAGTTTTGCGGACAAATCCCCTGAATTATGATTCAGAAAAAAACAATAAGGCTGATACAAATACTGCCTAAATAACCTTAACCCCAAGGTATACCGGCGATTCCCGGTATACCGGAACACAATATAGGAAACTACCATTCTAAATGCCGTGGAGATCAATACTGCAACAAAAACCACAATACCCAGAAAGATGAGGAATATCCGGTCAGTCTGAAAACCAAAGGCTTGATATACCCATGCCAGGATCGCTTGGTTTTGTATTACTGCAGTGTCGGCAACGACTGCCATAAACGGTCCCAACGACCCCACTCCAACCATTTCCAGTACCGAAGCGATTAAAATAGCAATAGTTATCGGGATCAGGCGGCGCCGTTCAACGGGAGTAAGTAAAGAAAATAGTTTTAAAACAGCTGACAAATACTTCCTGTCCGGTTTTGATAATTAAAGGTTTTTCACTACTCGCTCACATGCCCGTCCATCCCCATAGGGATTATGCGCCCGGGCCATTTTATCATACAGCCCTTCATCCTGTAACAATAAGTTCATATACTCAACAATCATTGCGGCATCCGTCCCCACCAGCTTCACTGTCCCCGCTTCTACCGCCTCAGGCCGCTCGGTCGTATCCCGCATCACCAAGACAGGCTTACCCAGAGACGGCGCTTCTTCCTGCACTCCTCCGCTGTCAGTCAAAATCAGATAGCAATGCTGCATCATATACACAAAGGGAAGATAGTCCAGCGGGTCAGTTAAGTATATATTATTTATCCCTGCTAAAAGTTCATACACCGGCTTTTGCACATTCGGGTTGAGATGTACCGGATACACGATATCCATATCAGGATACTGTATCGCTATTTCTTGCAGGGCCTTGCAAATATTCAGGAACCCTTCCCCAAAGTTCTCCCGGCGATGGCCGGTTACCAAGATATATCTTTTGCCCTCTTTCGGCTTATATCCTTTTTGTTCTAATTCATTTACGATTTTTTGCCGCAATTCAGGCTTTGTCTTGATAATCTCTACGGCCATCAATAAAGCGTCAATTACCGTATTCCCGGTAACTACGATATTCGCACCTATCTTTTCCTGCAATAAATTTTTCTTTGAATTTTCAGTCGGTGCAAAACAATACGCGCACAACCGATCCGTCAATTGCCGGTTCATCTCTTCCGGCCAGGGGGAAGCGAGGTTATAAGTCCGCAACCCCGCCTCAATATGCGCCACCTGTATCTGCTGATAGAACGCCGCAAGACCCGCCGCAAGGGATGTAGCCGTGTCGCCATGCACAAACACAATATCAGGCTTCGCTTCCTTTAACACACCCCGCATGCCCAGCATCACTTTTGATGTAATGTCATACAAATCCTGATTGGGCGCCATGATGTTCAAATCATAATCGGGCTTGATATCAAACACGTCCAAAACCTGATCCAGCATTTGTCGGTGCTGTCCGGTTACACATACTTTTGTATCAAATTGGTCAGGATGTTTCTGAAACTCCTTTACCAACGGGGCCATTTTGATGGCTTCCGGACGTGTGCCGAATACGAGTAATATTTTTTTCATTTCCGAATACCGCAAAAATCCAGTTCTGTTTTGCTGCTATCAACCGCCATATTTAAAAATTCTTTATGCTTGACCAGCCACACCACGATATCAGCTTTGTCATACGCTTCCTGGTACGGCACAAGATTGAATGTCTTATGACTTTTAATATTCGGTTCCACCACCAGCATCTCGGCCTTTGCTTCGGAGATAATCCGGGAGGTTATATACTTTGCAGGAGATTCACGCAAATCATCAATATCGGGTTTAAAGGCAAGCCCCATGCAGGCTATGACCGGCTCTTTATTATTGTTATGGATAAAGTGTTCACAGGCTTCCAGCACCCTGTTGGCACACCAGTCGGCTTTGTAATCATTCGTCTCCCGTGCCTGCTTAATAAAATGCGCCTGTTCAGGAAAATCCGACACAATAAACCAGGGGTCCACCGCGATGCAATGCCCCCCTACCCCGCAACCGGGCTGCAATATTTTTACCCGTGGGTGCTTGTTCGCCAGCTCAATCAGATCCCATACATTGATACCGGACTTCTCACAGATCATGGACAGCTCATTGGCAAAGGCTATCTGCACATCGCGGGAAGCGTTTTCGGTCAGCTTGCACATTTCTGCGGTCCGGGCGTTGGTCTTGTGCAGCGTACCCTGCACAAACTGTGCGTAAAACGCAGCCGCCTTATCAACCGATTCAGGGTTTATGCCGCCGATGACCCGATCATTATGCTCTAATTCATACAATACATTTCCCGGCAACACCCGTTCAGGGCAATAGGCGATATATACCTTTTCTTTTAACTCAGGCCGCGCCTTAAAGATAATATCCGCCATCTTTTCTGTTGTTAGTACCGGAGATGTGGATTCAATCACAAAGAGATTTCCTTCCCGTAAATAGGGAATAACCATCCGGGTTGCAGATTCCACGAATGATATATCTGCCCGGTGATTTTGTTTAAAGGGCGTGGGAACCACAATAAAAAAAGCGTCCGCTTCTTCCGGTTGTAATGCGGCTTTCAGATTTCCTTTTTCTACTACGGTTTTTACCAGCCTGTCCAGCTCCGGTTCTGCGATATGTATCTTTCCCTGATTGATGGTATCAACCACTTCGGGGTTTACATCGACACCGGTAATCTGAATTCCTTTGCTGGCAGCTACCGCCGCAGTGGGAAGGCCAATGTAACCTAATCCCATAAATACTGCTCTCATTTAATTACCCCGCCCCCCATAATTCCGCTCCACCCACGTCTGGTACTCCCCGCTGCGGATACCGTCAATCCATGCCGTGTTCGCCAGATACCAGTCCACGGTCTTTTCAAGCCCCGCCTCAAAACTTACTTCCCGCCGCCACCCCAGTTCCCGCTTGATCTTGGAACAGTCGATGGCATAGCGCCGGTCGTGGCCGGGCCGGTCCTTTACATAGGTGATGGTCCCCCGGACTTTGACAGGATCGAGGTTTGCCTTTTTTGACACGATGCTAATCAGGGTGTCCAGGAGCTTGATGTTCTCCCACTCGTTCTCCCCGCCGATATTGTACTTTTCCCCGGTTACACCCTTTTGCATAACAGTCCAAACGGCGCAGTTGTGGTCCTCCACATACACCCAGTCACGGATGTTTTTCCCGTCCCCGTACACCGGCAGGGACTTCCCCTCAAGCATGTTGAGGATCATCAGGGGGATGAGCTTTTCGGGAAACTGATAGGGGCCGTAGTTGTTGGAACAATTGGACAGGGTCACCGGCAGCCCGTAAGTATGGTGATAGGCCATCACCAGATGATCGCTTGAAGCCTTGCCCGCCGAATAGGGGGACCGGGGATCATAGGCCGTGGCCTCGGTAAAGTACCCTGTCTCCCCCAGGGAGCCGTATACCTCATCGGTGCTGATGTGGTGAAAGAGCTTGTCCGCAGTATTACTGTTCTGCCAATAAGCGCGGGCCGCATCCAGCAGGGTAAAGGTCCCCATCACATTGGTTTTGATGAAAGCCTCAGGCCCCAGAATAGACCGGTCCACATGGCTTTCCGCGGCAAAATGTACCACCGTGTCAATATCGTATTTCTTAAACAGTGTTTCTACAAAGGGGCGGTCACAGATATTGCCGTGTTCAAAAAAATACCGGGCCGTTCCCGTAGTATTACTGTCACCGAATTGTTTTTCTATATCCGCAAGGCTCGTGGCATTCCCCGCATAGGTCAGGGCATCCAGGTTGATGATCCGGCCGGTAAAGGCAGGGGTCCTGTTCAGCAAGGTATGAATAAAGTTGACGCCGATGAATCCGGCGCCGCCGGTGACTAAGACGTTACTCAAGGTACGCATGTTCTTAAGTATTGCTCCAGACTCGCGTCCCACGCGGGTATTTCAATGCCCAGGGCGGCCTGCATCTTGCCTTTGTCCAGTACCGAATAAGCCGGGCGGGTCACCTTTGCGGGAAACTCGGCGCTGGCGCAGGGCTTAACCGCGCAAGCCTTTGGGATCAGCCCGAGTTTCCTGCCCTGAGCGTAGATTTCCTGCGCAAAATCAAACCAGGTAATGTTCCCTTCGTTGGTGTAATGATAGATGTCGGGGGAAACCGGTTTACCGCCCTCAACCGCCGCAATTAACAGCGTTACTGCGTTAGCCAAATCGTAAGCCCAGGTGGGGCTGCCCCGCTGGTCCTTCACCACAGAAACGCTGTCACGCTCCTTCATCAACCGGAGCATGGTATGCACAAAGTTATTCCCGTACCTGCCGTAAAGCCAGGCGGTACGGATGATCCATGTGGCATCATTCGCCGCAAGAATCCGGCGCTCCCCGTCCCGTTTGGTCAGGCCGTAAACACCGGTGGGGTCCGTGGGATCATCTTCTTTGTAAGGCTGACTTCCCCTGCCGTTAAACACATAGTCGGTAGAAAAATGGATGAGCCGGGCGCCGATCTTTTTGGCGGTTTCAGCGATATTGCCGGGACCGTCGGTGTTCAGGCGGCCACAGGTTTCAGCATCACCCTCGGCTTTGTCCACCGCCGTATAGGCGGCGCAGTTGATGATCCACGTGAAAGGCTGACCGGCGGCGGCCTGCTTTTCTGCAAAAACCCCAAGGGCAGCAGGATCGGTAATATCCACTTCCCGGTCCGTACCGGTGTGGGGAATTCCCTTCTTTTCAAGAAGCAGGGAAAGTTCAGTTCCCAGCATTCCCTTATTACCGATAAGCCAAATCACCCATGAACCCCGGCAAAGGCGGGAAGCTTCCGGTCTTTTTCGGAGAGGAGATACGCCATCCCCAGATCCGGCCAGTCAATGCCGATGGCGGGATCATCCCAGATGATACCCCCCTCATCCTCGGGGTGGTAAAAATCGGTGCACTTATAGGCAAAAACGGCGGTCCCGCTCAAAACCAAAAACCCGTGGGCAAAGCCTTCGGGGATGTAAAACTGGTTCTGCTTTTCCCCGCTTAACACCACCCCGTGCCACTTCCCATAAGTGGGTGAACCGGGCCGGATATCCACCGCCGCATCGAACACTTCCCCTTCGATGGCCCGGACCAGCTTGCCCTGGGGGTGGGTCTTCTGAAAGTGCAGGCCCCGGAGCACCCCCTTTACCGACCGGGACTGGTTATCCTGCACAAAGGCCATGGATAAACCCGCCGCGGCAAAATCCCGCTCCGAGTAGCTTTCAAAAAAATATCCCCGGCTGTCCCCGAAGACTTTGGGCTGAATTTCGTAGAGCCCCGCAATGGGACCGGGTTCAAAACTAAAGGGCAAAGATAAACTCCTGCGGGATCTTTTTAAAGGTTTTCCGCCACATAGCTAAGGTATTCGCCATATTCTGTTTTATAGGAAGCTGCGAGCCGTAACAGATCATCACGGGAGATCCAGCGGTTGGCATAGGCAATTTCTTCGATGCAGGACACGTACATGCCCTGCCGTTTTTGAATCGTCGCGATGAAGTTTGAAGCCTCAAGGAGCCCGTCGTAGGTGCCGGTGTCCAGCCATGCCATGCCCCGGCCAAGAACTTCTACCGAAAGCCGCCCCTGGTTCAGGTAGGCGTTGTTTACTGCGGTGATCTCGATTTCTCCGCGGGCGGAGGGCCTGATGTCCCTTGCGATCTTCACCACATCGTTATCGTAAAAATACAACCCCGGCACCGCGTAATGGGATTTGGGGGCCAGAGGCTTTTCCTCTATCGAGAGGGCTGTGCCCTGCGCGTCAAATTCCACCACCCCATAGGCGGCGGGGTCCTTCACGTAATAGCCAAAGATCGCCCCGCCCCCGGACTTTTCGACTTTAGCGGCGGTCTCCCGCAATGTCCCGCTGAATCCCCGGCCGTAAAAGACGTTATCCCCCAGTACCAGGGCGCAGCTGTCGTTGCCGATAAAATCAGCGCCCAAAATGAAGGCGTCCGCAAGGCCCCGGGGACTCTCCTGGACCTGATACTCAAAACGCATCCCCAGCCAAATGCCATCATCGAAAAGCTCCCGGAACAGGGGCAGGTCGCGGGGAGTGGAGATGATCAGCACTTCCCGAATACCCGCAAGCATCAGCACCGACAGGGGATAGTAGATCATGGGCTTGTCGTAGAGGGGCAGGATCTGCTTGGAAACCGCACGGGTAATGGGATAGAGCCGGGTGCCCGCACCCCCGGCAAGGATGATGCCTTTCATTTAATGCCGTTTCCCGCAAAGTCATATTTCCAGGCAGGGATAACCTGAATCCGCTTTCCCTGTTCCAGGATAATATCCTCGGTGTTCCGGGTAAGGATGATTCCCTCGTCCTGCCCGAAAAATTTAAGCGCCGCCAGAAGGCCCTGTATTTCACGGGCCTCATCATCCGTCGTCAGCTCCAGGGTAACCTGAACACAAATGGGGTGCTGCCCGTGGGGATTCACGATGAAATCGCACTCCCCGTCTTTGTCAGCAAAATAAAAAAGGTCCCAGGTATAGGGCCGCAGGCTGGTAAAGACAAAGTTTTCCAGCAGGGCGCCCAAATTGCCGGAAAAGGACGCGGAACCGGTTTTGATGATCCCCGGATCGGCGATGTACAGTTTCTTGGGCGCAAGGCTCCGGGCCTTGGCGGACCAGGCAAAACAGGGTACCAAGTGAATCAGGTAGGCCGCTTCAAAATAGGAAAAGTATTCAAGCACCGTGGTGGCCGATTTGACCCCCGCCACGGAAAGCAGCTTGCTGGGGGATACCAGTTGGGCCGCATTGGACACGAGGTACCCGAAAAGGCGGTGCAAGGAGGCCGCATCCCGAAGCCCGTAACGGGCCGCAATGTCCCGGTACAAAATATCCTGCTGAAGCTGGGTCAGAACTTCCGCATTGCCGGTTTTAAGATATTCGGGAAAGCCGCCCTTTTCCAGATATGTGTCCAGGGACGCCGCGCTGGCGGCCTGACCGGTAAAACCGCAATATTCATCGTAAGAAAAGGGAAAAAGTTCTTTTGACAGATGCCTGCCGGTCAGCTTGCTGCCCAGCTCCCGGCTAAGGAGGGAGGCATTGGAGCCGGTTATGATGACCTGGAAACCCTCGTCCAGTTTCTGCCTGACATAGAGTTCCCAACGCTCCGCCGACTGGATTTCGTCAAAAAAAAGCAGCCGGGCGCCGGAATCGGCAATGACCCGGTCCAGCAGCCCAAAATCCGCCACGGAAAAATCATAGAGGCGGAGATCGTCAAAATTAAAATAGAAAAAGGGCCGCCCCAATTTTTTGACAAACTGATAGAGCAGGGTGCTTTTTCCGCAGCGCCGTATGCCGCTGACGACCAGAGCATGGCTCCGGATATCCGGCAACTCCGACAAACTGTTTCGCCTAAGCCCCGAGCCTTGCTCGTCCAAAGCCGCCTTCTGGTCTATGCCGACTTCCTGCAACGTCGATATTTTCATAGCTTAAATATAAGCTAACTTTTCAAAATATTCCAGTAGTAATGAAGTATATATTCCAATGCCAACGAAATATTTTACAGTCTACTCAACACTGTCTGTTTCACTTGTTTCTTCTTTCCGCTTCAACTTAAGCGCCGAAAACTTCATGGTCCCTGCGCCGAGGAGGGCGCCAATGGTATCTGCTAACCAGTCCCAGATGTTACAGTCACGGCCGGGAACGAAGGATTGGTGAATTTCGTCGATGATGCCGTAGACGGAGCTGATAACAGCGGCAAGCAGCAGGAGGGCGACGCCGGGACGCTGCCATTTTTGGCGAGGGAACCAAAGACCGGCCGCACAGGCCAAGACAAAGTAGGCCAGAAGATGCTGGAACTTGTCAAAACCCAGAATCCCTTTAGGCTGCGGGAGGATGCTCCGGGAGGAAAGGAACCAAATCCCGGCGATAACCAGAATGGCGGGGATTCTAACCAGAATCTTGAACAATTTGTGCTTTTGGGTCACTTTCATATTGTTTTTTCTAATGAACAAACCTATTCCATTCAGACTGGAATATAAATTCCATCCGGAAAGGCAAAATTTGGCCCCATTAAGGCTAAAAGAACCCAGCCGCCGCCGAAACAGGCTTGCCGGATTCGCGCCCCCAATACCATTTTAAGGATTTTTCCGGGGGCCGCTGTGTCAAAAACAACATAGCATACTTATTCGGGAATTACAACATTCCGCATAAATGTTGTTCAAAATATGAACATGTGCGGGCCGCTTGAATTACCCGGACAATATAATTATTGTATCATCATGAGTACATTTGAGGCCATCCTCCTGGGGGCAATCCAGGGCATTACCGAATTTTTGCCCGTGAGCAGCTCCGGCCATCTGGTTCTTTTTCAGAAAATTTTGAAAATTTCGGAACCCGCCCTCTTTTTCGATACCATGGTCCATGTGGGCACCCTAGCGGCGGTCTTTGTGGTGTTATGGAAAGATATCCGGGATATTCTGCGGCGGCCCATTCAGCCCCTGACCGGTTACCTGATTCTGGCGACCCTGCCGGCGGTCATTATCGCCCTTGCGGGAAAGGATCTTATTGAGGCAGCCTTTGCTTCCGGGTCTTTCCTGGGCTGTGCCTTCCTGATTACGGCGGCGCTCCTGACCGTCTCGGAATTGCTTTCCCGGCGGATGGGTGCAGGCAGTGCCGGTGGTCTTAAAGGAAAGGATGATATCCGTTGGCCGGACGCCCTGGTTGTCGGCATCCTCCAGGGTGTGGCGATTATCCCCGGGGTTTCCCGGTCCGGCGCTACCCTTTCAGGGGCACTTTCCCGCGGGCTGAACCGTGATTTTGCCGCCCGGTTCTCCTTTTTGCTGTCCATTCCGGCGATTCTGGGAGCCCTGGTTTTACAGGTGAAGGATTTGGCGGATGGCGGCGGAGCAGCAGCGGGGAGCGGCATCGGGGCGCTGCCGATTATCGCCGGCACCGTGGCTGCCGCCGTGGTGGGCTTCTTCTCGATCCGGCTGATGCTGAAAATTGTCCGGGAACGGTCACTGTTGGGGTTTGCCATATACACGGGCATCCTGGGGGCGCTGGTACTGATGGATCAGCAGATAAGCCATGTGTTTTTTTAAACCCGGTAGGTCTCATCCAGCTTCTTTAACTCAGAAAAAGTATCGATTTCGATGATATCATCGAAGGTACATTCCCGGACTTCCACCCGGTAGTCTTTTTTAAAGTAATCCAGGGGCGTGTAGTCCCAAATTCGCCCCCGCGCCCCCTCAACCTTGTCGAAAGCCTGTTTGAGGTGTTCCGCCAGCAGCGCCCCATCCCGCTCTGTCCAGTATGAAATGCCATACCAATGGTAGCAATCCCTGCCGCCCTGTCCCATTTCCGATATGACGCCGTCTGTTGTTTTAAGGTACCAGTCATCGGTTTCCTGTACCGGAACCCCGAGGATATTGCTGGTGTATTGATATTTTGTTATCAATGCGGGGTTACGCAAAAGCAGGTCCGACTCAAACACATAGGCATTTTTGAAAAAATACCGGGCGCAGAGGGCGGAAGAAATATTGTTCGTCTCGTTGTACAGGGGATTTTCCACAAATCGTATAGAAGGATATTTGTACAAAAGCTGATCGAACTGTTCCCCCAAATAGCCCCGGACAATATAAATTTCTTCAATCCCTGCGGCAATCACCGCATCCAGCAGGGTATCAATTATTCGCATCCCCTTCACCCGGATCAGGGGCTTGGGAGTGTTAAGGGTGATGGGAACCATCCGGGAGCCGAAGCCTGCGGCGATAAAAACCGCCCGCTTAGCCCGGTATGGCTCCAGGGCGGCGATGTCCGCATCGGTGCATTCTCCTCTTTCCGCCAAAGAACTCAAGGTCGTAAACTGTTTTCTGGTTAGTTCCATCATTTACGCCTCGGACTTCCGTAGCAGCAGGCTCGCGAAGGCCACCGCCACGCAGGCGGCGATAAATTTCCCGGCCATGAGCGGCACAATCAAAGTGGGCTGGAAATTCGCCATGAATGACAGATGGTCGCCGAAGAGGAAGGCGCCGCAAACCGCAAAGGCGGTAGCCTTGGTAACATCCCGGCTTTTCATGTCCTTGGTGAGGGGGAACAGGGCCAGCACATTCGCGGAGGCAGCCAGAATGCCCGCCGTCGCCTGGGGACTCAGGTTGAGGACCTTGCCGAGCTTGCCCAGGGGCTTTTCCAGATAGGTCTTGATCAGGTATACCATGGGGAAGGCCCCGGCGAGCATCATCCCGATATAGCCTGAGATTTCCAGCGCCCGTTCCATGTTGGTAGGCTCCGCGATAATCGGGGCAAAGCCCCAGCCGCCGAAGATCCTGCTGAATATGCCGGTAAAGTATTCTACGATGCTCAGGACCAGTACGATTTTCGCACCCACCTCAATAAACTTGCCGAATATTTTAAAGGCCCTAATCATGATACTGCGGATAAACAGCAGCCCCAGGGCTATCAGCACACAAATGATGATGAGCGGCACGAGGTTTCTAAAGATGGCGGCGTACTCCATCATCAACTGATAATTCGCTGGGCCGCCGACAGAGATGGTGTCACGTATCCAGGGATTTGACAGGGCGATGATCACACTGGAAATCAACACACCAATCGGCACCGTCAGGATACCGCACATGATCCCCAGGGCAAAGGCGTTTTCTTTTTCCTTGGGGATCATATACAGACCGATGGGTACGGTAAACACAATCGTTGCGCCGACCATAAAACCGGTAAGCATGGCCATGATCCAGTTCTCCCTGGTGTGGGCCAATGCTTCCGCAAGCTGATAGCCGCCCATGTCCACTGCGATAATGGTGGTCGCCGCCATGGATGCATCGGCCCCCGCCAGTTCGTACAGCGGGCCGAACACATAGTTGATGAATTGACTGATATAGGGCACGGAAGCGAATATACCCGCCACGGACAGAAAAATCGGCCCCACAGAAAAAATTCCTTCGGTAAACTGTTTGCCCAATTCACTGCCCGGCTGCAAAATTGAGGCGGCCGCCCCCAGGACCAGACACGCCATAATCACATACACAACGATAGTACCCACAATTGCCATTATTTTGCTCCTTTTTGTTCATACATGGTTAATGCTTTGGCGGAGTATTCCTCCGCCGCTTCGTACCACATCTGCAAATACTCCCCCACCATGATGCCCTGGAACTCCTGCCTGACCGCCCAGACAAACCAGTAGTACATCATCAGGCCCCGGTAACCGAAAAAGTGGCGTTTTTCTTTTTCCGAAAGGGGATGGCCCTCGTAGAGTTCGCACAGTTCGGTAAACTGCGCTTCATTGAAGTTGACCCCGGCGGTAAAATTCGCCACATCTGCCGAAGGGTCCCCCATACCGGCGTATTCCCAGTCGATAAGCAGGAAAAGGTCGTTGTTCACCAGGTAATTGAGATACCAGGTGTCGTTATGGCAGAGAACCCTGCCGTATCCGTCCTGCTCGGTGTAGTTGTAGAGTTTCTGCATACGCTTGTGCTGTTCGGTAAATTCGGACACATTTTTGCCTGCGCTTTTCATGGCGTTTATGTGTTCTTCCACCCGCTCAATGGGGTTAAAATCCCAGTCGAACTGCAATTTTTCATCGTGCAGTTTTTTGAGGAGCCCCATGGCCTTTTTTAGCTCATCCTTGTTTTCCAGGTTCATGTCCCGGCAGCCTTCGATAAAGTGAGATATTTTCCAGCCGCTTTCGTGATCGATATGGATAACCGTTTTATCGATCCCCATCCGCTTGGCGTTTTCTTCGGCAAAGGCCTCACACTTCCGGTTGATGTAGGTTTCCGTACCTATCCCCGGGTGACGGTAGATATACTTCCTGCCGCCCTGTTCAAAAATAAAGGAAGTATTGGTGTACCCGGTCTTGAGGGGTCCCAGAATAGTAATACTGTTCCGTTCGCATTTCAGCACGGAACAGATATTCCCGATAATAGGGGAATCGATGTTGGCGATAAAATCAGGATCAAAGGCCCGCAGTTCCTCAAAGGTGTCGAATTGATGCACCGTATCCTCATCATAAACCCTGGTGTACAATTCAATGTCCTTAAGGTGGCGCATCAGAATGCCATCCAGGAGCTCATGCTGAACCGCCGGAATCTGATATTCCTTTTCCAGATGAAAGACAAAACGGGATGATGTTTCCCGGTCCAGGTAAATCTCCCCAACCAGACCAAGCTCGTCACAACTGTAGGTGGTCATGGCGGTGATTCTGCCGCTCCGGTCGGCGGTGTAACCGTAGTCGTTTGAATAGCCGTAGCGCATTTTTGACGGGTAGTAAGAAGCGTACACATGACTCTTAAATACGTTTTTGGCGAAGTAGAGATCGGAATACACAATATAGGTGTTTTTCAGTTTATCCTTAACCCGGATAATGGATGACGTGTTGTTTTTGGTGTTATACTCATCATTGACAACAATATCAACGCCGAATTTGCTTTTCAGGTAGAAAAACTGTTCCTTCATATACCCGACCACAACGGTGATGCCCGAAATCCCCGCTTCCTTAAGCTGCCGGATCTGTCGTTCAATCATCACCTCCCCTTTCACGATTAAAAGGCCCTTGGGCTTGTCGTAAGAAAGAGGCGCCAGCCGGGAGGACATTCCCGCCGCAAGGATGACGGCGTTATCAACCTTAAAGTTATCCAGAATGGTAAGTCCTGATGCAGTAAGGGTATCATCGGTAAGATGCCCCTGCTCGGTGAGTTGTTTGACATGGTTGTTTACATTGCCCAGGGATATACCGCAGGCCCCCGCAATATCCCGCTGGGAACTGCCGGGATTTTTCTTTAAATAATACAAAATATTAAACTGATCCTCGGTTATCATACTAAAACCTCCTGTTTATCAATATCAAATGTTCATTTTCTCATGATTATCATATAATTTTGAACATGTCAAGCCTGCGCAATGCCATTATAAGAGGCTTGATTGGAAGGCGCCGACAGGGTGTTTTTGGCCGGTCATGTTTCCTGACTGTCTTGGGATGGAAAAGTTGTTGAGGGGCAGAAAGATTGGCAGAAACGACGGGTATTACACCACATCCCGCTCCACAATCTTGAACACCTTGGTGGGACATTTCTCCGTGCAAGTTCCGCAGGACGTACACTTACTGTAATCCACCACAGGGATGTTGTTTTCCATGGTAATGCACTGCTCGGGGCAGTTTTTGACGCAGAGCCCGCATTTAATGCAGGCAATCCGGCAGGTCTTGCTCACCATGGGTTTGATGGGGTTGCGGTTGGAGCAGAGCACCATGGCCCCGTGACGGTCCCGGGGCACTTCCCGCAGGAGCATCTGGGGACATTCGGCGATGCAGAGTTTACAGCCCGTACATTTACTGTAATCAACCTTGGGGAGCCCGTTTTCACCCAGCTTAAGCGCACCGAACTGGCAGACCAATGTGCAGTCGCCAAAACCCAGGCAGCCCCAGGAGCAGAGTTTGGTGCCGCCGGAAGAGAGCTTTGCCCCCCGGCAGGTTTGCAGGCCCGTGTAGTTGCCTTTTTTGGGGGCATGCAGCGATGAACCCTGACAGGCCAGCACCGCCATTACCGGAATCACGGAACCGCTGACCCCCATGATGGCGGAAAGTTTTTCCGCGGTCGCAGCGCCGCCCACTGAACAGCTGGTGATCCCCGCGTTGCCGCTGGCAATCGCGGCGGCGTAGGCGTCACAGCCGGGGAACCCGCAGGCCCCGCAGTTCGCACCGGGGAGACATTCCCGCAGTTGGCCGGCGAGGGGGTCCTCCGGAACGGCAAAGACCTTCTTGAAAAAGCCCAGGGCCGCGCCGAGTATAAAAGCCAACACAGCCGCAAAAATGGCAGTTATAAGTACGATATTCATATAAAATCCTTATTTAACCAAACCGCTAAAGCCCATAAAGGCCATGGAAAGGAGGCATGCGCAGATAAACAGTATCGGCGTACCCTTCAAAAAAGCCGGAATGGGGCTAGTTTTTATCCGGCGCCGTATCCCCGCGAGGAGGAGCAGGGCCAGGAGAAACCCAAGGGCCACGCCCACCGCATATACCAGGGATTCAATAAACCCAAATTCCTTGGAGATGTTATTCAGGGTTACATAGAGTATGGCGCAGTTGGTGGTGATGAGGGCCAGGTAAATTCCCATGGAGCCGTAGAGGGCCGGGGCGCTTTTTTTAAGGTAGAATTCCACCAGCTGCACCAATGCGGCTATGACCAGAATAAAAGCCAGGGTCTGCAAAAACTTGAGCCCCAGCGGCTCAAGAATAAACCAGTAAATGGGATAGGTAACGCAGGTCGCAAGGACCGTAACAAAGGTAACCGCAAGGCCCATCCCCATTGATTTATCCTCATCGGTGCTCATGCCGATGAAAGGGCAGAGGGCGAGGAAACTCATAAAGACAATATTGTCGATAAGAAAGGCCTTGATAAAAATACTAAAGAGGTTCATCAGCAGCACCCCGCTTTATCACGGTTAACAGTATTACTGCTAACCCGCGATTTTAGAAAAAGCCCCAGGCTGATAAAGAGGGCAAAGACCAGAAAGCCGCCGGGGGGCAGGGCGAAAAACAATATGGGCGTATAGCCTGAGCCCAGCACATTGAAACCCAGTATGGAGCCGTTTCCCAAAAGTTCCCGCACCAGGGAAATTGCCGCCAACACCCAAGTGTAACCCAGCCCCATGCCCAAAGCATCGGGGATAACATTGATGATGGGCTGCTGGGAAGCAAAGGCTTCGACCCGCCCCATGATGATACAATTTACCACGATGAGGGGAATAAAAAGCCCCATGCTCGCCGACAGATCGGGGAAATACGCCTGGAGCACGTAGTCAATGATAGTGGTAAAGGCCGCGATTACAATGATGAAAATCGGAATACGCACCGATGAAGGAATTAATTTTCTGAAAAGGGAAATAACGATTTCCGACATAAGAAGCACAAAGGTCATGGACAGCCCCATGCCGATACCGTTGGCAACACTGGTAGTAACCGCCAATGAAGAACAGAGGCCAATCATGAGAACCAAAAGGGGGTTCTCATTTATAAGGCCGTTGGAAAATATTTTCCAGAATTTCATTTCAGAGCCCCCTCTGCGGCAAGCCATTTCCTGCCTGCGTCCCCCGCTGTATTTACCAGAAGTGAAACCGCCCGGCTGGTAATGGTGGCGGCTGTTATCGCTTCCACCACGCCTCCGTCTTTTGTAACCTTGATAGTGCCGTCCGCGGCCATGCCCGCAAACTGTCCGTAAAAAGCGGGCAGCACTGCCTTTGCCCCAAGTCCGGGGGTATCGGTGTCTTTAAGGACCCGCACCCCCACAATTTTCCCATCGGAGCCGATGCCCACAAGGGCCTCAAGGATATCGTTAAACCCCGTATCCTGGGCGGTAAGTGCGATGCCCGTAACCGTATTTCCTTTCTTTAACCTATAGGCCGCAGTAAAAGTAACGGCGCCATTACCGCTCGCAGGAAGATCCTTAATCTCGTCAAAGTCGGTGTCCTCACCAAAAATCTCTTTCAGGGCATTGTTGAGTTTGGCACTTTGATTCACGCTGATCTGTTCCTTAGTTCCCTCATACACAAAGGCAAGACCCACACAGGCCACGGTGGCGAAAACCATGAGGGACAGGGCAAGTTTTAATATAGCTTTCATTTGGCCGCCCCCTTTTTCTTCGCCACGAAGCCGTATTTTTTCGGCAGAAGCCGGTTCAGGAAGGGGGTGACGCCGTTCATAATGAGGATGCCGTACATGACGCCCTCGGGGTAGCTGCCCCAATTGCGGATCAGGATGGTGATGAGTCCCGCGCCGAAGCCGAAAATCAACTTGCCCCTGGCGGTGAGGGGGGTGGAAACGTAATCGGTGGCCATAAAGACCGCGCCGAAAAGGATGCCGCCGCTGAGGATGCTGAACAGGCTGAAAGGGAGGTCAAAGCCGCTGAACACCAGCGAAGCAAGGAAGCCCGTGACAATCATTGCCAGGGGGGTACGCCAGTCGATAGTTTTGGTGGCCAGCAGGTAGATAAACCCGGCGAGGATCAGGAATGTCGAAGATTCACCGATACAACCGGCGTGGTTCCCGACAAACAGGTTTGCGATGGTGGACCAGTAATCCACAGAACCGTTCAAACCGGCGTGGACCAGGAAATCCCGGCCTACATCATGCACGGAACCGCCCATCTTAATGATGTTAAGGGGGGTGACCCCGCTGACCCCGTCTATAATGGAAGAAACGTTGAGGTGGTCCGCCAGGCTTGTGACAAAGCTCCCCGGAGGCCGGTGCCAGGTGGTAATAGCGGCGGGGAAGCTCATCAGCATAAAGGCCCGGCCCACCAGGGCGGGGTTAAACACATTGGCCCCAAGGCCCCCGAAAAATTCCTTGGCCACAATAATGGCGAAGATGGCCCCCAAGGCGGTCATCCAGAGCGGAGTCGAAGGGGGCAGGACCAGGGCGAGGAGCAGGCCGGTGACCCCGGCCGAAAAATCCTTTACCCGGATTTCCTGTTTGGTGATGAGCCGGAAGAGGCTTTCCCCCGCTATTGCCGAAACCACCGACACCAGCACGGTGAGCAGGGCGGGCAGTCCAAAAAGGACAATCCCGAAGATCGTCACCGGCGCCAGGGCGATCAGCACATTGCGCATCAGGACCCGGGTGACAACCGGGGAGCCGATATGGGGCGATGAAGCAAGGAGCAGGGGAACTTCGGTTTTTCGGGTACTTGCGGCGGGGGTCGCCGCAGATGTTTCTTCGTTTTGTGCCATTATGTAATACTCCTTAAACCTTTGCCGTCAGCGTTGCATTTGCCGCTTGCGCAGCCTTTGCCGCAGCCTGGGCCGCAGCCTGTTTCGCCCGGAGCCGCCCTTTTCCGACACGGAAACGCTGAACCAGCTTGATCCGTGCGGGGCATACGAAGGTACAACTGCCGCATTCAATGCAGTCCAGGAGCCCCGCAGTGACGGCGTAGTCCAGGTCGCCTGATTCCAGGCTGTTGTTCATGATCACCGGGGAAAGCCGGCAGGGGCAGTTGCGGATACAGCGGCCGCAGCGGATGCAGGGACTTTCCGGGTCCGCCAGGGTTTCTTCACGGGTCATCAGAATGATGCCGCTGGTGTTTTTTTGGATCGGCACTTCGAGGGAGGGAACGGCGTTTCCCATCATGGGGCCGCCGTAGAGGATTTTGCCCAAATGTTCCGTATCAATGGACATGAAAGCCGGGGGCAGGTCCGTCAATAATGCGCCGATAGGGGCGCGGATGTTTTTCGGGGTTTTGCAGGCCCCGCCGCTCACGGTCAAATCCCGGTCGATCAGGGGCTTGCCCAGGGTAAAGGCTTCGGCAATGGCGATGAGGGTTCCCACGTTCTGCACGATGCACCCCGCATCCATGGGGAGCCCCCCGCTGGGCACTTCCCGGCCGGTCAGGGCGGTGATCAGCATCTTTTCGCCCCCCTGGGGGTAGCGGGTACGGCAGAGCCCTATCGAAATGTCCCCGGCGTGCGGGTTCAGGCGGATTTCCTGCTCCATCAGGGGAATCAGTTTTTCTTTATTATCCTCCATGCCGATGATCGCCTTTTTCACCCCGGTGATCTTCATCACAATGGCAAGGCCCTGGATTAAAAGATGGGGTTTTTCGGTCATAATCGCTTCGTCGGTGGTCAGGTAGGGCTCGCACTCGGCCCCGTCGGCAATGATGATGTCTATGGGCTTATTGGGCGGGGGCGACAGTTTTACGTGGGAGGGGAAACCCGCGCCCCCCATGCCCACCAGCCCTGCTTCCCGGATGCGGGTAAGGGCGTCCTCTTTGGAACAGGTATAGGGGTCCAGGGGCGGCATGTATTCGGTCTCAAGGGTGTCGCTGGTAGCGTCCCCCGCCTCCGCCTCAATGATCACGCAGAGGCCCTCGCTGTTGTTGGATTGGGTCCGGGGCTCAATCTTTTTGACGATTCCGGTGATCGAAGCGTGAACCGGCACGGTCAGGAGGCCGGGGTTGGCCCCTTCGGCTATCTTCTGACCCCGCCGCACCCTGTCCCCCACGCTGACCAAGCATTTGTTCGGCGCACCGAAGTGCTGGTTCACGGGAATCACGACCTGTTTGGGGGCCGGGCACAGCTCCACCGGTTTCCCTTCGGTGGCATGCTTCCGGGTGGGAAGCTTCAAGCCCCGCTTAAATGTACTCACCGCCATGGGTGGCCTCTCTTTTGTTTCAATTATGGGAACAAGTTTAATCTGTATAGGAATGATAAGTCAAGAAAATTCAAGCGGCGCCGGCACGGTCCGGAGGGACTATGCCATCGCCATATTTGCAAAAAAGGGAAATATGCGTATATTTAAACATGGATGTTACATGGGACCCTGCAAAGAACGAGAAAAACATCCGGGAACGGAGTCTGCCGTTCTCCTTGGGCGGGGTGGTGCTTGATGACATACAGCGCCTTGAGCGGCACGATGCAGAGCATAGCACCCCTAAACAGGACCGTTGGCAAACCATCGGCCTTGCGGGTAAAGTGCTTTTTGTGGTGTATATGGAGCGCGGGGACGTGCCTCATATTGTTTCAGTTCGTTTAGCGGGAAGCGAAGAACGGAGGTTATATTATGGCAATAGAGAGATATTCCCGGAAGGCTAGTACCGGGTTAACCCCCCAGGAACTGGCAATGCTTGAGGAAGCGGAGAAACGCCCCCAAGTGTATGATGATGATTGCCCGAAGCTTACGCCTCAGCAGCTTGCGGAGTTTCACCCGGTATATTTTGGCAGCATGGAGGAACGGGCGCGGGCCATGCGTGGGGAACCAGAACACGTAGCGGCCAAATAATGAAAAAATACAAAAGTACGGCTGCCAAGGTTATTCACGAATCGGCCATTGACCTTTATAAAGACGGTATAATCACCGGGGCGCGTATGAAAGAGTTTGACCAGTCCTGTCTTGTATCAACAGCCGACAACGCCGGGGCCTCTACCATGAAACGCTCCCCTGCGGGGCCGCGGGACACACGGCCATAGCGTCAAATAGAGAAGCCATCGTTTAGCGGAAAGCGAAGAGAGGGCCTTACACGGAGACACAAAGCCACGAAGGGCGGCGGTGGCAGGGGGGATGGGTCCTTTATCTCCAAAAAAGTTAAAAAATAAATAAAAAATTCATAAAATGGCTTGATAAAAAAAGTGATAAGGGATATATTAACTAGTATTGTATGACTTCTGTTCCGGCTTATGTGCCGTTGCCGGGGGTCAAAAGCTTAATAAAGGTGCGGGGAAGGAAAGAAAAGTTAGATGAAAGAAACACGTAATTCCTTATATAGTATAGAGTTACCCCCCCCCCCCCCCCACCCTCGTTTTT
>BOAV01000025.1 GCA_026002045.1 Spirochaetia bacterium | reverse complement strand
TGACCGATATGGAAAAAAACATCGTACCGATCCGTACCTTAAAAAGTGCGAAACGTAAGTGGAATTATTTCAACAAGTACAAATGCAACCAGAAACCGAGCTTTTGAGGCTTAAGTTTATGATGTTGGTACATACCCCGCCCCTCTGGGCTAAACTTGCCCCACAATTTTAGAAGGACTACTGATTTGGGCTAAAATTCAATCGAAAAGAGGTAAAAAACAAGTTTTTTTAATTTCAGAAACTTTCAAAAATAAGTATAGTGCCAAAATAGGGCTAAATGTGTATCAAAATGGCACATTTTAACAGAAAATAGCTCAATAATTAGCATTTTTGTGGGTCAAGTTTAGCCGCTCTGCGGCGGGGTTGGTTGATTGAGAACTCATACGCCAACAAGGGGGATACTGAAATAGATTCTGGTACCCTCGTCTTTTCTGCTGAGTATTTTTATTGAAAAATCATCCCCATACAAAAGCCGGAGACGCTGATTGGTGTTGATAAGGCCGATGTGGGAATCATCATGCCGCTTCCGGGAAAGTGAAACCCGCAAATCCGTTAGTTTCTGACTGTCCATTCCCGTCCCGTTATCAATTATGGAAATATGCAGATAATTATTTCTGTGGAGGATCTTGATTTTTATTTCCACGTTCATCGTATTGGATTGACCGCCGTGCTTCATTGAATTTTCTATAAACGGCTGAAACAGAAGTTTCATTACCTTCAGGTCAAGATCCTTCTCATTATATTCCCATTCAAGCCGGTATTTACCGCCGTACCGTATATTCTGAATTGCCATATAACGCTTGGTATATTCAATCTCATCCCGAATTTTTACCTTTTCTTCCGCATTGGAAAGACAGTATTTCAGGATAGCGCTTAAATTCTCAATGATTTCATTAACGCCGGTATATCCCCCGGTAAGTTCCATGGTTTTCCAGCTTAACGTTTCCAGAGTATTATACAAAAAGTGCGGATTTATCTGAGCCTGGAGCGCTTTTAATTCGTACAAATCCCGCTGATATTTTCGCTTGTCCAACTGTACCTTCATCCGATGTTCCCTGATGAATACCCCAAGGATATTATTGACAATATAATCATATACATCAGATGGTTCGGTATAACGATTGCCCGCATCAGGAATTTTCTCTATTTTTTCATAGTCAGAAAAGATACCGATAATCTCAATAAGACGATCCCGGTTATGCCTGGTGGTAAGGGCTGCGATAAAAAATCCAATTAAAGTCACTGCGACAAGCGCCAGAATGGTGATAATGACAAGTTCTATAGTAAGTTGATAACTTGAATCAAGGGGAACCAGGGACAGGAAAATAATACCATATAAAGAAGAGACTGTTTTATACAGCAGATATTTTTTTCCTCCCAGGGTAAAGGACATACCGTTATAACTATCTTCAAGGGGGATCGTCCATTCCCCACCCACGTTTAAGCCAATAATCGGAACATTGCTCAGGATCAATTGCCCGCGTGAATCAATAATCAGGAGCAGTTGGTCTTTGTATACCTCAAGGGTATGGATCATATTCTCTACATAATTGGCGTCAAGATTAAGGGTGATGATTCCGTCACTCCGGGATGCTCCCGGCGAATAGAGGGGCCTGTTCAGGGTCAAAACCCTGGTCGGTTCCTTATCAAAGGAATGGGGCTTAATTTCCCGAGGATGAAAGAAAACTGTATCAAACCCCGGATTTTTCAAGCCTTCAACCCATTCACGATCATAAAAGTCATTAATATTGACCAGCCCGGAACCCGAACACAAAAGGTTATTATAATTATAATAATATATATACACCGAATACAGATAAGGATTGGTATTAACCGGAGTATTGATAATATTATTTATAAACAGATTGCTCTGCTGCGCCCCATAACTGTATGCCTCGGACGAAACAATTTCCTTGGTACGCACAATAAGGGTCGGGTTGGAGCTAAAATTGTAATTATAGGATTCCATGTCCCGCAGGATCAGTTCTATTTTATTTGTCAACGCATCAAGGAGATTTACATTGGAACGCATAAGGTCATTACCGGTGTACTGAAAAATGATTATGACCATAAACGATCCAAGACTGAGTACCGAAAGAATCATAGGCGCCAGGGTGGAAACAAGATTCCGGCGCATCATTTTTCTAGTTATCGTGGTCGTCATTCTTTTCTACCCGGTGATGATTATCCCGGTATTCCCTTGGGGTTACGCCAAAATACTTTTTAAAAGTCCGGGAAAAATTCTTGGAGCTCCGGTAACCTACCTGTTCACTTATTTCGTAGGTCTTATAACTTATGTCCTGCATCATCCTGGCGGCATTTTCCATTTTTTGTGAGATTAAATAATCTGAAAAAGTTATCCCCGCTTCTTCCCTGAATATGGTACTAAGATAGGAGGGGCTTAAATGAATATGCTCTGCGGTAAGTTCCAGGCTGGTATTGGCGTAATTGAATTTGACATACTGTTTTGCGGAACGAACCAGTTTTCCATGGTAACTTAAGGCGCTTTCATCGTTATCATTATCTTCAAAAACGACAGGGGATTTCCCCCGTTCTTCGTCAAGAAGCCGGGCCAGGCGCTGAAAAGTCTGGATCAGGTTGTTATATTCAGTCGGCTTCAGAATATAATCCACCACTCCCATCTTAAGCCCGTCCCGGGCATATTCAAAATCACTGTAGGCGCTCAGGAGCACCACCTTGAGGTGTATTCCCGCCTGAATAAGCTGCCTGACCAATTCTATACCGCTCATAACCGGCATTTTAATATCCGTAAAGAGTACATCCACCCTGTCAGGGTTTTTCATGATAAAATCAAATGCCTGCTTCCCGTTTTCCGCCTGTCCGGCAACTTCGTAGCCAAGCATATTCCAAGGGAAAAAATTCACCAACCCTTTGCGGATTTCCTGTTCATCATCAACCACAAAAACCCGGTACATAAGGTATTGTAGCACGGATTTTTGGTTTCCGCAAACAAATTAAACCTTGGGAACGGTAAAATCCATTTTATCCAGGGTTTGGAGGTAGAGGGTCTTTTCTTCTTTGGTCAGCTGCCGGAAGGGGGATCTGACGGTGTCGGATTTAATAATCCCCCGGTGTACCAGGCCGGTCTTGTACTTGACAATATTATTGGGTCCGCTGATAACCGCAATCAGCTTATTGGCGTTAAGCTGTAACTTTCTGGCCCGTTCAAGATCGCCCTTTCTAAAGGCATCCCTTATGGCGATGAAGTATTCAGGGATCACGTTGGAGTTACCGGAAATGGTTCCATCCCCGCCTGACGCGATAGTTGCCAGGAACAGATCATCCGGTCCGCAGATAACAGAAAATTTACCATCCAGTATGTTCATAAACTGAATCAGCCGGGGCATATCGGGCCAGCTATACTTTATTCCAATAACATTTTTTGCCTTTAGGGCTACGCTTTCCGCCAGCTGGGGCGTGATATCATTTACCGCAAGCTGGGGGATGCCATAGAGATAAACGGGGAAATCCGGGGATACGCTTTGGGCTGTCTGCACAAAGTAATTTTCCAGTTCAGTATCATCCAGCGTGAAATAATAGGGAGTAACAACCCCTATGCCGTCGGCGCCGACTTTTTCGGCATGCCGGGCCAGTTCAATGGTATCGCGGGTGGTATTGGCCCCCACCATACAGAATACATTTACCCTACCCGCGACGGTTTTTAGAACCGTTTCCAGTATTTTTTTCCGTTCGTCCAGGGTCAGATATGCCATCTCCCCGGTGGAACCACTCGGATAAATACCGTCAACACCCTTCTCTATCAAATAATCACAGAGTTTTTCCAGGCCGGCATAATCAACCTGCTGATCCGGCGTCATGGGACAAGAGATAGGGGTATTTACCCCTGTCAATTTCTTCATCTTCTACTCCTTATATTAAAACTAATACTGTCTACGCTTTAAGCCCGGTGGTGGCTACCCCTTCCACAAAATATTTTTGGGCTGCAAAAAAGAGAATCGCACAGGGTATCATACACACCAGGGACATGGCCAGCACCGCATTCCACTCGATCCGGGAAGCCGTGTCCAGGCACATCCGCAAGGCTAAAGAAACCGGATAATTACGCACACTGTTAATGTAAATGAGGGTATTGAAAAAATCATTCCAGGTCCACAGGGACTGAAAAATTATCACCGAAAAAATCGCCGGTTTTGCCAGGGGCGTGAGGATCCGTACCAGGATCATAAAGGAATTACAGCCGTCAATCTTGGCGGCGTCATCCAGATCCCGGGGAATGCCCCTGATAAACTGTATCATCAGGTATACAAAGAAGGGGTAACCGGCAAAAATGGCGGGCACAATAAAGGGGAGATAAGTATTCAGCCATCCAAAATTACGGAACAGGATATACCGGGGAATGATGATCACCGTATTGGGAAGCATCAGGGTGGAAATCATAAGATAGAAGAAAAATTTCTTTCCGGTAAAATTAAACCGGGCAAATCCATACCCTACCAGCAGGCCCGAAAGCACCGTAAAAAAAGTAGTGGGCCCCACCATTTTTATGGTGTTCCATAAAAAAGTAGTAAAGGTAAATTGCCCGCTTCCTTCCCAGCCCTTGGCGTAGGAATCCAACACCCATTCATCGGGGAGCAGCTTTGGGGAGCCGAATATTTCACTGTTCGGTTTGAAGGAAGAAAAGAAAAGCCATATCAGGGGATAGATCATCACCAGTCCCAGGGCAACAAGAAAGAGATAGGTGAACATTTTGGAAAAGCGGCGCCGCCACCCATACCACTGGCGCTTCATACTCGTCATGCTATTTATCCTCGTAATGGACAAGATCATCCGACAGTCTGAATATGATCAGGGTCAAGCTGATGATGACTACAAACAATATCCAGGACTGGGCGGAGGCGTATCCCATCCTGAAAAACTGGAAGGCATTCTGGTAAATCATCATACCGTATACGTAGGTCGTCTTTAATCCGCCCCCGTTTGGGGTGATGATAAAGGCGGCGGTAAATTCCTGAAAAAGCTGGACCATCTGCATGATCAAATTGAAAAGAATGATGGGTGAAAGCATGGGCAGGGTGATACGAAAGAACCGCGTAAGGGCGCTGGCCCCGTCGATTTCCGCAGATTCGTACATAGCCTGGGGTATCTGCTGCAAACCCGCCAAAAAAAGCACCATAGAAGATCCGAACTGCCACACCTGGAGCATGGCAAGGACCGGCAGGGATGTGGCGGGGTTCCCTATCCAGTCAAACCGTTCGTAATGATACAGGGAAGTGAGCACCGTATTGAGGAGCCCATCCCTCATAAAAATAAAACGCCAGAGTATTGAAACCGCCACACTGCCCCCCAAAATGGAAGGGAGGTAATAAACTGTTCTAAAAATATTGATGCCCCTGATATTTTGATTCAGGATAACCGCGATGATCAGGGCAAAGGCCAGTTTCGCAGGCAGGGCATAGAGGACGTATAAAAAAGTCGCCTTAAGGGACTTAAAGAAATATACGTCATTGGTAAACATATCTATATAATTTTTAATACCCACCAATGAAGGGCGCTTCATCATGGTATAATCGGTAAAAGAATAGTAAAGGGACGCCAGCAGCGGATACAGCTGGAGCACCAGAAACCCAATAAGCCACGGGGCGATGTATGCAAAGGCTATATTGTCGCGGTTTTTCAGTATTCCTGGCTTTTGTGCCATACCCACACTCCTGCTTACAAAAAAATCACAAAGACGGAACGAAACCCGGCGCCGGGGCCGGGTTTCGTTTACCGTAATTTACTTCATCGACTTGAGCTTATCCCCTACCCGCTGGAGATACTCATCCGCAGCCTGTTCGGGGCTGATCTGCTTGTAGAGCAGCTTCATCAGAATATCTGTGCTGATGGAGGTAATCTCCGCGTTATCGTTGTAACCGTTCTGGGGGGAACCGGCATTGGCGGCGGCAACCGCTACAGCCTGGACCAGCGCCGGGTTCAGCTTGTTCTTGGAAGCAAGGTAATCCCGGGAAGAAGCCGCCGCAGGAACGCCCCGCACATCGGTCACAATATCCAAAGCTTCGGTTTCAAGGATAATCCAGTTGATAAACTTGAAGGCCTCTTCTTTATATTTTGACCCCGAATATACCGTGGCAAGCATGGAAGGCTTGGTATTAATGGCGGTATCTGTACTGCCGGTAATGACCGGAAGCCGGGCGGTCAGTATCTCTACATTGCTATTCATCAACTGACTTATGTCGGAGGTCCAGCGAATACAGAGGGCGGCCTTGCCGTTTGCCCAAATCGGGTTCTGGTCGATCTTGCCGTCGTAGGCTGCGGTATCGCTGACGGACTGGATAAGTTTTTTATCCAGCAGGGACAGCATGAACCGGTAGGTCTGGACAAGATTGGGCCGTCCGAAGGGCAGGGTAAGATCACTGTTGATATACTCGCCGCCATAGGTCTGTATCAAATAGGGTTTGAAGATATTTTTTTCCAGAGTCTGGGGATCAGAATGAAGAAAAATATAGTCGGGGTATTTGGCTGCAAATTTTTCACCTTCGCTCACCAGCTTGTCCCATGACCACTTGGAGTCGGTATTCAGATCAATCCCCGCCATATCCACCGCTTTTTTGTTGTAAAACATGGTGTATCCGTTCAGGGCAAAGGGAATTCCCTCAAGCCGATTACCATTCATGCACCAGCCCTGCAGATAGCTGGCGTCAAATTTGCTCAGATCCACCAGATTTTTATAGTCGTTGAAATTCTCAAGGAAATTGCCCTGTGCGGCAAAATCGGTGATCCAGGGATAATCAATCTGGATGATGTCCGGTGCGGTCCCGCCGGAGAACTGGGTAACCAGCCTGGAATAATAGGTATCAATGGCGGAATACTCCCCCTCAATCCTGATATTCGGATGAAGCTGCTGGTACTTATCAATTGCAGCCAGGGTCGCCTTATGGCGGGCATCTGACCCCCACCATGCAAAGCGGAGCGTTATGGTACCGGAACCATCACTTTTCTCGCCGCCCCCTTTGGCAAACAAATTTCTGGCCCCCAGGGTCAGGGCCAGAACCGTCAAAACCAATAAAACAGAAAACTTCTTTATCATGGCTTTCTCCTTGTAGTTTGAGGATATGCCCCATTTCTTCAGAAGTAAAGGATATTTGTTATGCTAAAAGTCATCATAATATTGGGTTTTTATATATTAGTTGCATTTCTTTTGAAAAGGTATCATTACTTTCTTAAAGAGAGAAAATGCGCTGCCATACGGCCCCCGGACGAGATAGAACTTGGGGGGCCGTATGCGCTTTAGAAGGTTTTTATTTTGTAACCGACCGCCAGGGAATAGGTTAGTCCGTTAGACATTCCCTTGATATTTTCCGTCCAATAGTCCGCCATACCGATTTCATACTCATTGGGAAGTTTTAGCCCGTAGAGCAATTCGGAGCGGAGAAACAGTTTCCCGGTTATATTGTAGTCGGCTCCAACCCCGAATTTTATCCACCAGGAATTCAAAAGCTCCCCAAGGTTGGGGACATCATAGCCCTTTGCCTTGACCAGTTTTAAACTGTCATAAAATTTCTTGTCCGGCTCCGCCAATGCAAGCTGATAGGCTGCGCCGACCATGGGGGAAATAGACCATTTGCTCTTTCCGATTTTGAAGGGATATTTGCCGAATATCGAAAAATACATCTGTGTTACCATGTGATTATAGGTTTCGCTTCCCGCAAGGTTAAAAACCGGATCTTCCGGGATATGAACCGTCTGATCGATCCAGGTCCAGAGAAAAGCGGCGTTCACCTCAACATAGGTTGCGTCAAAAAATCCGTGGAAACCGAATCCGTTTACGTTCTCATCCGTATCGAACAGGCCCTGGCGCATCGCATCCTGGGTGGGTTCCGTGGGGGCTTTTATTAAGCCGCTATACAGGACATCGCCTGTATAATCTTTATATACGTCCTTAAGTTCCGCCTGTTTCCAGTGTGATATTCCGGTTAAACCGCCGCCTGCGCTTAAGGTAAAGTCAGGGGGCGCACAAAAGACCTGCGCCGTTATAACAAGCGCAAAAAAAGCCAGCATTATCTTTTTCATTTCGTTTTCCTTTTTGGTTGATGCTACTCTAAATAGAGCTTGCGGAGCTGATAAATCTGATCCATGGTAAGTCCGAGGCCGCCGTGGAAAACCGCAGCACCGAATGCCGCAGCCGTTTTTGCTTCAGCGTTGACGGGCGTTGTTAAGAATTTTATAACAGATGCGGATTTATCGTAAGAAACATTTGGGTAAACATTACGCTTAACAGCAGCTTCCGCTGCCACATCAGGACTTCCAGCAGTACTATCAACACCAGAAGTATTATTAGCATTGTCAGCATCAGCCGCATAATAAAGCGTTGTAGCGGAAAATTCTGTGTCAATATAATTGAATAACGATTCAATATATTCACGTTTAACGCTTACCAGAGGCTCCATCTGCTCGCCCAAAACATTTACCACAGGGGCGTATTTTTCCGCCACATATTGTGCGCTCAAAAGATAATCCTTGATGATTGTCTCGCGGGGAACCCCAAGGGCGCTATAAAAAAGAGCCGCCGCAATGCCGGTCCGGTCTTTGCCCGCAGAACAATGGAAGATAACCTTGGCAGGCGATGTCCTGAAAGAACCTGTTTCATCGCCGTCGGTGTAAAGCAAATACATAAAAAAGTTATGGAACTGCACTGCGCCTGAATTCATGTAGTTTTGGTCACCATAGGTTGCTCCTGAAGGGTATTTCCATTCTGCCTTGTTTCCCATTATATCTTTATACCCTTTCACCATTTGCGCCGTACTTTTTAGTGTGCCGTTATCGACACCTAAAAATGTATCCATGGAACCTACAACGCCTTCTTCTATCGCAAAGCGGTCGCCGAATTTTGCATCAGCCAAGTTACTCGCAGCGCCCTGAGTATCAACCAGTGGGAATCGAGTCGAATTACTACCCGGTACTGCCCTAGCGCTAGAACTACCAGCTGTTTGAGTTGTAGCAAATGTCGTTGAAAGGAACCCCGTAATTGGGTGCAGGTCAGTATCGCTGCCGCTTAATGCGCTGGGAATCGGCCTGTCTTTATCGGCTTCGCGCTCAGGATCTCTGCCACCGGATGCAGGGGCAATCCCCCTAAAATCAATAACCGCTTGTACGCCCCATCCTTTCAGGTAGCTTATGTCCCTCTCTGTAAGACGGCTTAAATCGCCTGAGCGGATAATAAGGCCGCTTTTTACCCTGCGTTTTTCAACACCGGTTTTTGAACTGCCGTCTTTTGCAAGCCCGCCTCCAAGAGCGGCCATATTACCTAAATCGGCAGCGCCGCTAATCGCAGTTAAACCAAGTTCAGGATATCCTGATTGTAAGCTATTCCATGCATTTTTTAATGCTAACCCGGTACCGTCAGTTAAATTCGTACCCATTGGGCTGCCGGCAGCCTCCCAGGCTGTTTTTGCATCGTTGAAAGCGCCCAGGGCACGGCCCCTCGCCATGTCATAAAGCGTCTCATACCCTCCTACATCGCGCATGTTGTACGCCCCGGCAACCGGCAGCAGGCTGCCCGGCGCGGGATCATCAAGTTCGATATCCTGATAACAGGCTGCGAACAGGGTCAAAACTGCGGCAAGCGCGGCAATGACGGGAAATAACTTCTTTTTCATCACTCTTTCTTCTCCTTGTTGATTAACGCCGTATTGAGCCCATGGAATTAAAGAAAATTCATGAACACTTCGGCCTTATTTGTTTAGTAATAGACATAATTCATAATTTTGTCAATGATTATTCCACGAATTTATAAAAAAAATATCTTATCGCTTGACACAATAATTTTTTATAGATATATTTATATCGATATTTAAAGAGAGATTAAAACGGCGCCAAGCGCCACAGGAGATTGTATGGCAAAAGACAGAGAACCGGTTAAGGATTTGGAAAGCCTCCGGCGGGCGCTGAGGGAACTCCGTACGGCCCAACGGGCCTACGCGAGCTTTAATCAGGAGCAGGTAGACAAAATCTTCTTTGCCGCCGCCGAGGCCGCGAACCGGGCCCGGATTGGCCTGGCAAAGATGGCGGTGGAGGAGACCGGCATGGGGGTGGTGGAGGACAAGGTGATTAAGAACCACTATGCCGCCGAGTATATCTACAACGCCTACAGGGACACCAGGACCTGCGGCGTCCTGGAACGGGACCCGGTCTATGGCATTACGAAGATTGCGGAGCCCATCGGAATTGTGGCGGCGGTTATCCCCACCACGAACCCCACGTCCACGGCGATTTTCAAGGCCCTGATCTGCCTGAAAACCCGGAACGCGGTGATCTTCTCACCCCACCCCCGGGCCAAGGGATGTACCAATGCGGCGGCCAGGATTGTGCTGGACGCGGCGGTTGAAGCCGGGGCGCCTGAGGGGATCATCAGCTGGATAGACGAACCGGGCCTTGAAATGACCAATCTTGTAATGAAGGAAGCGGACATCATTCTGGCCACCGGCGGGCCGGGCATGGTCAAGGCCGCCTATTCCTCGGGGAAGCCCGCCATCGGCGTGGGCTCCGGGAATGTGCCGGCCATCATCGACGACACGGCGGACATCCTGCCGGCGGTCAACTCGATCATCCATTCAAAGACCTTTGACAACGGGATGATCTGCGCCTCGGAGCAGTCGGTTATTGCGCTGGACAAGGTCTACGATGCGGTTAAGGCGGAATTTGCAGCGCGGGGCTGCTACTTTTTGAAGCCTGCTGAAATCGAAAAGGTCCGCAAAACCATCATTATAAATGGGGCGCTGAACGCCAAGATCGTCGGGCAGAGTGCCTTCAAGATCGCTGCGCTGGCGGGGGTGACGGTGAGCGAATCCACCAAGATTCTTTTGGGCGAAGTGAGCAGCGTGGATATCAGCGAAGAGTTCGCCCACGAGAAACTTTCCCCGGTGCTGGCCTTCTACCGGGCAAAAAACTTTAACGATGCCATGGACAAGGCGGACCAGCTGATTCGGGACGGGGGCTACGGCCATACCGCTTCGGTGTACCTCAACGCTTTGACCGAAAAGGAAAAGCTTGACAGCTTCGGCCTGCGGATGAAGACCTGCCGGATTCTGGTGAACACCCCCTCGTCCCATGGCGGTATCGGGGACCTGTACAACTTCAAGCTGGCTCCTTCGCTGACCCTGGGCTGCGGCTCATGGGGGGGCAACTCGGTTTCGGAGAACGTGGGGGTCAAGCACCTGCTCAACATAAAAACGGTAGCGGAAAGGAGAGAAAACATGCTGTGGTTCAGGGCGCCTGAAAAAATCTATCTCAAGAAGGGCTGCCTCCCGGTTGCCCTGGACGAACTCAAACACGTGATGGGGAAGAAGCGGGCCTTTATCGTCACCGATTCTTTCCTCTACAAAAACGGCTACACCAAACCGGTGACCGATAAGCTTGATGAGCTGGGGATCGCCCACGACACCTTCTTCGATGTGGAGCCGGACCCCACCCTGGCCTGCGCCCGGCTCGGCGCGGCGCAGATGACGGCCTTCCAGCCGGATGTGATCATCGCGGTTGGCGGCGGTTCCGCCATGGATGCGGGCAAAATCATGTGGGTCTTGTACGAACACCCGGAAGCGGACTTTCAGGATATGGCGATGCGCTTTATCGATATCCGCAAACGTGTTTATACCTTCCCCAAAATGGGAGAGAAGGCTTACTTTATCGCGGTCCCTACTTCTGCGGGAACGGGTTCGGAGGTGACGCCCTTCGCCGTTATCACTGACGAAAAAGTGGGCATGAAGTACCCGCTGGCCGACTACGAACTGATGCCCGACATGGCCATTGTTGACGCGGACCTCCAGATGAACGCGCCCAAGGGCCTCACCAGCGCCAGCGGCATTGACGCCGTGACCCACGCGCTTGAGGCCTACGCTTCCGTACTGGCAACCGATTACACCGACGGCCTTGCGATACAGGCCCTCAAGGTGATCTTCGAGTACCTGCCCGCTGCCTACAACAACGGCCCCAATGATCCGGTCGCACGGGAAAAGATGGCAAACGCCGCCACCATTGCGGGGATGGCCTTTGCAAACGCATTCCTCGGTGTGTGTCATTCCATGGCACACAAGCTCGGCGCATTCCACCATCTGCCCCACGGCATCGCCAATGCGCTGATGATCAACGAGGTGCTGCGGTTTAACGCCGTGGAAGCGCCGCCCAAGATGGGAACCTTCTCTCAATACGATCACCCACACACGCTGGCACGTTACGGCGAAATCGCAACGGCATTGGGACTCAAGGGCAAAAACGATGAGGAAAAACTGGAAAGCCTCATCGCGGCGATCAGTAGCCTCAAGGAGCAAATCGGGATCAAGAAAACCATCAAAGATTACAACATCGACGAAAAGGATTTCCTTGCCCGGCTTGACGAGATGAGCGAGCAGGCCTTTGACGATCAGTGCACCGGCGCGAATCCCCGGTATCCCCTGATCGCCGAAATCAGACAGATGTATCTTAACGCCTATTATGGGAAAGGAGTGAAAGTATGAACCTGGAAAAAATAATTGCGGTACGTCCAACCAAAACAATTTACCATGACGATGACAAGGTCATCAAACTGATGGGAACGGAATACTCCGCGCCGGATGTGTTCAATGAAGCCCTCAACCTTTCCGCCGTGGGGGAGACGGGTTTGAAGGTACCGAAGATTCTGGAAGTGACCAGGATTGACGGGAAGTGGGCCATTGTCATGGAATACATCAAGGGCACCACACTGGCCCAGCTCATGGAAAAAAACCCGGATCGTCTGGATGAATATTTAAACCGCATGGTGGACATTCAGCTTGACATGCACCGGCACAGCGCCGCACGGCTGCAGTTCCTTACGGAAAAGATGCACCGGAAGATCCGGGAGACGGGCCTTGACGCCACCACCCGGTATGAGCTGCACACCCGGCTGGACAGTCTGCCCAAACACGCCAAGCTCTGTCACGGAGACTTTAACCCCACCAACATCATTATCACCGACAGGGATGAGGCCTACATCATCGACTGGTCCCACGCCACCCAGGGCAATGCCTCCGCCGATGCGGCCCGCACCTATCTTCTGTTTGCGCTAGCGGGGAAGATAAATGTCGGTGACAAGTACCTGGCTCTCTTCTGCAAAAAAAGCGACACGGCGAAACAGTATGTGCAGAAGTGGATTTCCATTGTGTCCGCATCCCAACTGGTAAAGCACAAGCCGGAAGAAAGGGACTTCCTGCTCCACTGGGCGAATGTTGTGGAGTACGAGTGAGCAGTTACACACTAATTCTGCGATTTCGTGCGGTAACTTCCCAATAGTTTACCAGTTTGCCGCACATGGTCACATAAGCGCCGGGATAGAGGGCGGTAGTGGGGCAGATATGGGTGGGGAGTACGTACAGTACCGCGCCGATGGGGGGCACCTCCCCGGCAATGCGGAACACCCAATGCTCCTCGCTCTGGGCAATGGGCTCCGCCTGGGGCAGGCTTGCGATAATACCCCGCTGTCCTGCGGGATCGGCGGCGATGGCCTTGTAGCCAAGGTCCACCGTAAAAAGGCCCTTCGCGGGGTGGCTTACCACCCGTGTCAGCAGAGCCGCGCCGGGGGTAAAATCCAAATCCTTGTATTTGGAACCATAACCCCAGTCCTGCACAAAAAAAGTCCCCGGCGATAAATAAGCGCCCTTTTCGCGGAGATGGCAGGGAAAGGTTGGGGTTCCCCCCATTACCATGATGGGGAGTTTCTGCCCCCGCTTTTCTAATGTCTCTTTCACTTTAAACAGTGATTCTGTTGTTTTGTCCACCGCCCGTTCCCGTTCCGCAATGTCCTTGATCGAAAAATGCCCGTCATAACAGTGCAGGCCCCGGAGGGATATGCCCTTAATTTTTCCGCAGTCCAAACAAAAGGCTTCAAGGTTTTCAAGGGCAACACCGGTGCGATCCATGCCCAGGTTTACATCAACAAGGACCGGCAGATCATCCTGTTTTGCGGCAAGCGCGGCCTCCCCCAAAAGGGAGAGCTGATCAAGGTTATCCCCGATGGCATAAAAAATAGAAGAACAGTACTGCCCCCGCAGCCGGATAAAACGCCCGATGGCGGGCCCCACCAATGGATAGGAGAGCAGGATATGCTGTGCCCCGTTGCCAACGGGACCGCAGCGGGCGGTCATTTCCGCCTCGGCGATGGTGGCGCATTTAAAACGCTGAATGCCGTAGGATTGCTGCAGCCGGATCATGGCTTCCATTTTGTGGGTCTTTACGTGGGGCCAGAGCCGATCCGCGTCCCCCGCCATGGCTACAGCCTTTTTGATGTTTTCTTCGATAATATCCTGATAGTAGATCAGGGCGGGGGAATCGATATTTTCCTCCCCCTCCACCCGATAAAGGTTTCCATCCATGGTTATACCTCCACCAACAATTCAATTTCCACCGGGATATTGCCGGGCAGGGCGTTCATCCCCACGGCGGAACGGGCGCAGCGGCCGATTTCCGTCCCGAATATGTCCTCCAGAAGCTGGCTGCCGCCGTTGGCGACCTTGGGGTGGTCATAAAAAGTATCGGTCCCCGCCACAAAACAGAGCATCTTGACGATCCGCTTGACCCGGCCCAGGTCCCCGATTGCCGCCTGAAGGTTTGCCAGAAGGTTCAGCACGCAATAGCGGGCCGCAGCCTGCCCCTCTTCCACGGTATACTCCACCCCGAGTTTACCCGTATAGAGCTGCTTCCCGTTGATAACCGGACCGCAGCCGGAAAGATAGTACAGATTTTCCCCAAATTCCTTGGCCGGTTCATAGATACCGCCCCTGGCCGGCGGATTGGGCATGTCGAGCCCGTATTTTTTCAGCGCCCCTTCCAAATTCACCATGCGTCTCTCCTAAAATTTATTTAGCGTACCCCGTTATAATAATTCAGATAGAGGATTCTGTAAAGAATTATGTGAAAATTTTTTTGAATTCTTGCATTCCGCCGGATTACCGGGTATGATATCCCAATGAAAACAATCCACGATCAATGGGAGCTCTTCAACAAGATAATAGGCCTCCTGGAACGGCATCTTGGCCCAAAATGCGAGGTGGTACTCCACGATTTAAAGAAGGATTACAGCAGTACCATCGTGGATATCCGCAACGGGCATATTACCAACCGCAAAATCGGGGACGGGGGCAGCAACCTGGGGCTGGAGGTGCTGCGGGGCTCCGTGGAGGACGGGGACCAGTTTAACTATATCACCTATACCCGGGACAATAAAATTCTCCGTTCTTCCTCGATTTATTTTAAGGGAGATGATAACGAAGTCATCGGCGCCCTCTGCGTGAACCTTGATATCACCCAAAGTCTTCAATATGAGGATTATCTGCGGCAGTTTAACCAGTTTTCCCTGCAAAAGCAGGACAATAGGGATGAAAATTCCTCGAAAAAGCCGGAAGTAAAGGAAATCTTTACCAATTCGGTCCAGGATTTGCTTGAATACCTGATTACCGAATCCCAGAGCCAGATCGGCAGGCCCGTTTCCGCCATGACCCGCGCCGACAAGCTTCAGTTTATCCGTTTTCTGGACCAGAAGGGGGCTTTTCTGATTACCCGTTCCGGGGACACGGTATGTGAATTCTTAAAAATCAGCAAATACACCCTGTACCGGTATCTGGAAATTGCCCGGGGCGAACGGGAAGATACGGATATCGGGGACAAGGACGGCGGGGGTAAATAAAAAATCTTTTAAACCAAAAAAAAATTTTGACAAATAAAAAAAATCTGTTAAACTATAAGCTACATATACTATTTGGAGGTATGTTATGGGTTTATCTTTAGAACACACTACTTTCTTTCTTGTCGGCTTCATCATTTACATCGGCATCATGATTGTCATCGGGATCATCAGTTCCCGGAAGAACCAGGGCGGTGAGGACTATCTGCTTGCGGGCCGGAAGCTCCCCTTCTGGATGATCCTGGGCACGGTATGCGCCACCCTTATCGGCACCGGTTCATCCCTGGGGGCCACGGCAAACGGTTTCCGCGGCGGCTGGTACGGTTCCCTCTACGGGCTGGGGGGCGCGGTAGGCATGCTCGTCCTGGCATTCTTCTTCTGTTCTGAGCGGGACTATAAGTTCATGACCTTTTCGGAGGAAATGCAGTTCCGTTTCGGGGGCAGCAAGAATATCCGTAACGTGATGGGCTTCTTCATGTTTATCGCCGAGGTTGCCTGGCTGGGGAACCACATGAACGGCGGCGGCACCTACTTGAGCTATGTGACCGGCCTGGACCCGCTTTATTCGCGGCTTATCACCATGCTGGGCTTCGGAATTTACGTCTTTATCGGCGGCTACCTTGCGGTGGTATGGACCGACTGTATTCAGCTGGTGCTGCTGCTCGGGGGCTTTATTCTGATATTGATCAACGCCATTCCGGCCGCGGGGGGTTGGGAGGCGATCAATGCCACCTATGAAGCGGCGGGCAAAGGGACCGCCCTGAGTTTCTACGGCCTTGCCAGTGTCAGCGCCATCACCGCTCTCTCCCTGGCCTATACGGTGGGAATTTCCCAGGTGGGAACCCCCAGTTTCCGTACCAGGGTTTACAGCGCCATCAGTAACCAGGCCGCCAAAAAGGCCTTTATCCTGTCCGGCATCATCCTTTTCCTGTTTTCCTTTATTCCCGCCATCATCGGCATGTCGGGCTTTACCATTGCAACACGGGAAGGGGCCGCGCAGATTCTGCAGAACCCCAACTACACCTTCGCCTATATTGCCACCACGGTACTGGGCCCCACCCTGGGACTGATTTTCCTTATCGCCGGTCTGTCGGCCACCCTGTCCTCCGCGGACTCCGACGCCATGGCGGGCATCACCATCCTCCTGGTAGACGTCTACAGCACGGTCACCGGAAAGAGCATACCAAAAGAAAAGATGGTTGCCGCTTCACGGGTAAGCCTGGTGATCACCCTTATCATAGCCTTCCTGGCCACCCTCTTTGCGCAGGACATTATCAGTTATATTTCCAACGTGGTAGGCTCCCTTATTCCCAGTATCGCCATGATGATGATCCTGGGGAAATACTGGAAACGCTCTACCTGGCAGGGCGGCATGGCCTGTATCTTCTGCGGTACCGCCTTCGGCCTGCTCTACCTGTTTGCGCCTCCTTTCCAGAAACTGATAGCGGGAATCTTCACCGGCCCGGCCATACCCGTCAGTATCGTGGCGCTCCTCGCCGGAATTATCGGAAGCCTCGCAACGAAAAAAGTGGAGGTCTCCGAAGTAGAGGCCCTCAGGCTTGTTCTTGAATCCCGTGAGCAGACCCAGGCTGTAAAGGCACAGCTAAAGGGATAAAACGATGAACCGCCCGGATAATAATAACAGTAATACTACTATTATTCGCGGCGGCCTCATTGCCGACGGAAGCGGCGGCGCCCTTTATGCCGGGGATATCCTGATACGGGACTCTCTGATCGAGGCCGTCGAAACCGCAGGAAAACTAAACGCCGCCAGCGGGAACATAATAGACGCCGGGGGGAAAATCGTCTCCCCCGGCTTTATCGACATGCACCGCCACCACGATATCGCGGTCTTTAACGAAGGCTTTGGGGATATCGAACTGCGCCAGGGGATCACCAGCTGTTTCGCGGGTAACTGCGGCATGGCCCCGGTCCCCAATGTTCCCGCCTTCAGGGCGCAGCTGCAAAATTATCTTTCACCCTGCCTCGGCCCCTTTGATGATATCAATGCAAAAAATAGTTTTTCTACCCACCGTGAATACCGGGAACAACTGGAGAAAATTTCCCTGCCCCTAAACATGGGCTTTTACGCCGGGATGGGGGCCATAAAGATAGCGGTAAAGGGCTTTTCAGCCGCCCCATTCTCTGCGGAGGAAATGAAGGCTGCGCAGAAATATTTACAGGATGCCCTGGACTGCGGGGCATCGGGCCTAAGCATCGGGCTTATGTATCTTCCGGAGTGTTACGGCGCCGCGAAAGAAATAGCCGCCCTGGCGCAAGTGATGAAGGGGGGCAAGGGCATCCTCTGCACCCACATGCGGTGGGAAACAGAAAACCTGGCCCGCGCTGTGAAGGAAGTGATCGATGTTGCCAAAGAGGCGGAGGTCCCCCTGGAGATCAGCCACTTCAAGGCGGCGGGCACAAAGGCTTGGGGCAGAGTTTTGCGGGAGGCCATCGACTTAATAGAAAACGAGCGGGCGCAGGGCATGGATATCACCGTTGATTTTTATCCCTACGACTGCGGCTCATCAACCATGATGCAGATGCTGCCCCCCGGCTACCTCAGCATGGGGGTGGACGAGGCAATCGCCGGCCTTGGTAATCCTGTCAATGTAGAAAAGATGCGCAGGCTTTTAATTGATGGAGAAGAGGGCTGGGACAATCTTTCCAAAACCATCGGCTGGGACCGGACCATTATCAGTTCGGTTTCATTGGAAGAAAACAAAAAATACCTTGGCAAAAACGTTACCGCCTGTACGAAAGAATTCGGTTTTAAAGACGAGGCGGAATTTGTCGCCCAGTTAATGTACGGTGAACAGGGCAGGGTTGCCATCATCAACCAGAGCATGTCCCAGGAGGACATCGACACCATCGCCCGGCTCCCCTACTCTTCCCTTATTTCCGATGCCCTCTACGGCGATATGAAGCGGCCCCACCCCCGCCTGACCGGTTCCTTCCCCCGCTTCCTGCGGGACTTTGTCAGGGAACGGAAAGTATTGAAACCGGAAGATGCCATACACAAGATGAGCGGCGGCCCCGCCAAACGGCTCGGTCTTTCCGATCGGGGATTACTTAAACCGGGCTATCGGGCGGACATCCTGGTTTTCGATCCCGGTGAATTTCGGGACCAGTCCACCTATCTTTCCCCCACGGAACAGGCGGTCGGGCTTGACAGCGTTTTTATCGGCGGACAGCAGATTTTGAAAAACGGGAAGATTATCCGCAGGGATGCGGGACAGATACTCAAGTAATGAATTAAGGGCTGGTCCTGGGGCTTTAAAATCAGTATACTCTTGTCATGCTTTTCCCGCCTGTCAGGAACATTCTTCCGCCGCTCGCAATCATTTATTCATTATTCATCACCCTGTCCCTCTCCGCGCAAACAATACCGGACATTGCTTCACGCGCGGCGGTGCTGATGGACGCGGAAACCGGGATGGTGCTTTTCACAAAAAATCCCGATGAACCAATTCCCCCCGCGTCACTGACAAAACTGATGACCATACACCTCGCCTTACAGGAAGTTAATGCGGGTCGGGCTTCTCTTGACGAAATCGTGGATCTGCCCGCAGAAAGCTGGGCGGTTAACCAGCTCCCCCGATCAAGCCTGATGTATTTGGCGGAAGGGCAGATCGTGAGCCTCCGCGAACTGATCCTTGGGATGGCCATACCATCGGGTAACGATGCCGCCGTGGCGGTGGCCCTGCGGTTCAGTCCCACGGTAGAGGACTTTGTGGACCGCATGAACGCCGAAGCCAATCGGCTGGGCCTGAAAGAAACCCGCTTTGTGGAACCTTCGGGGATTGATGAAAACAATATGACCACCGCCATGGAATTCGCCTCCTTTTGCAGGGAGTATATAAATCGCCATCCGGAAAGCCTCAGGGATTTTCATTCGGTGATGGAACTCGCCTATCCCCGCATGGACAATGTGGCGCCGCCATTACGGAGTACGGTGGCCACTTGGCGGCAGCGCAACCACAATCCCCTGCTCACCGGTTTTGATGGGACCGACGGGCTCAAAACCGGCTACATTGACGAAGCGGGCTACAATATCGCACTCACAGCAAGACGGCAGGACACCCGATTTATCGCAGTGCTCCTGGGCGCCGGCGCAGCCCGGCGCCGTGACGCGGACGGGCAAAAGCTCCTCTCCTGGGCTTTTGAAAATTTCAAAACACTCCGTCCCGACTTTGGCGATATTGAACCGGTGCGTTTGTGGAAGGGCAAGGCAAAATTCGCAGAGCTTGTTCCCGGTGAAGCGCCGGAGTTCACCGCCCCCGCGGATCGGGGCAATAATCTCTGGCTCTCCACGGAAATAGCCGATCCCCTCATTGCTCCCCTCCCCGCCAATTACCGGGTGGGAAATCTCATCATCTCCGATGAACAGGGAGAACTGCGGCGCATACCCCTCCTGACTGCGCAGGAATACGAAGAGGGAAATTTCTTTAAGCGGGTTTGGGACAGCCTGCGGCTGTTCCTGAAAAAACGGTCCCGCTAATCCGGCAACCGATATGGAAATAGACACCACCGACATTAACAAACTGTATGAATGGGTTGTATCACCAATTTACAATGAAGTTAACGAACCGTTAAAAGATGAATTGTTGGATAAATTCAAAAAACTGCCGGATCAAATTACAAATGGCGGGGCATTAAGAAATTATAACAGCGATGAATTAATAACAGACATGTTTAACAACATTGAATACTCCCATAATAAACATTTTTATTTTCTAAATGACAACAGGCGCCGTATTTACAATATCGCAAAAATATTATTATATGTATCAATCGGACTCCTGTTAAGTACCATTATATTATCACGGTTTTTAAATAATCTTATAATCTATATTTCATTTTGCGTATTTGCAGTATTACTGGGAGCAAGCGTCTTCTCAATGGAATATATAAAAAAGATATTTGACAAAATTGTTGCGGCAATGAAACCCGGAGACCTGATTAAAATACTAAACGACAAGGACGAAAACGTACCAATCACAAAAATTGAAAATACTCTGGGCGGGCCTGATAAATATAAGGAAGTTACGGTAGTGGAATCAAAGAAAGCGGTAATCTGCAAAAAATACCGTGAATTAATCAATACAAAATATACCAGGAACTTATACAATTTGGTGATGAATTTTATAGCAACAGATTATTTAATGAAAACCTGTTTAAGTAAGGATGATTTTGAATATTATTGCGAAGAAAACATAAAAACATTAAAAAATCTGTTGGTTTACCGGAGTGATAATCGTTTTTTGTTATACAATTTAGGAATATATGAATTAAATCTGTTACGATTTAATAATAGTAAATACTATTTTGAGAAATGTAAGGAAATTGACGACAAAGAAATTAATGTAAATTCATGGCTAAGGGTAATAGATTTTATTCTCGGCATAGAAGATGAATAACTACCGCACATGTTCAATCAGCGTGGACACCGGCACCACCGTGTAGCCTGAACGGACCAGGGCGTCCAGCAGTACGTCAATGCGGAGGAAGAGGTAGTCGCTGCGGCCGCCTGACAACATGCCGAGACGGATAGGGATAATTGAGCCGGGGCGTTTCATGTTCATGATGCGGTCAACCATGTCGGAAGCGGAATATTGGGATACCCCAAGACGTTTGGCTTCTTCACGGCTCACCCAGTCCATGGGGTCAACATCCCGGCCGATGGTCCGGTAACCGGCCCGGGCGGCGGCGGTGATTATTTCAGAAGAGGCGGCATAAAAGGGAGGATGCCAGAAGAGGCTGAGTTCCCCCCCGGCAGCCCGGTAGAATTCGTCCTCATTGCGGGCGAGTCCGCGGGTAATAAAATCGCCGCTGATACGGTAACGGGAATCGGAAAGATCGATGGGGGCAAAAAACATGGAGGCCGCTTCGTGGCCCATTTCGGTGATAGCTTTTACCGCCGAAGGGGAACGGCGGATAAAATCACCGTTCATAAAAAAGGTTGCCCGAAAACCAAAACGCCTCAATGATTCCAGTATCCGGGACAGTCCTGCGTCATCATCGTAAAGATCGAAACAGAGACTGACTTCCCGCAGGCCATTCCGTGAACCGTGGGGAAAAAATCCGCTTTGGATATTATCCGCCGGAGTTTCCGACAGCCCACTCTCCCGCTGGTATTGAATGGCGGACAGCAGCGGAATAGTTCCTACCCCGGCGGTATTCCGTATCATGGGAAGATTTTCGTAGGGACCGGAGCTTTGCTGTTCCAGGTATACCCGGTAACGGCCGGATGTCACCGAGGAACTCCGCAGGGTGGGAATATTGACCTGCCGCCACCAGGGCTCTGTACCGTCACTGGCAAACCATATCCCGCCGCTTCGAACCAGGATGCGGGAAACCTGATTCGCCGCGCCGTCATTGACAGCGCCCCCTGCCCCGCCGGTCTGGCCCTGAATACCAAGGGGCTGGGTCACCCGTGCCCCGGCGGCACTTTCCTCAAAACCATATTCCGCTGCGGAAGAAAGGCAGATCAGGTTCCGTTCCCCGTTTACCCGCACACGCTCGATCCACTGATCATCCCCCGAAATAAATTCTTCGTTGTTGAGCCAGATACAGGATAAAGAAGGCCGGTTGCTGACAATTTGCAAGACCCGCCAGTTGACGTAATCGTAAAGGACGATCCCCTTCTCGCCCCAGAACAGGGCCTTGGTTCCATCCGGGGAAAGGGCTGCGTTGGGACCCGCCGGAGATGTCAGGGGAACAAAGCTTGCATTTCCGGCGGCAATGGCGGCGGAGGAAAGCCGGTAAAGCATGAGAACAGGACCATCCTTCTTCAATACTGTAGCGCTGATGGTAATCGTTCCCGTGGGGGACCAGAGCACGTTGATATTGGTACAGGATTGGGGAATTATCATATAGGGCAGGTTGGATTCAAGGGTGGTATTAAAATCGTCCAACCCAAGGGGATAGTAAAAAATGTTCCGCCCCCCCTTGTTCAGGAGGATGGACCGGGAATCCGGAGCTATCCAGAAGGAATCGAAATTGCCGTCAAAATCGAAGGGGATCTTCCCCGCCACGGCGCCGATTTCAAGAAAATCCGCATAAAGGGTACGGGCAAAAATATCCGTGCCCCGGACCCGAAACACCGTAAAGCCCCTGAGATAAAAGAAATCGCCGGCCCTGGTCCATGAAACCGAATTGATGGATCCCTCCCCGATTATGCGGTACCGTTCGTCAATTGAGGCCGACTGGGCGGGATTCACCGCATAATAATAGAGCCGCCCCCCCTTGCTGTATACAAAGACCCGGGAATCCGGACTCCAGCAGGCGGGAAAATCCCGGGCCGTCCGTTCCACGTTGATAGCAATGATCCTCTTTTCCCCCTGCTGGGTATCGAGAAGCACCAGGTTTCCATAGGCGGGGCTCACCGCTTCCACCAGGAGAACCCACCGTCCGTCAAGGGATGCGGCCATATCCTCCACCCGGCCCCCGGCTGCAGGATACCCTGAGGCGAATGAGGGGACGCCGCTTACGGTCCGGGGAAGCCCCCCGGCAACGGGAATCCGCACGGCACCAAAGGCATTCCGCACCTGGATAACCCGGTTGCTATCCAGAAGCTCCATCTTTTCGGGAAAGGCGGTGATCTGCTGCAGCGAAAGATCCGTGAGCCGGGAAATAAAGAGGGCGTTCTGGGCAGCGGCGCCGTCCTGTACGGAATCGGCCCGGAAGAGGAGCCGGTTATCATCGGAAAGATCGAGGCCCCCAAAATTCACCTTTGAAAAGGCAGGGCAGAGGGGCAGGATCAAACCAATGACAAGCAGCCAAAGACCTATTCGGGATTTCATCTTGATTAAACAATCCCCTGTTTGTTTCACGGAATCTTTGCCGGAAGTCATACCTTTGTAATATTCCGGCTAATTACCGGTATTGAATTCTATCATTGCCCGGGGAATTCCGGAGGATATTTCCGCTCCGGAATTATCAAAGGCCCTGATAAAAGTTGCCACCGCAATAAACGCAATTAGAATCAACACTAAATTACGCATGAACCCCTCCCGGACGGGTCAAATGATTTAATATCATGACACTATTGATTAAGATATTCAAGGGGATTAACCGCCCTTCCGTTCTTATACACCGCAAAATGAAGATGGGGTCCGGTACTGTACCCGGTGCTGCCCACCTCCCCTAACTTGGAGCCCTGGAGAATATTTGCCCCCTGCTTGACAGAGGTAAGACTTAAATGGGCGTACATGGTCTGAAACCCGTTTGCATGGCTGAGGATAATATAATTACCGTAGGTCGCATTGAATCCCACGGCGGCAACCTTGCCGTCCATGGCCGCCTTAACCGGGGTTCCCATGGCCGCCGCCAAATCCATGGCCGCATGATGACGCCGCACCCCGCTGATGGGATCGTCCCGCCAACCGAAGGGGCTGGTGAGCCTTCCCTTAATGGGGTAGATAAAGAGTTCACCCAGAACAAGTTTGAGGTCTTCCTGCTTCATCCGGGCGCCGGGGATAAAAAGCACCGTCCCCGCTCCGATGCTGTTACTCTGAATATCGTTGGCGTCAAGGATCGCCTCCAGGGGCACGCCCATGGCGGCGGAAATTTTTGAAAGGGTATCGCCATTCTTCACCGTATAGGGGATGCCGTCCATGTTGGGAATCTTAATGGTTTCACCCGCCTGGAGGCTGCGGGCATTGGAGATGCCGTTGGAAGCGATGATGGCGTCTATGGAAATGGCGTGGGCCGCCGCAATCTTCGATACCGAATCACCCCTCTGTATCTTGTAGGATTTCCAGGCAAAGGTTTCCATCAAATCCAGGGGGATATCCTCTCCGGCCGGCGCGGGGGCGGCCGTGGGGCTTAAACCCGCATAGGCCGCCATCAACCGCTTTCCCTCATCTTCATGGAGTTCCAGGGCCGGCCCTTCAAAGAGCAGGGTAAGGGCGGGACTCCGCCAGTTAAGGATAATCAATGAAAAAATCAGTACCGTAAGGGCCACCAGGACCGGCGCAAGGGGAAAACCGGAGGATTTTGGGGCGTTCTCAACATCCTTTTCCGCTGAGAAACTGACCACCCGGGGCTTATTCTTTCTCGTTTGTCCCTTTTCAAAAAAAGCGGAAAGGTCCGGCAATCTGAAATGAAAAGGCCGGCGGGCGACATGCTGGTCTGCCAATGGAGAAAAGCGGAAGGCGCCTTGTTTTTTAGGATGACTTTTGTGTATATGGGCGGGGCTTTGCTTTATCTGCTTGATCACTTCCGTTTTTAAAGGAGAAGCGCTCCGGGAACCCCGCCGGAAGCCCCAGGCCGCCTGATAGTAGCCTTTGGTTTTGGACAGGAGAAATTTTTTTTTCCTGTGGCTGACATGCTGTTCTATAATCATATTCTGCATAATACTGGTTTATCGACATAAATCGTACTAATCATTATACTTGAGCTTGATATGGCAAAGGCGGTGGCAGGGGCCCTTATCACAGCCCTGATCATGAAATTCTTTTTGTTTGATTTTATGATCGCCGAAGGCAATTCCATGAGCCCCGCCATAAAGCCGGGGACCGTACTGGTGGTAAACCGTCTGGTGTATGGATTCCGCCTGCCCTGGTCGCCTGATTATCTGGTCCGGTGGTCCGCGCCGAGGCCGGGGGACGTGGTAGTGTTTTATACCCCCCAGGGAATGATGGCGGTAAAACGCTGTGCCGATATTTTGTCCACCGGGGAATTTATTGCCCTGGGGGATAACAGTCTTCAGTCCTTCGATTCCCGTTCCTACGGGCCGGTTCGGATGGATAATATTATTGGAAAGGTGTTGGGCATTAAATGACAGAAGACAAAAAGCCCCTTAACAAGCGGTTTATCGTTTTCATATTCCTCTTTTCCATCGCCGTCCTTACGGTGCTTGTCCGTTACGCCACGCTCATGCTGGGGGGCGGGGAAGTTCCGGAGCCCCTCCGCACGGAACGTTTCGCCGAACGGGGGTCCATCCTGGATCGGAACGGACGGCTTCTGGCCCTCCAGACCCGGCTTGCCAATATCAGCGCCTGGCGGCCGGAAATAAACGATATCAAGGGGGTATGCGAAGAGCTTGCCCCCATTCTGGAAATGCCCGCAGATGAACTCCTGGAACGGATCGGCCTTTCTTCAAGCGATTTTGTGTATCTTAAAAAACAGGTTGATGAATCCACCATTAAAATGATTGAAACCGCCCGAAGGGAGGGCCGGCTGCGGGGCATTGGGATTGAACCGGTTCTGGGACGGGTCTACCCGGATCGGAATCTGGCAAGCCAGATCATCGGCTTTGTGGGGGATGAGAACAAGGGCCTTGCGGGGATTGAATACGCCTTTGATGCGGAACTGAGCGCCCAGGGCGGCAGCGCCGGTAATCAGGTGGTACTCACCATCGATATCAGGGTGCAGTCTATCCTTGAGCAGATTGCGGAAAACATCATGACCGAAAGCCAGGCCGAGGCGGTGATATTCATGGCCATGGACCCCCGCAGCGGGGATATTCTGGGCTCCGCCTCCATGCCCACTTTTGATCCCAACAATTACCGTATTTCCGATGAAAACGCCCGGATGGACCGGCCCGCGATCTGGGCCTATGAGCCGGGATCGGTGTTCAAGGTCTTTTCCCTGGCGGCCCTGATGGACGGCGGGGCAATCGACGATAAGAGCTTTTTTACCTGCAACGGCCGTTACGAGCGGACCACCAGAAACGGGGAACCGGTGGTGATCAACTGCCTGGCCGCCCATGGCAGGGTGAGCCCCCGGGAGATCATCATCTATTCCTGCAATGCCGGAGCGGCCTACGCGGCGGACCGGATGGAGGCGGACGCCTTCTTCGACGAGCTTAAGGATTTCGGCTTCGGCGCCCGCACCGGGGCGGGGAACCCCGGTGAAACCGCGGGGTTCCTGCGGCCTACCAGACAATGGTCCGACCGGTCCAAGCCCACCCTCGCCATGGGACAGGAGATTACCGTCTCCGCCATGCAGATGCTCCAGGCCGCCACGGCCATTGCCAACGACGGCATCCTCGTCCCCCCCCGTATAGTCTCCCGGATCATTTCCCCGGACGGCAAAACGATCCATGAATGGGAAAGCGGGCCCAGCCGTCAAATTATCAGTGCGGAAACCGCTCAATACATGCGGTCCTACATGGTGGATGTAACCAGGGACATCGGCACAGCCTGGCGGGCCCGTGTGGAGGATCTTTCCCTGGCTGTCAAAACCGGTACCGCCCAGATGAGCAAGCCCACAGGCGGGGGCTATTCTGACACGGACTTTATCGCCAGCTGCATCGCCCTGCTCCCCGCGGAAGCCCCCTCCCTGGTGCTGTACCTGGCTATCGTCAAACCCAAGGGCGAATTCCTGGGGGGCCGCATCGCCGCCCCGCCCATCCGGGATGCCGCCGAAGCCCTGGTGGACTACCTGGGTATCCCCCGGGGCCGCAACGACCAAATTCCCCATCCCCCCTCGGTGGAAATCCCCCTTATCCGCCCCCCGGTCATCACCGATCAAGTTCCGGACTTCACCGGCTACTCCAAGCGGACCCTCCTCCCCCTCATCCTCCGTGACGACCCCCACATCGAAATTGAGGGGGAAGGCTGGGTCAGGCGCCAGTACCCGCCGCCGGGGACCCCAATCAAAGCGGATACGGTGATTATCCTGGAACTGGAATGACGTGTATCAAAAAAGAAGATCAACCACAGAGAGCACAGAGAGAAAGACACAGAGGACACGGAGGAAGAAAGGAGTAGAGAATTTTCTTCCTCTTCCTCTGTGTACTCCGTGAATCCTCTGTGTTCTCTGTGGTAAATTCTTCATATTTGTTTAGAACGATTTAGAGGACTGGAATGATTGACTACGCACTACTTACCAAACTTTATCCCGGCCTGGCGGAAGAGCTTGAAAAAAACGATGATTCGCCGCAGGTAGAAATATCCGTAGAAAAAGCCGCATCCGGCGTTCCCTCCCTTGTGATAAACGGGCTCCATATCCACTCCCCCCGTGACCCGGTGCGGGAGGCGCAGCGACTGGCGGAAAACTTGGGTACGGATCAAACAGGACCGATCGTGATCCTGGGATTTGGGCTGGGCTATGCGGCGGAGGCTGCGGCGGCAAAAAGCCCCGGACGGCCCTTAATTATCGTGGAAAGACGGCGGCAAATATTGAAGAAGGCCCTGGAAATACGGGATTTAGGCGAATTTCTTTCAACAAACCAAATCGTTTTTGTGGTGGGGGGGAGCGGGGACGCCATATCAGGCGCGCTTTCCCTTTTTGAAGATCCCCTCCGGGGGAAAATCAAGCCGGCAATTATCCGCAGCCGGGCGTTGATGCAGTTGGACGAAGAATATTACGCCAATGTGGAACAGCGGATACGGGCATGGACCCGGGCGGATGATGTCAACATGGCCACACTCAGGCGTTTCGGGAAGCGCTGGGTCCGCAACCTGGGCCGCAACAGGGAAGCTATCCGGGATCTTCCCGGCATTTCCCGGCTTGCGGGGGCATTGGGCGCTAACGAAGCCGCAGATATTGCCGGGATTCCTGTGTTTTTGGCCGCCGCCGGGCCCTCGCTGGATTCTATCGGCCCCTTACTGAAAGAAATCAGCCGCCGCTGCGTGATTGTGGCGGTGGACACGAGCCTCCGGTTCCTCCTCAAATGGGGGGCGGACCCGGATTTTGCGGTTGTCGTTGATCCCCAGTACTGGAACGCCCGGCACCTGGACCGATCTGCCGCGAAGCGGACCCATTTGATCGCCGAATCCGCGGTTTATCCCCCGGTGCTGCGCGGGTTTCTCCCTGGGAAACCCCAGGGAGAAATCCCACCATTCCGGGGATGTTTTCTCTGCGGCTCCCTTTTTCCCCTAGGCCGATTTATCGAAAACCGTGTGGACCCCAAGGGGGATCTTGGGGCCGGAGGCTCCGTGGCAACCACCGCCTGGGATTTTGCCCGTGTCCTGGGCGCCCCCTCAATCTGGATCGCAGGGCTTGACCTCTCCTTTCCGGAACTGAAAACCCATTTCCGGGGGGCCCTTTTTGAGGACCGCGCCCATGCGGAATCCGGCCGCCGCGTCCCCGCCGAAACCTGGGGTTTCCGGGCCCTGCGGGACGGCCAGCCCTTTTTGGCCCCGGCAGCCGATGGCGGCCAGGTCCTGACGGATCACCGGCTTTCCCTCTACGCATCCTGGTTTGAACACCGCTTCCGGGAATATCCAAATGTACACAACTATAGCCTTTCCCCAGGCGGCCTTGCCATTGCCGGGCTGGAAACAGCCGGGGCGGAACAACTTTTGGCGCTCCCGGAACGGCGGGAAGAGATAAATCAAGGGCTGGAAACTCTGTTTGAAAATATTTCAAAAAATTTTAACCGTGATGAAGCGGTGCGGCAACGGGCGGAACAATACGAAAAAGCCCATGTCCTGCTGCTGCAGGGACTGGAACAGATCAGCGCCGAAGCCCGTGACGCCGCCCGATTGGCTGAAAACAGCCTGCGTAACTATGCGGAGACCGCCGCCGATGAACAGAGGCGTGGAAAAATCCTTAAAAAATTGGACGGCGCTTTCCAGGCTATTAAAACCAGCGAAGTCAGGGACGTGGCGGGTTTTCTCTTCCCCCCTCCGGAAGAACAGGGAACCGGCGCGGCCGGAAACGGCGATCCCTTTCGGCAATACCTGGAATTTTCCGCCAAAACCTGCCGCGCCCTGAAAACAGCTGCGGAATATCAGCTTTCGGTTTTGAAACGCTGAGCCGTACTGTTTTCATTACACATTTTTCTAAAGTTCCCAAACCGGCAGCCGATATTGATACTGTGGGAGGGTGATACTCCCTCTGATAATCAAAGACGGTGCGCATACCGACGTCCAGGCGCACCGTCTTTTTTTTGCTCCCGATAATAACCCTCAACAGGCTGAAATATCACCCCGGAGTGGTAAACGTCGGCGGGGGGACAGAGTGCGTGATGTCTCACGTAAAAATCTAACCGAAGGGCTTGTGGAATCTCAAGGTAAAATCTAACCATGAGCCTTGGGGCAGTCAACGCTGCCGGGGGAATGTTGGATCAAACGGTCGAGATGTTCAAGAG
>BOAV01000024.1 GCA_026002045.1 Spirochaetia bacterium | reverse complement strand
TCCATCTCCTGGCCCTTGGCGGGGAGCACGCCGAAAACCGTCCGGCCCGTCAGGATGAGGTCCGGGCGCTGGTCGTAAAATTTCTTGTCAACCAGGAAGTATTCCTGCTCCGGGCCAACGGTGGTGTACACCCGCTTGCTGGTGGTATTCCCAATGCTCCGCAGCACCCGGATCGCCTGCTTGTTCAAGCTGTAGAAAAATTAGGAATTTAACCACAGAGGACACAGAGGGGGCACAGAGTTCACAGAGGGAAGAAAAAAGGACCTTAAATCTTTTCTTCCTCTGTGTTCTCTGTGTAAAACCTCTGTGCCCTGGAACCTTCGGTTCCTTGTGGTTTATCTTCTCTTTCATCCTATTTATCAAAATCCGATTTCATGTTATATTTGCCTCATCTTTTATAGAAATGGGGTAAATTATGCAAAACTTTGAATATTACAACCGGACTAAAATTATATTCGGGAAAGGGACCGAGGATCAGGTTGGCAGTGAAACCGCCCAATATGCCAAGAGAATCCTGCTCCACCATTCCGGGGGAAGCGCGGTACGCTCCGGGCTGCTGGACAAGATCAAGGCCAGCCTGAAAAAGGCCGGTGTCGAGTGGGTGGAACTGGACGGGGTAAAGCCGAACCCCCGGCTTTCCAAGGTCCATGAAGGGGTGGCGCTCTGCAAAAAAGAAAAGCTTGAGTTCATCCTCGCCGTGGGGGGCGGATCGGTGATCGATTCTGCAAAGGCCATTGCCATCGGAGCGCTTTACGATGGGGATGTGTGGGATTTTTACGATCGCAAGAAGACCGCGACCCAGGCCCTTCCGGTTGCCACGGTGCTCACCATCCCTGCGGCAGGAAGCGAGTCCAGCGTCAGTTCTGTCATCACCAACGAGCAGGGGTCCTTGAAGCAATCGGTAAATGAGGAGTGCATCCGGCCGGTCTTTTCGATCCTCAACCCCGAATTGACCTACAGCCTGCCCAACTACCAGACCGCCTGCGGTGTGGCGGACATGCTGGCCCACATCATGGAGCGGTACTTCACTAAGGAGCCCCACGTGGAGTTGACCGATGAGCTCTGCGAAGGGGCCATGCGGGCCATCATCCGCAGCGCCCGGCGGATATTCTCCGGCGGCGAAAAGGACTACAACGCCCGCGCGGAGATCATGTGGGCCGGTTCCCTCGCCCACAACAACCTCCTCAGCACCGGCCGCATCGCCGACTGGGCCAGCCACGCCATAGGGCATGAACTTTCCGCCCTCTTTGATCTCGCCCACGGCGCAAGCCTCTCCATCGTGTTCCCCGCCTGGATCACCTATAACATCAAGGAGAACACTCCCCGGCTGGCCCGGTTCGCCGCCAAGGTCTGGGGCGTGGACGGCGCTTTCTACGATTACGAGCAGGCCGCCCTGGAAGGTGTCTTCCGGCTGAAGAATTTCTTCCACTCCATCGGCCTCCCGGTCTCCTTCGCCGATGCAAAACTCGACACCGGCCGGATTCCCGAGATGGCAAAACGGGCGGTTAAGTTCGGCCCAATTGGCAATTACCGAAAGCTTGGTGAAAAGGACATTGAGGGGATATACCGGTTGGCGGCGGAATGAGTAATTGACCCCATGTTACCTCTCCGGTAAAATGGGGTAGTTTTTGTTAATTAACACCGCTTTGCGGTGTTTTGCCGGGGTGGTGGAATGGTAGACACCGGAGACTTAAAATCTCCTCCCCGCAAGGGGGTACGGGTTCAAATCCCGTTCCCGGCAGTGAGTGTAATTCCTTAAAGGAATTAGACCCTAATTTTTGAACAAGACACCTTAGTCGGGCAACCCGGATTCGAACCGGGGACCCCAAGTCCCCCAGACTTGTACTCAATAATTATACAACTACTATACAAAACTATAGCTTTATATTAACACATAATATAGAAGAAAGTCAACTATAAACAGTAATAAAAAGCATAAAAATACGGAAATTTAAATAATTTCCAAAAAAAGTTTCAGTCGGAGTTTCAGCCGGGATTTTGAGCCGCTTCCTCGAAAGCACGGTATAAGTCTGACCGTTTGATGTATACCGCCTTTTTGGAAAACCGGGAAACCTTTATTTTTCCGGCCCTCACCCACCGGCCTATGGTCTCCTTGTGGACGTGAATCTCGCTGGCCGCTTCGGCATAAGAGAGCCATTCGCGGGGCTTGTCGGCGATGGTGGTTTCAGCAGGGTTAGTCATAGGCGGCCTCCTTTGGCATATCCACCAGCTTGAAAATTACGTTTTTGCCGTCTTTGCGGTTTACGCAGGGCAGAACGTCCAATGCGCAATGCAAGGCGTAATCTTTAAGAAAAAAACATCCGCCGCAGCCATGCGCTTTTTCAGTTTCCACCGCTATCAGCGCCTTTCCGATAGGTATGTTGATCATTTCACTTCCTCCAATAATTTTCCGCAGTACGGGCAAAACTTCATGTGGTTTTCTTTTGGCCCTAAGTCGATAAAACAAAAAGCGTTATCACAATCGGTATGCCATACACCCTCTTCAAAATACTTCCATGTGCAAGTTTCATGGTCCTTTACCAGCTCCCTGAAAAAATCATCCAGTGTTGTCCCTAAAGGCTTTTTTAGCCGGTCCATGTCATAACCAGAAGGGAGGCGTTTTGCGTTTTCAAGCTGCGATATTTCCATCGGGGTCATGCCTGAAAGTTCGCTTAATTGCCGAAACGTTAAGCCCATATTTACCCGCCATGTTGTTAATGCGTCTGAAAAATGGCTCATTCCGTCACCTCAAAATCACCCGGCGGCAACCCGAAGTCGGTGTTGACGCAGATGATTGTTTGGGGCATATCCTTATAATATGCAACAATCTTTTTGGCGTCTTTGAAAGAACAGATGCTTACGTGAGGATGGCCTTTACATACAACATACACCGCCCAATCATCCGGGTACTCCCGCCCCGCGCGCTCCTTGAACTGCTCCGGCGTTTCGTACTTGCGGCGCATACATGGACATCTTTCACAAAATCCAGGTGTTTTTTGACTAACGATCTCATTTATGTTTCCACCGCCACACACGGCCCCTTCTGCAGCACAATAAAACCCGTCTTTCATAATCCCGCCTCCTTGGGTTTCCGCTGAATGATATTTATTCCCGGCTCTACAATAATGGAATCCTTGAAATGTTCATCCTCTCCACACCACGCCGCACGGATAATAAATTCGCCTGTACGGAGCTTGTCAATCGTCAACACTTCATCGTCTTTTGCCGCAATAATTAACGGCTCCGCAAGTTTCGCTAAAATCATAACCCCTTCTCCTCCAAATCCGTAATATCACGGGCTAAAATATATACCCCGCCTGACTTATTGTTCATTGCCGGGCCTCCAAGATTTCCGGGTTATCGTGAATGTTGCCGATTACCTCAATTGCTTTTCCGCAGTGAATAATCTGATTGTAAAGAGACTCAAAATCATTCCCAGCATCAATAGCCCATTCAAGGTCGTGGAAGGTAATTGTCCCCCGGTATGTTTCATCGGGAATATCATTTGTTAATTCAACAATATCCCCCTCGAAAATCTTCACGCCGTTTTTATCCTTCAAGCCCGTGTACTGGCCTACGGTTTCGGGGTCTACCGACACCTCGTCAAGATCGGTAAATCCATCGTTTTCAAAATGTTTACCAGGGCATATTACTGCATGTTCTGCAACAGCAGACCATATATTTCGCATGCCCCCGTATACCCATTCCCCGGTATCCTCTAGCTTTCCCCGAAACTCTATTTCTCTCATAATCCACGCTCCTTTAATGCCTGTATATCCCGTGCGATAATGTATATCCCGCCTGACTTTTCCACATACTCCTGAAACTCCTTCTGGTCATCCGACTGCTTGCCGCTACCGCTTTTGCACTCTATGGCGTAAAACAGGCCGTCCTTGACTGCTATCAAATCCGCCACGCCGTTCTTTTTGTTGCCGCAGGTGTACGACCTGAACCAGCGATACCGCCCGCCGCCCAGCGGTATTTTTATCCCGGCGCCGTTTATGCGTATCCAGGCGATACCCCGGAGGTCAAGATACTGCTTACACGCCGCCAGTACGGGGGCTTCCAAATCGTTATGGTTCATATCAGTCAAATCCCCTGTCAAGTAGTAATTCAAAACCACCTATCGGATCATGATATTCGGTTTCCCTTGGATCATAATCTTCGTCTGCTTCATCATCTTCCTCAATTTCTTCATTTGAGCGATAGCTCTCAAAAATATCATCAATCCGATGGATGTTCGTAATTATCACGTTATCCAGTCCGCAATCATTGGCAATTTTCTTTGTCAGCGCTCCCAGCGTCTTAGGAAGCGCAATATCACCATAAACCGCATTACCCACCGCCTGAACGCCATTTGACATATAGCGGTAAACCACCAAATAATCTTTCATCCCGCCACCTCCTCCATTGCTTTCTTGCCATCCACCCACGATGGACAAAAATCAAGTGGATCATCTGTCATGTGCGATACATCACAAACTCCGCCAAGTTCACAATCCCCGTCATCGTTTTCGTGACCACAAAAAGCTGTACCCCAAAAATCACTCATACCGCTTCCTCTATTGCTTTTCCCTGTTTCAGTTGATTTTTCATAACCCACGCATAACCGATTTTCCAACCCTTTACCCTGCACATGGAATATAAAATCCGCACGTCAATAACGTGTTTTTGCTTGTTTACAATATGGTATACCCACATCGGTTTATTCCCTAATTTTTCCGCCAGTTCAAGCATTTTGCGAATAGCCTTGTCAAGGCCATCCTCATCCGCCGCCGTCCGTGCGATTTCCACATACTTAATAACGGCGTCCTGATATTCCTGCTTTTCTGCGTCCGTGATGATATACTGCTCCGGCTCCTTGTTGCGCTCCGATAGCGGTATACTCTCAATCAGTTCCGGCTCATTCTCCCCACGGGGGACATACAGCTCGCACTCCCGGCACGGACAGGCTTTCATACATACGGCGTACCCGTCATTGGGGCAGAGCCTGATTTCCGGTATTTCTTTCTTGTTTACCCGGCGCTTATCCGTGCCCTCAAAGTTCCACGTCAAATCCGGTATGTAAAACAACGGTACGCCGGGGTATCGGGGGTCCTGGAAGTTTTTAACATTGTCAACGTGGTCAAATACAATACAATCATTTTTTCCGGGGGAAAATCTCATTCCCCTTCCTACCATCTGAAAATAGAGGGCTTTCGATAATGTAGGTCTAAGCATAAAAAGATAGTCCACGGCTGGTAGGTCAAGCCCATAAGCGGTAATCATGCAAGAAGTAAGCACGTCTATTTTTTTATCCGCCAGTGCGTCAATGAGCATTTTTCGTTTCTTGACAGTCATTTTCCCGTCTATGCTTTCCGCCTTAAATCCCGCCGCCCGAAACTCCGCCGCTGTTTTTTCGCTTGCATCCACGCTCCGGCAGAAACCCAATGCCCGCCGTCCTTTTCCGTATTTCCGGTAGTATTTTATACAATCACCATAAACATTATGCTCTGCCAGTAATTTTTCTAATTCCGTTGCGTCAGCTTCTCCCTTTGACCAGTGTAAATCTTCAGAACCCGATAGCGGTGGGGCAAAGTAGCGCAGAGGGGATAAAAAACCGCATTCCGTCAAATACGGTATTGAGGCGCCATAAACAATACCTTGGTATACCTCCGTCAACCCCCTGCCTGACAACAATTCCGGCGTTGCCGTAAAACCGCATACTTTTACTTTATAACCATCATTTTCAATCGCTTCGATAATCCGCTTTTGTATATCAAGCCCTAAATGCGCTTCGTCTATAATGAGTAATCGGGGTTTGTTTTTTATCTTGTCAAGCCGCCTGATAATAGTATCCCGTGAAACCACATGAACCATAAAGGCGTTTGATTCTTTACTGGTTGCCGATATGGTATTATGAGAAACCCCCCATTTTGTAAGATGTGCCGATTGTTGGGCTAATAATTCCAATCTAGGAACACATACCCAGCAACGGTTTCCATTTGCAACGGAAAGTTTTATGATTTCCGATATGATGATAGACTTGCCGGAACCCGTAGGGGATTGAATGACAATGCGGTCATTCTTTTTGAGTAATTCACGGGATTCGTCAACTATCTGCTGTTGCGTATCTCTTAATCTACCCATTTGTAGCCTCCTCAAAATCCATCATAGACCCATAATGCCGCCGCCGTGTAGTCACGGAGCATTAGAACGTCCCTTGGTAGTATCAACTCTCAATGTAACCGTAACCTCATCAAATTTAGCATCGTCTTTTGGCTTTACGGCGGCCCCCAATTTATCCATTACATTTGCAAATAATGACACAAACTTTACGGAACGCAAATCATTTTTGTTAAACAATAAAGCGCCGCATTTTTCACATTTTGCATCGAGTGTTATTTCTTCTATCGCCATTTCTTTTTCAAAACCGCATTGATCGCAATGTCCATAAGTATGTCTTTCCGTCATTATTTTCCCCACCATGGAAACCGATAAAACAGCCAGTTCCAAAAACACAAAATATGAATGACCATTTTTCTGAATGTGGTGAAATTGGCACTCCACCCGCCATAAATAAAATGCCAGTGAAGTGGGCCGTCTTTGCTATACTCAATTTTCATCGTCAATCTCCTTCCAATTCAATATGATAAGATTGTCATAATGAAATTCGTCAATGAGGCTTTTCTTTAGAGCTTCCAGTTCACGTCTTGTAGCAATATTTTTACTCTTGGTAAAAATTGAACCCATACCAGCATCGGCAAAACCTTCATCGTTATTTTTTACCCACTGATAGGTAACGTAATAATCTTTCATACTCCCCCTCTCAAAATCACCGGGTAGCCACCCGCCCGGCGTTGTCGTTAAAATCTGGCGGGTTCCTAGAGCAGATTGAACCGCCGAATCTGTGGATACAATATCAGCCAAGGCACGTTCCCCGAACTGTATCAATCCAAACTTAATCCCTATATTGGGCCTACGTTTCTGCGAACCTAAAGATTCATCCAACTCCACGCATGCTCACCACTGGACATTTTATTCAGCTAGGAAATGCCAGAAACCCCTTTTTGCTAAAATATCTCCAACTCCGGCTCCCCGGCGGCCTCTGCCGCCATATCGGCGGGCGTTTCGGCGGTATCCGGTTCCGTGCCGCTTACGGCAGCCGCCTTGATTTCATCCGCCAGCGTGGTGTGCTGATCCTCTGCGGGAACGGTTTCGCTTTCGGCGGGTTCTTCAAGAAACTCTTCCAGTTCGGGAAGGTACAGCCCCCGCAGCGCCGCCTTGATAACGGTTTTTTCCGCCTGCCCGTCAAAGCTCTTTCCCCATGCGGAATCGGGTTTGAACTTATCCAGGTACTTTTTGGCCTTATCGTCCCACTCTTTGCCGTTGCCGTACTTTAAGGCCCATTCCTGTACCTGCGATTTTGTCCAGTATTCGACAGAGCTTGTGCCGTCATCCAGTTTTATTGCCGCAAAATAGGCGATTGAATCCCCCCGGTCATTCAGGGCCGGTGTCCATTCGTATTTATCACCATCGCTTCCCTTTTTGACGGAAAAAATATCGTTTACAAAAATCGTTCCGCTTTCGACCTTTAACACCTTCTTGGTGCGCATGGCGATTTTTACCACGCCGTTTTTCATGGGCATGAAGGTAATCTGCGGTTCCTTTACCCAATCGTTACCTTTTTTGACGCTCTTTTTGTAAACCACCAGCGTTGATTCGCCTTTTTGCGGGTTAAGCGATAGCCCGGAAGAAGCGGCGATTTGCAGCGCCCGGACAAACTGCGCTTTGCCTATCGGTTCGGCGATTGCGTTTCTGATTTCGTCATTCTGGATAGCAAACAACGCTGCGTCCAGCATGAAGCCCTGATAGTCCCTGCCGTGGTAGAGCGGTTTGATGTACCTGTTTGAAAGTGATTCCACCATGCTGCGTACACTGTCATCTGTCACGGCGATTGCCGTCTGGTTATTCTGCGCCATTTAGACATCCTCCACTGATTTGACTTTGTGATTAGGCGTTGCTACCAATAACTGTAACAAGCCTTTTCCATAGCAGTTAAATCCGTACATAAACTCGGTTGAATTGACAGTATCGCTGTTAAATAATTCCAGATACCCGTCACTCTCGTCCTTCTCTGTGGCACTCATCACAAACCACGAATCGTTGTCAATAACAAAATCAGTTTCTTTTTCTGAAATTATTTTTTGACACTCCGCAAAACTCATTCTCATAAAATCCTCCTCAAAAAATTACCGGACGCTCACTGTTCCGGGTTGGTTACTATTCAACGCCGTATTTGTATTTACTCCACGGCGTTTCAGGCAAGTCTTTATCATTCCATACCGATTCGGAACAGTTCACCGTTATTTTTTTGCTAAAGGTTCTCCCCTTTTCGCTCACGGTACGGACTTCCCATATAATCATCCACTGTTCCGGTACATAAACCTCATAACTATTTGATGTTACAACAGGAACCAAACCGCCGCCTTTTCCGGTATTTATACCCATTCCAACGCCGGTATTACTCTTTCTTACTGAATGAGTAGGGACGTACATTTTTTCAACTTCCGCCCTGCTGACTTCTTCCCATTTTTCACATCCAGACAGTAAAACCACGCATAAAATAAAAACAAATCGTCCATATCATCCCCCTTATACAAACGACAGCTTGCCGGTTTTGGTTTTCGACACCTGCCCGCACTTGTCACCCTGCTCATTGCGCAGTATCAGTTTTTCGGTGCTTTCGGTATCAATGGTAGTTTTCTGTGTGCGTATCCAGTTGACCAGCTCCGTCTTAATCTGCTCCGCCCGTTTCCCCTGCGTCCCGGTATCGGATAGTTCAGATTTTATATCCCGGTATTCCCTGACCTTCGCCTCGATAGCCGCCGGAATTATCAGCGTCCCCTTCGGTTCCGGGAACAGGCGGCGTAAGTCCTCCATATCCTCCGGCTCCGGGAGCTTCCGGGCTTTCACCAGTTCCCACGTTTTGGCGTAGCTTTCCAGCATGGCTTCCTGCGCCGCTTTATCGGCGGCTATTTCGTATTGGTGGAAGTAGCCCATTTCAAAAAGCGTTTCTGCCCAAATGAAAGGATTTGACCAGAGCGGTGAACTATCAGCCATTTCTCCGTTGAAATTTTCAATTATCCATTTCCCGGTTTTTGCCGATTTACCTACACTCCACCCCAATTTTTCCCATTCAGAAGTATCTTTCGGAAATTCAAGACACACCACCACGGCCTCGGTTAAACCTGAGAGCATGAGGTTGTGGGCAACTTGACACTGATAATACCGGGGAATAATTTTTTCTCCCCAGGAATTTCTAAAACTGAATGAGGACGTTGTTTTTCCTTCAAACAATTTCCCGTTTATCACACCGTCAATGTGTGCGGAAAGATACCCATTCTCAAAATACTTTTCCCGCCGTGTAACTTTTCCACCCAATACCTTGTTGGCAAGTTTTACAACCGCATCCTCGAAAGCTAGGCCAAATCTTGTGGCGGCTGAATCTGTTTTTTCGGGAAGTAAAAAACCGTTCCTTTCATTCCATCCCGGCTCCTCCTCCTCAATAAGAAGTTGAACAACCTGCAATCTGGTTTGAAACGGCGATAATCCGAGAATAGGCGCAGATCGTGATCCGCTAATTTTCTTTGGAATGCTTCCCATAATAAACCCCCTTATAAGTAGAATATTTTTGTGCATTCTCATGATCCCATAATGGACGCAGATTAGTATAATGAAAGCACTTTGAACGTTGTTTTTGATTAGTCAAGTCAAACATGGCGCATGGTTTTATGTGGTCTATTACCCAACCCCCACGCCCATAGTTATCCCATGACATTCCTATCTCGAATTGGTCTTGAATGTGCCTCTTTAACTCAGCAATAGAACATCCAACCAATTCCTTTGTGTGCCTATCTTTTGTTAAGCCATATTTTTTTAAGGCACTAATAACACGTCTGCCTAGATTGTTCTTTATTCTATAATTATTTTGCTTATACCACCTATTTCTTGTCCATTCCTTAATTTTTTCGGGATGTTCCTTTTCATAAATAACCCTTAATTCGTATAAATGCTTGCGGTGTTTTTTGTTGTATTCTATAGAATTTTTATTAAGGCGCTCTTTATTCTTTTTCCTGTATGCAGTCCATTTTTTAGAAGCACAAGATTTACACATAGATTTTTTCCCATACTTCCCATTGGGGTGGTTGTGATATTCCTCAAGCGGCTTTTCTTCGCCGCAAACAGTGCATACTTTAGAGAGCCGTGTCTGAAAGCCGTTTATGCCTAATACGGCGGCGGAGCGTGATCCGGATATGCCGCTAGGTGTGCTACCCATTGATGGACTCCTCTGATTCTTCGATAGAAACCCGTAACGGTTCCGGTGGTTGCATTCCGACTTCATAGAAAAGACGCAAAAACATCGTCTGATATTTTTTACATTCGTATTGACGACCGCAAACTACAGATATTCCGGTATCATCGTTAATTTCTTCGCAGTATGGCTGCCTGCAAAACGGTATCACCTTCGGTTTATATGATGTGCCCATTTATTGCTCCTCCTTGTTGCGTTCGTCAATCATGGCATCGGCGTAATGGTAAGCAAGGGCAGAATGCCATTCAACGACTTGTCTTATATTGTCGCTCCATCCGGTGATTTTTCCGTGAGCGTTTGTAATGCTATTCAGCGCCGCAATCGCAAAGGCATCACGCAGGGTCATACCGCCTTCCCATTTTTCCTGACCGTTTCCATCAAATGAAAGAGAATGTCCGTGCGGAAAAACCATGCCGCCTGTTTTATCGCTCACAGCCCCACCTCCGCATTCTTACCACCGGACACGTCGAATCGCTTTCCCCGCGCCGTAAAGCCGGTTAGTTCGGTGAGGTATAGGTTGCCGCCTATGGCGTGAAGCAGTGTGCCGTTCCCCCATGCGCCGATACCCTGATAGTCAAAATCATGGCGATCTGCGGCGCTGTTTTTGGTGTAGGTTCTGGGGTTTTCGGACAGCGTTGCGGTTGCGCCGGTGGATAAGTCCATCCTGATGACCGCGCCCTCGTGGACATACCAGACATAATCGGCGGTTTCCCGGAGGATTTTGCTACCGGCTGGCGGCGCCGGGGGCGGCGGAAGCGGTTCAGGCTCCGGGTCTGAAATGGGTTCTTCGATGGGGAGTGGGTTCGGGGGTGGATCATTCGTGGGTGGTGTGCATGAAACGGCGAAAAATGCCAGTACGGCAAAAAGTAAAAAAAGCAGCTTCCTCATATTTATTTTTTGCTTAAAAAACCACGCCCATTTCGAGCGCGGAAATACACAAGAGAAAATATGAGTAAACTAAAGATACTATCGGTATATAAAATTGTCAAGCGGTTTTTCAAAAATATTTTCACTTTTTTGCGAAATTTTTACGGTTCATACTCCACGCACATCCCGGCCCAGCTCCCCCAGCTTTTGCACCTCATCACAATCCGGTGGAGTTCCTGCCGCCGGTCAAGCGGTATAGTTATAGGCGTAATATTCGATATGCTGCCGTCATCCTTCCGGGATACGAGGCCGCCGACAAAGAACACCATAGGCCAGTAGCGTTCCGCCGGGGCCGTGTAGGGGGAACTGTACTCCCCGTATGAATCATAATACCCTGCACTGCTCTTTGACGGCGGCTCTTGCGCCACGGTGAGCTTTTCGTCTTCAAGGCTGCGGGTCTGCGGGTATACGGGGGATGCTACCCATACGTCCCCGTTTACGAGGTAGTACCGGCCCGGCACATCGTCAATGAGGATGGTGGGGTCAGCCGCCGGGGACTCGTTGCGGTAGACCCGGAGACCGTAGCCGCCGCTCGTGCCGAATCCGGCGAGGTTTAAGGCAAGCTGGAGCTTCCGGTCGGAGGGGATGGAGTTGGTCTTGAACATCATCGAGGCAAGGTATTCACGGCGAAACATTTCGTTCTGACCGGTTTCGGACTTTACGCCGAAATCACGCTCAAGGTCGGAAAGTAATTCAAGGGGGATATTCCAGGGATCACGCAGGGTGCCGAGTGTTTCGATAGCGTGTAAGACGGCCTCCTCGTTTTCGGCGAAACCGTCAAGGAAGTTGTCGAGATCGGAACCAGGGGCAGGCTGCCAGAATTCGCCTTTGGGCATTAAGCTGTCGATCACCTGCCGCATAAACAAACCGGACATTTATTACAATACCCCTATTCCGTGTCTATAATATCTAAAACAGCGCTGGAAATTTCTCTCCGCCCTCTCTCGATTCCGGCAATATATGAACTAGCTACTAGCGATTCGATAAAAGCATATTTGCCGGGTTCATTTTTTTCTTTCAGGATTGCAAGGTCTCTTTCGAGATAGCTAACCGTTTGTATTTTTTCCCTTGCCTCGTCCATTGTCATATTAGTCCCCCTTATGTACTCAAAAACTGTATGCCGCCCAATTTAAGGCACTCATTATCTTTGCATTGGTATGCCCCGATGGTAGGGCTGAACGCCGGATACAGGCTGAACGTAACATTTTCCACCACGCCGCCGAAGCTGAAAAGCACCCGGTCGATTTCGCCCATTGCCGATGAAGCCGCAAAATTATCCCGCCGGTCAAGGTCTGAGTCCGTGCCCTGCATAAACGGCTCATAGAGGCGCAGCAATGCGTCAAGTGCCGCCGTTACCTGGCTCTGCGCGTCCCCGATGGTTCCCGTGACAATGCTCATCCCAACGATGGTGATATATATCGGCGTCCGCACGATTGACTGCACATAAAGGTTGTCCACCGTCATCCCCAGCGGTATCCGGCTTTCCGCCGTTTCCGGGTCACGGATAAGCGCCGCCCGTACAAGGTCAAGCAGGCCCTGCGGCGCTATCCCGTCCGGGTCGATGTCCTCCGTGGCCTTGACGTACACGCTCCGATCCCCCGGCGCGCTGTCGGGCGACATAACGGGCTTTTCGGTGAAGGCGTAGGCCCGCAGCACCCCCGGCACGGCCTGGGCGAAGTTCCGGGCGCTGGCGGGCGTTCCCAGGGACAAATCGCCCCGTTGCACGTCAAGGACCTTGAGGCGGAAATCTTCAAGGTCTTCCTCCTCCGCCCCTGCCTGCACAACCGCCGATACGGTAGCCGTCTGCGCCCAGCCGGGAACCGGAACCTGCAAGGTAAGGGTATCCCCCACGCTGAGGTTTCCCGCAGGCCCCGTCCCCTGGCATATCACGTTGAACTCGGTAACGGCCCCTACCACGGCGGCGGTTGTTTCCTCCACGGCGTAGGTGTTCGGCCCTGCCACAAAGAGCGTATTGATGCCCAGCACGGCGTCTGAGGGTATGTCGATGGTTGCCTTTCCCCGCCACTGGAGCGCCGGGTCACGGACAATGCTGTAGTTATGGGCGATCTCGGTCAACGCCTCCTCGCTTGCCGTTGACGCAAAGCAGTCTTTGGCCTTCGACACGATAAGGGCGTATAACTGCGTCCCGGCCATAGCCTGCATACCGGCCATAACCCGGACGAACGATTTATCGGGGATGGGGGCAACTGCGCCTAAGGCGAATTCGATGTTGGCTATATTTTGATCTGTTTGCTGGCGTGTACTAGGTATGGTTTGCGGCATTTATATCGCCTCCATTTCATTCATTACTTCTATTGCAATATCCGCGTCAACTTTATTATCTATAAGATAATGAAAAGTTTTGTCTCTCTCATATTTGCGTGGAATAAAAACAATTCTATTTTGATCCGGATAACAAACCTGAATAGACGAATTGATTAAGGCTTTTTGAAGCATAGCACCTTCCATTTCTTTTAGGGTCATACGAGCGTTCCCATGTTTTTTTGAGCCTCCCACACCGCCCCGACCTTTCCCAGCGTGACGCTTCCGGCGCCTATCTTGATCTCCACGTTAAGGCTGTCCCCTTTCGGGTTCCGCACGTCCGCCCGTACCTGCGGTGTTAAGGGCGATACGATGGCCCTCTCACACGAATTTTCTATCGCCACAAGGTTACTTGCCGTGATAGGCCGCTTCACGGTTTCCTCAAAGTCGCTGCCGATCCGGTTCACTTCCGGGATAAACAGGTTTCCGGGCCACGGAGGATTATTTTTCGTGAACAGGCTGATCAACACCTGATTGTAGAGCGTAGACTGCATTATGGGCTGGGAGTTTTTAAGCATTTTCCTACATCCCTTGCAGCTTCCAAAGACTGCATTATATGATATGACGCATCAGATAAATCTATGCTATCAAAGGCTTTGTCCCCGATCTCATCACATAAATCTTGTTTTAATCTGAGTATAGCAGTTCTGGTAATTTCTTCGAGGTCTTTATCCGGGAGATAGGCAGGCCAATCCATTCCCGGTTTTTGAAACTGTCTCATCCCTTCCCCCTTTCCGCAAAGTCCGATCCGTTGGGGGTGATCGAAATCATCGAATCCCCCTGGAAAATATCCGCCACGGCTTCCACCGCTTCGTTTTCGGCGCTCATCCACCGTGCATATAAGTATACCTCTTCCGCCGTACCTGCCGCAATAGCAAGCACCGGATTTCCCTTGAATCCCGGATTATCATACCACCCGCCGAAGGTGTAATTTTCGCGGGTAGGCTCTAACAGCGTAACAGTGTCATATATCGTATATTGCGCCGGGTTTCCGGGATTATTTACCCCGCCGTTCAGAATGTAAAATATATCGAATGGCGCAATACCCCATTTTGCCCAAAGGTCTATATTTTCACTTGACACTACATTATCAAAGTCCCAGGGAATCGTAAGCTCCGGGTCAATATACCATCCCTCAAACGTCCACCCCTGATACAATGCGCCGATATTGGATATTTTTTCCAGCGGCATAAGCACCTGGTTACTCCCCGGCGGCACCACCCCCGGCTCCGGGTGGAAGGTAACAAATGATCTGCTGATCTGGTTACCCTCCGTCACTTTCGGGAACACATGGGGCGTGGTTCCTATATCCCGTCCGCTATCCCGCCACCTGCCGCCGATATAGTCGTAGATAAGGTTGCCGTCCCCGTCAACGTGGATATTGGCAAGCTCAAAGTCGTCATAGTCGATGATTAAATCGCCGCTACCGTCCACCACCGCCGAAAGCACGATCTCGCTGTCCTCATAGACGATGTGCAAATACCCGTTGTCAACATAGGTATTTACTATAGGCGGGTAGTCGGCGGGGAGATAATCCGCTTCCTTGCCTGTGAGGAGGTTGTCGATAAAATAGCCTGAGTCAACGGCCGGCGGCGGGGGAAAATTCGCGATGTCGCTGGTCTGTCCCAGATACAGCGGGTTCGGGCCGCCGGGGTCAAAGGCGAGGCATTGCGCGGCAGGGCCGAAATACGATGCTCCGGCGGCATCGGGGTCCAGGGTGAACTCACGGCAGATCATGGGGCCTCCAGTAGTTGCGCGATTTTGTCCTTATCGGCCAAAATGACCGCCTTGTCCGCCTGTATCAGCGGCGCAAATGACGGATTGATCACATCTGCCCCGCTGCCTGTGGTCGAAACGGTGGATATGTCCTGTAACGCCGTGCCGATGTCATCAAGAATGCCGTTGAGGAGCGTCAATAAATCGGTCGTTTTGTTTGCTATGGCGATTTTACTTTTGAGCTTAATCTGTGCGTTTTTTGCGCCTGCTCCGTCAAGGCTGTAGATGGACCGTTCCCCCGCCTTGGCTTCGCTCTCCTTGCCGTCCCATGCGTTGAGGGCAATGAGGCCGCCTGCGAAGCGCTCGCAGTAGAGTATCCAGCCTTCCTGCGGGGGGGCGTCTTCGAGGGACTGCGGGTAGAGCACATCCGCCGTGCCCTGCGATTCGCCGAAGCTGCACTGGACGATGAGGATTTTCTTGTCGTCATACGGGATGGTGTCAACTACACCCTCGCGGGTTACACGGCCAATCTTAGGCATTATTTTCTTTCCTGTTAATTATTAAAACAATAATGGTAGCGATAGGCCAAAGAATAGGCATAAATACAAATGCAAAAAGATTTTGCAAAAAATCCCACGTATCCGGCCATGTATCTTTTAGGTTTTCAAGGCATCTAATATAGGCATTTTTAATGCTCTGTGTTTTATAACTCATACTCCCCCCATCTGCAAGTTACCCTGATCATCCACTGTAAGCGGCGGAATGACACTCAACATAGCGCTCCGGCTGTCTGCGGCCCAGGCGAATTCCACGCCCCGTGTGATAAACGATTTCGGCTCCGGCACGTCAAGAATCGGCGCCTTTAACGTAATAGACGAATTTGGAACCCATAGCCGTCCCGCATCATCATACCACGTTGAAACCGGTATCTGAAAACTTAACGCCTCAAGGGAAATCCGCAGCATATACCACGCCGCAGCGGTCGTATTGTCCCGGACATTCACATCGCTTGCCGCAAAGAGCAACTGCCGGGAGCCGGGGACGGTTGGGTCAGTGCAGGTGGTATTGATCTCCTTCCCCCCGGCGGTAAGCAGCCCTGACACGTACTTCCCGAACCGCAGTCGGTCGTCAAACTTCACGCTGTATTCGGTGGCATTCCTGGTTACGCCGTACTCGATATTGGCAACCGGCTTTCCGTCCGTTTTCAGTTTCTGAAAAATCACGCAGCCGTGTTCATCGGTGGTAACAAACAGCCCCCGGTTCGCCGCAAGGTGCTGAAAATACGCCGCTACCGTGATTGCGTCCTTCCGCTGCACGTTGTCAAACGCCCCGCCGTAGCCGTCCAGGAAGTAATAGGGGGTGCCGGTATCCTTTAGGATAATATCGGCAATCTGTTTGAGGTCGGACTTAACGATTTCGGTTTGGGACGGAAAAAGCGTTGAATCCACGAGGTCGGCGGTGCGGCTGAAAAATTCAAGGGTTTTGGTACTGGTTGAGGCGGTTCCTGAATTGGTACGGGAGTAAAGGCCCCCGATGGCTACCAGTTCCGAGCCAAGGTACAACTCGCTGTCGCCTTTAATGTCCTCATCCGGGTACGCCCCCCACCGGGCGGTATGTTTATCCAGCCACGGGTCTTTGCCGGGCACCCAGGGGATTTCGCAGTTCCACAGGCGGCAGAATTCGTCAATGGAACAGGCAAATCGGCCCTGCGGCACGGGTATTATCCGTCCGTCAATAACGAGGGTGACGGCTCCCTTGGGCTTTCCTATGGCACGGTTCGGCGGCGCTTTATGTACGGCTGGCGGGGTGTCGTCAACCTCGCCGGGGATAAAAATGAGCGTTCCTATGGGGATATGGTATTCATCCCCGGCTGTCTTGTTGCCTATCGGAATATTGTTTACCGCAGCTACATTTTTCCACTTTCCCCAGTCGCCATAGGCGGCAATACAGACATTTCCTAAAATATCGCCGCCTTTCATGCGATACCAATAGCCTTGGGTGGGGAAGTCTTTTATTATTTTAGGCTCAGGCATAGATTTTTATCCTATCCCCCCTGTTCAACAGCATTACCTTTAGCCCGGACAGGGAATTGCTTTTTATGAGGAACGCATAGCGCTCATCGGCTTCGGTGTCAGACTGCGCGGCATATTCGGTAATGGCAACTTCCAGGGGGGAGCGATCCCGGTCAAGGGTAACGATGCGCAGGGCCGATAAATCCCACATGAGGGACATGAGGTACTTTATCACGGCGCCTTTTAAGGCGGCGGTCGCTTCCGCCGTGCCCTGCCGGGTGAAATACTGATCGCCCAGGGTATTGTTGCGAGAGTATTCCGCCACGCCGTCAAGGGCGTCCTGCGTATCGTCAACAAACCTCGCAAAACCGGCGGCGGCGGTTAAGGCTTCTTTACGGGACTCCGGGCGGGTGGAGATAACCGTTTGGGCCGCCGCTATGGTCACGGCGCTTACCATGAGTTCGCAGGCCATGGTGCGGTTCAGGTCGTTGGTGCGGAATACGGATGTCGTGCCGTTGTACGATTCAATGGCGGCGGCGGGGAGTTCTTTGAGGATGTTCCGGCCAAGGTTGCCGAAGCTGTGTACCTGGGCCGAGAGGCTCCCGGCCATAAGGCCCGGCGTTTTGACAAGCTGGATGGCGGCTCCTGAAAGGCTTGCAATATCGCGGGTGGCCTGATTCGTGAGGCTGTTAATCTGTCTCTGAATGGCGGTGAATTTTTTGTTGACGTTGTTCACGCTGTCGGTGATTTTCGCCACGCCTGCCCGTATCTGCTCGCTGAATGATTTTCGCTCTGATAGTGTGCCGAATTTGCTTTCTGCGCCTTGCATAAACGCAAGCTGCTCTGCGGCAAGTTCATCGGCGTATTGCTGTACCGCCGCCGCTGCGTCAGGGCTTGCGGGAACATCGGCAACGGGTTCCATCCAGTCTATGTCGATGGCGGTTACGTTGCCGGAGGTAAGGGGCTGGATGTGCGGGACGATTTTCAGGGGCTGTAGCTGTAGTACGCCAAGTACCGGGTGTGCAACGGTCCAGGGGCCGCGCTCTTTCATGGTGTCAAGAAACCGCTTGGTTTCCCTGTCGTTATCCGGGCCGTCAAAATATATGGTAAATGAATAATCGGGGGAATCGAGGCCTAAATCGTCCGCCGTTTCACCATCCATCATCGGATAGGCTGTCCGCTGTACCCGTTTTGTGTAGGCCGGATCGTCTCCGATGTAGGATGCGGTGAAGGTGGTGCCGCCTGAGCCGTCTCCTGCGGGGCCGGGGGAGGTGAGTCCTATGGCGGGCTGCAGGCGGTCACGGTATGAGTTGCTCATACGCTAATACGTAAGGCACCATTTGACGGTGAAGCTGCCCGGCTTGTTTACGGGGCCGGTGGGGGCGACACGGGAGGCGTTGAAATTCAATTTAAGGGTATTGCCGGATTGATAGTTTGCCTTGGAAGATGGTGAAGCGCCGCCATTAACAAAAACTCCTGAAAAATAATTGTAAGAACTATCTTTATCGGACGCTAATCCATCACTGTAGAAAGTGCCTTCCATATTCCTGATCTGATCTCCGCTCTTCGTGCCTACCGAGCCGCCCGCATAGGTCCCGGCGGCAATCCCTGACCCGAAGGTCTGCGAATTCCGCCCCTGCGGAAAAATTCCGTTCATGTTCGGCAGGTTGATGTTGTTCCCGCTCTTAAATGTCGGTTCGAGAACGGCATAGAGCGCCGCATACTGCCCCACGTTGGCGTTATTCAGTGTCTGCCCCTCACATTTAAGCATCCGGCATTTAGCCAGCGCCGCATCACTCATGCCGACATGCAGAAAAACACCCACAGGCTGCCCCGCCCCGCGCTGGAGTGCCCGGAGGATGTCGGAATTGGAATAGCTCTCGGCAACCCCGGAAAGCATGGCCTCGCTGGTAAAGCCGCCTGCGTAGAGGATGGCCTGCATTTAAGCGCCAAATCTCACGGGTCCATCCCCGTCATCGACGATGGTGGCATTTACCGTGCCGTCATTGGGGGCGTACTGGTCGTAGGAGATGGTGCCCGTGCCGGTGTAGACATCGCCGTTAAACATCTTGAGGCTGTAGGGCTTACTTTCCCCGGCTTCCACCTGCGCCTTGAGAATTTCCAGTTCTTCGCCGTTCACCGCCAGGGGCCAGCCGTCTGAGGTGCTGTCTGCCTTGATAATGCGGTACATCGTCTTGCCGGTGGTGGGAACCGCCTCGATGGTGATTTTCGGTTTCAGCATATTCGGGTTTGCGTTGGGCGTGAGGTCATACTGGATTCCATCAAAGGTGAGTGATTCAACGCCTAATGTATTTTTGTCTGCCATTTTCTGCTCCTTATGCCGTTCTGATTGCCGTGTCGATGAAAGCACTCACGATCATCTTGTTTCCGATCCCGCTATAAGTTAGGGGAAGGCTTATCGAAAAACCCGTGCCGTCAGGACGGAGGGTGATTGCGCCGCGATTCTTGGCGATGTAATCAATCGTGTCCTGCGCCCGGTAGAGCCAGGCGAGCTTGCCGAAGCTGTTTACAAGGCCCACGATTTCAGCCACCACGTCATCCCGATCCCGCACTTTCGCGCCGGGGCTTTGCACGAATGACTTATCCGCAACGATGGTAAAGCCTTTCCACTTTTCGGTGTCAAAGGTATTGAAAAAGTTCACCAGCACGTTCTGCGTAAGGCTGATATTCCGGCTGAACCGGTAGGCGTTGCTTTCCGGGGCGATGCTGGACGGGTGATAGAAGCTCATCAGGTCTTCGATCATCACCGAACCGTCCTCAACGATGGTGGTTGCTACGCCCGCCTTAACCGCCATGTCGCGGTTGGTGTACTCGGTCGTCCAGTCGCCATCGGTGGACGTGAGCTTCTGCTGCCGGGCCACAATGCCGGGGTCAACGCCGGAGAGGATGTATTCCTGGGTGCTGCCTTCGGCGTAGGCGTTGTTAACCCGTGCGGCGATGGCGGCAACTTCAGCACCGATTTCCGCCGGGTGGGTAAGGCTGCCGGGCTTGCAGATCATGTGGTTGGTACGATCCTGTTTGCGGTTATCGGCAAAGGCCATGACCGCCGAAAGGCCGTCGCTGCCGGTATCCACGTTGCCGATGATTGACCGCAGGGGCCGGGCAACCGTGCCGGAATAGAGTCCGGTATAATCGTTGCCGGGGCCGACATAGTTTGAGAGGGCGTCAAGGATCACATTGTCCTGCCCGTATCCGTGGATAAGATCAGTGAACCGCTTCTCGTTGGCGCTGTCTCCGGCTCCGAGGGCCGCAGGGAGGTCGGTGGCAAAATCGGGGTTGAGGGTTCCGGCCCCGGTAACGGCAATCTCGGCGGTAAGCCCTGCGGGGAGGGTCTGATCCTCTGCGGGCCGCTGGTTGTCCCTGATGGTAATGCCGTTGCCCCATGCGCCCTTGGTCTTGGCGGTGAAGGTTACGACGCCGGACACATTCACGGCGGTAACAGGGCAGGCGGGATTTGCCAGCACTTTGTTTACTACCCGGTCGCCGATAACGGTAGGCGTATCGTTTATCGCAATCGGTATCTGGTAGAGGTCTCCGGCGATGTAGAGCCAGTGGGAACCGGATACGGTCGGGGTGCCGTCATAGGTGAGCGTCCACGTTGCGGCAACCGCTCCGGCGGCTTCCTCTTCGTACACCAGCGAGATCGGCACTTCGCCGTTGGCTCCGCGAAAGGCGGCGATAGCGAGGCGGTGGGCCATGCTGCCGTTTCCGGCGAGGGCGCCGACTTCATCCGGGGAGAGGGCCAGCTTCGGGAAACCGAGCGGCACGTTGCCGATGTTGGTCTCCAGCGGGGTGGCAAAAATAACGATTTTTCTGGGTAGGACACTGGCACCTCCGGCAAGGGCCTCGTTTTTGACTGTTACGGAAACGCCTGCGGCAAGGGAATTTGATACGATGTTTGCCATTTATTCAGCCTCCTTGGTAAGCTGGCTTTCTTTCCACCAATCCCCGGTTTGTGCAGCTTTCACAAAATAGGACGGCTCAATGCCTTTTTCCAAAACACCAACGGCGGTGATTATGCCGACAGTGCCAATTTTGGTTTTAACCAATTCGTCAATTTCATACTTAAAATCTACGATCATCATTCTGCTCCTTCGATAATTACACCCTGTAGGGCGCTATCTATTGTTTCGCCGGATATGTCGGCGCTTAAATCCAGTTTTATGTCTGCTATCGGGGCGGTTGCGGGTACGGGTTCAAGGCCGCCTGCGTATTCGGTGGTGTCGAAAGTGGCGTTGATCACGCCGCCCGATTGCACGATTGAACCCTTCTTGGGAAATTCGCCGATTTCGTAACCGGTAACGGTAAGATTTGGGTTTTCGCCGGCAAGCTCTTTGTTTGACCGGCTCATTATGATTTTATAGAGCCTGCTGCATAGTTTTTCTGCTTTCCTACGGGCTATAGGTTCGGCACATTCGGCGGCAAGCATGGCCTCTGATTTTTGATCCTGAGTTGACAAGGGATCGTCCATGACACCTAAATCAATCTCGGCCTTTGCTCCGGCAACAAAAATTATTCTAAGTGTGTTGTTTGCGGTTCGGGGGCCGTTAAGGCGGCGGTTGTTGGAAAAATTACCGCCGGATAAAAGGGTTGATACATGAGGACATTTTTCAACATTCACTGCATCATCCACCCGAAGCGAGCTGGTAAATACCTGGAATTCGCCGTGGGCGTTGTCGATGAGGAGTTGGTCTATGGCGGCTTTTATCTTGAAAGCGGTCATTCTTCAATTCCTTCCTTGCCGGTTTTTCCGTCAACAATATAAGCAAGCATTTTTTGAATGAAATTAAATTGCATGGTTTCGGATTCATCCCGTTCTTTCAAATCTTCAAGACAATCCTCTGCAAATTTGAAAATGCCGTCCGCTTCGTTTTCGTCACAAAAAATAATTTTCACGCTGGCACCTTGCCTTTGGCTTCCACGAGGGGGAGGCGGATGAGGGTGTTGTTCTGCATGGGGCGGATCACGTCAAGGGGGTCTACCTGATACCACTTCCACTCCGAATCGGGGTTTGCGGATGTCCGCATTTTGACGTACCAGATTTCGCCTGATTTCGGCACACGGGGCAGCCGGGAAGCCCACAGCGTTATCACCGGGGCGTCCACGGATACCTCTATCTGGTCAGGGTTCACGATTGTACGGGACCACCGGGCCATTCCGCATAACGGCTTTCCGTTGGTGTAGTGCGTAACATCCACACCATCGGGGCCGGTGAGTATTGCGGGGACATTGAAGTCTCCGCAGATGAGGAATGACATATCCCGGTCGCCCTGTTCAATCAGATTCATTTACCGGTATGCTCCCGCTGTTGGATAAGGGCAATTGTCAACTTTATCCCGCCATGTGCAATCTTGATTTTTGATAATCTGCACATTCGAGACATTCAGCACGGCGCTAATGCTTTTCGGGCAAGCGGACGTACCGGAACAATTACAACTGCATGGGCCTTGTCCAGTCATACAATGGCTCATTCTTTCGCTCCTTCCGGTTCCGCTTTCGCCGCCTGTTTGGCTTGCGCCTTGAGGACGGCTTCACGGTCGGCGATTCGTTTTTTCAGGGCGTCAGAGCAGAGGCGGTCAGGGATGTCCTGCCCGGCGCTCCACGTCCGCCGCCCGATGGTGATTGAGAAGCCTGCGGGGAGGATCATTCGTCATCCCCCGATTTGTCGTCCACCAGCGCAATCAGTTCCGCATCGGTGAGATTTGCGAGTTCATCCGCATTGCCGAGGCCGGATTCAACGGCCTGGGTTTCAAGTTTTTCGCGCTTCTTTTTGGATAGGGCTTTTGGCTCGGTGGTCCCTTCGCCTTTTCCGGCCTTTTCCGCTTTTCCGGCTTTAATCAGGGCCATGGCTTCGGCATCTTCGATTTCGATGACTTCACCGGGTCCGACTGCCGAATCAACGCCCTGCTTTTTGTCGGTGTACAGCGTGCAACCGATGGGTTTAATTTTCATTCGTTCCTCCTTAGCAAACGGTGGCGATCACCAGATCGTCGGGTTCATAGATTGAGAGCAGCGGGGACGTTTCGAGATGGGTCTCGATTCCCTTGCCTTTGGGATCGCGCCATATCCAGGGGAAACGGGCGATTTTGGACGGTGCGTTGAAGTTTTCAATGCGACCGTAGTTCCGGTCATACCGGCCTGAGCCAACCATAACCACGAGGTTTTCTGGGAACATCTGTACCACGGTGCCAGTGCGGTCTTTGTACCAGCCGACATAGCAGAACATGGGAATATCGCCCAATTCACGGAGGCGGCCTACACGGGAGATTCCTTCCGGGAGCGGGGTCAGATCGAGGCTTCCCCGGCTGGCATCAATACTGTTGAAACCGGCATAGGAATTGTCCGGGTCAAGGGCGTTGATCAGCGCATTCTTGGCGGCCCGGCCCATCCATATCTGGCGGACGTTGTGGGTGCCGTCTTTTACCAAGAGGTCGGTATTCCAGAGGACAAGCTGGGCAATGATGCTGTTTTTCGTGGCGCTTGCATCGTTCCACTTTGCCGTGCCGGTCAATACGGGCTTATGGGAAGTCTGTACGCCGAAGTCGATGGTGGGGAAAGCGTTGCCCTTTTTGTCATAGGGGGTGAGCGCCCCGGTGGTGATGAGTTCCACGGCCTGCCGTTCCTCAAGGCGGTTATACCGGGTGTCCAGGGTGGTATAATCCCGGTTCAAGCGGTTTGTTACCTGCTGTTCGGGCGGGGTGTAGTTGTAGGGGGTTTCGCCGATCTGCTTGAAGTCAAAATCCTCCGGCTTGATGTGCAGGTACTCATGCACATAGGGGGCCTCGTAGGTGAAGGAGTTGTATCCCTCATGTTCCACCAGGTCGCCGGACTCGATGCTCTTGCAGTAGTTCGGTACTTCCCGGCCCCGCTTGATCACTTCGATGTCGATTTTCTTGCTGTCGAAAAGCCGGGTATTGGTAAACACCGCATCCCGCAGGGGAGTAGGCGCTCCGGGGTTCAGTTCGATGAACGGGAGCATTGTCCGGGTTTCGTACAGGCTTATTAAATTCTGGGGTATTGCCATTTTCTGTTGTTCTCCTTTTTAGAACGTGTCGGTCTCGGCGGCTTCGGGGAAGATGCTGTATTTCTCCAGGGCAGCCACGAGGCTTACAACGGTGGTGGTGTCTCCGGTGGACATCTTGTTGATGTTAAAGCCGCCGGTCTTGGCAACCACACACCGGGCGGCGGCGGCGCTTGCGTCAGTATCTTCAAGGGCGACATACCGGACGTTTGCGGCGGTTGCGGTCAATACCGGGACAAATGCCGTAGTAAGGACGCAGCCACGCTTAAATGCGGCGGTGCCGGACGGGACGATAATCACGTCATCCTTGATCGGAAATTTCCCGGTGATTAAATCATCGGGGGTGTAGGTTCCTCTTATTGCCATTTACCCTGCGCCTCCTTGCGCTTTTTCGCTTCCTCAAGCGCCTGCATACCGGCGGCGTCCATTGCCTTTGATTCCGGCGTTGCGGACAAGTCCGGCGCTTGGCCGGGTACGGAGCCGGTTTTCAAGGTTTCGATCTGGGCGAGTAAGGATTTCTCCTTTTCGGCGAACATATCGGCGTTGGCATAGGATGCTTCAAGAGCTTCAATCTTGGACTCCCCGCTGATTACCTTGAGGGCTAAATCGCGCAGCCCTGCATACGCTTCATTGTCAAAAGCAACTTTGCACTTTGCAAAAATCGCCTTTGCGTCCGATTCGGCTTTTTCCCGTCCGTTTTTTTCGGCGGCGGCCAGATGGCCGTCAAACTCGACTTTTGCGGAGGGATCGGCGGCCAATAATTCTGCTAATGTCATTTTGGCATTCTCCCTTGTTCCCGCCGGGGCGGGGGTGTTATTTTCTCCCGCTGCTGCGGGGGTAGATACGGTGTTTTGTGAGTAGATAACGCTCGTAGCCTGTGGGCCATTTGGGGTTTTTTGGAGGCCGTCAATCATGCCGGATGAAAGCGCTGAGGGTTTGCTTTGATCATAGTCAAGGGCGATAAGCAGTCCGCCTTTGCCGAAATTTTCCGCGATGTGTTCTTCGGTTACATGGCGGCCCCGGGCAACGGCGGAAAAGAAATGGCGTTCCATGGCGTCTATGCGGGACTTGAGAATTGATTGGCCTTTTTCGGTGCCGATGTCGGCGTGTTTATCGGGGGCCCGGCTTGAGGTTATGGTTACACGCTTCACTCCCATTCTTTCGCCGAGGCCGGAGGTGTCATATCCGGCAACCACCACGCCCACGGAGCCAAATTCGGTGATGGGGTTTGCGGCTAAAATATTTTCGGCTTGCGAGGCCAGCCAGTAGGCGGCGCTTGCCACCATACCGGAGCCTACGGCAGTTACGGGTTTTGCGGAAGTTCGCACCGCTTCGGCGGCCTCAAAAATTCCGTCAACGTTTCCGCCGGGGCTGGATATGTCGAGGGTAATATTCTGCGCCATGGGGTCGGTGTTGGCCTTTTCGATGGCGCCGATAATGTCAATGTAGCTGGTTCCGGCATAGCCGTAGTATTTGTCAAATACATCGGGGCCTTCGATAGAGAGGGGGCCGTCAATACGGATACGGGCGGCGTTGTTTTCAAGGGAATAGATGGCGGCGATGGATTCAGCGGTTCCCGGTTCGGGAATGGGCTTGCCATAGAGGTCGTTGAGAGCCTTTATGCCTTCGGGAGTTATGTTCGCCTTTTCGTTCAGCCACTTATCCGCATAGGCGGCGTGTATGGCCAGTAATTTCTCGTTCAAGCATTCACCTTTGTCCGCCGATCAATGCTATAATTCAGTCTTTAATACCGTTTTGCTAAGGTCAACCCCTGTCAAGCCCCTTTCGCAAATTATTTTCCCCCCTAAAGTCCACTAACCAACCGCTTGAATATCCCACATACCCTGGTCAAACCTAATCGCATAGCCTTTGTTGATGCCCTGTATCAACGTAGCGGTTCCGTACAAATGTTTCGCTCCTACCTGGATAAAGTTGTAAATGCCCGTATCAATGCTGTCGAGCTGTATATTTACCACCTCATTTTTATAAGTAGCGGTATCAGCATTGGCGTTTGAAAACAACGGCACATACGTTGCCGGAAGTACATCGGCAGTTACATCAGAGGTGAAACCGAACATCAAATTGCTGAAACTGCTTGATCCGTTGGCACTTATTGTTCCGCTCAAGAACATTACCAGCGAGTAGGGGATGGTCAGTTTGTAATGATGCCCGGCTGTCAAGACTAACGGGTTGTACCATTCATCCAACACCTGATAGGTGTTATTTGCCGGGTTTGCGGTACTTACAACTATACATATAAAGGCTTTTACCACCGGAGCGGATAGATTGTCGAGGTCGGTATACCGCAACTGCTGTATCGGCATCGGCAGGTTTGCCTGTGTATAGAGATTGTCAAAAATAATGCCGGTTTCACTGGCAATTTTAGCCGATACCCCGTTGGCAGCCCCCGGTCCTCCTGATTGTACGGAAGGGTTGCCGCTTCCCACACCGACCACATTATCGAGGTAGTTAGCAGCCGTATTCAACTGCCTTGTATATTCCAGTACGTGGGGGGTTCCAGCCGGTGACGTTAGCCCCGCAATCATAGCGGCGAAATCGTTGGCCACGATGGGTGTGGTCAAGTTATATTTGTCCCGGAGAACGTCCGCAATTTCCGTGAATTTGTCGCCTTGGTAACTCATTAGTATGCCCCCGCCCATGAATCTTGAATCGCAGTCTGAATAGCGGTGTCTACTTCTGGCTTATCGTACATCGGGGTGTCTGCGGGAAGAGGGTCTGTGCCGTTGCTTGCCTTGAGGGCGGGCTGGGCGGCATCGGCTTTACCGAGGGATTCCTGCACCGCTGTCTCAAGGTCGGTTTTCGGAATTCCGCCGGAAGGCTTGATATAGGGTGTTTTCCATGTAGGCGTAGAAGCCGTGCCCGCAGTAACCGTGCCGGACTGGATAAGCCCCGTACTTTCTTGCGCCAACAAAAACACATTCGTCCCAATGCGGGTGGCAATACCACTTCCGGCAGAGGTGGACGGAGCGCCGGGTGTTGCCGTCTGCCAGTATATCTCATAAGGCTTGCCGTCATTCGGTATCAGTGCGCCTATGGCGTTTCCGGTGAAATCGGCAATCAGAATGTCGTTGACTTCATTCTCTACCGTACCGCCATCCACCCACGTAATGACACCAGACACGTCTATAGAGCCAATATAATACTTTGTCTTGGAGCCGCCCTGCGATTCATCCGCAAGAATAAGCACTCCATCCCCTACTTTCACTCCCGCGGGAAGGCCGCTCACATTCGTAGGTCGGGAAGCAAAATTTGCGAAAGAAGCTACTACGTGCCCGTCACCGCCGATAGCGTTTACCCGGTCGGCCAACGCCAGCACTTCGTTTACAAACGCCAACCGCTCATCTACGGACGGCCCGGACAAGGGCTTATAGGTTACTTTAGGGTGAATATCCTCCGCCCATCCCGCAATAAGGGCGTAATTAAAGCACAACGGCGCCTTCGGGCTTCCCACTTCTGCCTGTTTCTTCCCTGCACCGTAATCATTCAGACCGAGCATTTCATGGGTGGAATTGTCGTCATTGTCACGGGCCAGTATCTTGGCGTTGCTTCCGGCCCCCTTATCCTCAAGAACAAGGTTTCCATCCAAAGACAGGTCGCTTTCAATTTCCTGCATGGAATCCGATTGCAGTTGCACCGCCCCTTCAAGCCTGTCTTTCCATTCGGTGTCAAAGTCGGCATCACTCGCTTTCGCCAGTATCTGTCCGGCTGTTCCGCCTTCGGCTATGCCAGGGCCGGGATCGCCCGTGCCGCCTTTAACATTGCCCGCATTTATGTTTGTCATTGCCATGTTATGCTCCTAAAAAGTCGTAGAATAAATTATTCCCATCCATACGGATGTTCGTCATCTGCGTGTTGTCATACCCAATCAGTAAATCGCCGTTGCCGTCCACTTCGGCGGTCATCTGGAGGCGGCTATCGTCAAAAATAAAGTGCAGGTCGCCGTCTATGATGTATGCTTTCATAGGCGGATCGGCGGTGGATGCGGGGGAAAAGGAAACGCAAAAATGCGGGTTAAAGGCTTGCGTCAGTTTGGTACAAAAATCCGGCTGGAATAACGGCGTTATTTTGGCCTGAATATGCGGATTCCATGTGGATATAAACTTGACGCAGAGCTTTTTAGTCAGCATAGTTTACCCTCACGGGAAACAACCTGCAAAACATTGAATTCTGCCGGGTGAAAAAACGGGGTAAAAACATGATCGCCGTCTATGGGCTGGCCGTCAGGGTCAAGGACAGCGTTGATGTATATCGTAAAATCCCATTCTTGCCTTCCAACGGGGAGTAGTTCGGATTGGTCATTTGTCAAGGTGAAGGGAAATTTATTATCCACTATCGGGCTGGAAGCGGAATACAATTCTTTCCCGTTCCTTTCCCGAATTTTTATCAGCACATAATCTGCGGGTGTCAAAACAATAGGCGGATCGTTATTGTCGGTCAGTTTTACCTCATATTCAAACGTATTGCCTTTTGATACCGAGATATTATACGAATGTTGGTCTACGTGTATTGCCATTTTCTTTACCTACTTATAAAATTACGTCCACAATATGCGGGATTTTTACTCCATTGAACCGCAAAACGGTGCAGATAATCCGCCCGATAAAATCAAGAATCACCAGGGCCGCCAGCGGAATGAGTATTTTCATTGCTTTCCAAAACATCGACTCCCACTTCTCCGCTTTCTTTGAAAAACTCTCTGAGGAGGCGATCCAGTTCTGTACTTGTAAAGACAAGTTTGTCGATACTGTCTCCAATCTCTGCTGCTCTTCGTGTGATGTCGTCAAATCCTTCTTGTAACCGTCTAAAGTTTTCTCCATTTCTGTCCACTGAAGTTTCAAGTTTGCCGATTGCGACACCAGACTGGAAGATGTCTCCAGTATCAACTGCCGGGGTTGTGGAGCATCCTCCCCCCAGAGTGAAAACGAGAAACACGATAAAAGCAACGCCCAGGACAATATCAGCTTTTTCATTCATACAACCTCCAAAATTACATCTTCATTTTCCAGGGTCTTTTCCACAATCCCGGCGATCAATTCCGCTTCATCTTGTGACGTGAACCGGATACATCCAAGGGTGGTTGAATAAGCGGAATAGTGCAGCAGATACCCGCTGTCACTGGTTTCAAGATTCGTTTCCCGTAAATAGTCCCCGTCCTTATCCAGTTCCCATATTTTTACATTCTGGTTGGCATCGGTACGAATCCGCACGGTTCCATAATCTTTTTCATTAAAATGAAATTTCTCAATGCGCTCAACCGCCGTGACATTCCACACCCCTTTAGGGAATGTATGCGGGTCATAGGGTTTTCCTCCGGGAATGGAGCGGATGACCTCTGAAACCCGACGATCCCCATATTTCAGGGTGCGCACGTTGTTTGATATCCGCACCGAGGCGATGCCATCAATTTTGAGGATACACATTTTCATATCTGCGGTCAGTTTCACGCCGTTTCTCCTTGCCCGGTTTTTTTACGCCACTCATTAAAACGGCGGTCAATATACCCGTTGGGATTATCTGGCCTACCTTTATATTCCGCGTACAGATGGCAGATTGTTTCGATTTCGTCCGGCCTGTGATCAATGCACTGGAGAATTTGCAGCCGCAGCAGTTCAGTCCGGTTATAAGCTATTCCCTCGGCGATACAGTCCAATTTTCTCTGCGACTTCTTCGCCTCATATTTGGCTGAAAACCAGATAATCTTGCCCTGCTTGTCCCTGCGGATATGACTGAATACCCAAACACCCGCTGCGGCCAGAACCGGCAGCATGAACTCGATATATGTAACCGGCAGCTTATTTATTAACGTGCTTAGTACCTCAGTCATACCGCTTCCTCTCCCGTGGTTCAGCTAGGCTGATGTAACGCCGATGTATGTCAGGATTGCAATGACAATAATCGTCACCGGCTCCTCAATAGTGGTCAGAAAATCCATAAGTTTCTGGGGCCACTTAAAAAACTTGCCGGTCAAGATGATTGCTTCAAATGCAATCCCGATGATACTTACGACATAAAACGCTAAACTCATACAAAACTCCTTTTACTTTGATTTCTTAGCCGCAACTCCCGGCACTGCATATTTCGCTTCGATGGCGGCTTTTTCCCGTTGGTAGTATGCAGAGGTGTCAAAGCCTTTCCCCTGTATCTGCGCCCGTTTTTCAAACCGGGCTGCTTCGTCTGCCAGATTATCGAGCTTCTGACTTAATTCAGAAGCCTTTTCCTCCGGCGTGAGGGTGGCAATGCGGTC
>BOAV01000023.1 GCA_026002045.1 Spirochaetia bacterium | reverse complement strand
GAAGAAGAACTATGCCTAAAAACAAGCGGCGGGAAAATGGAAATCTATGTATAATGAAATGATGTTACTTAAATATTTGAACCTGTAAAGAGTTGTTAATAATTATTGTTTTTCTACAGACTCTGGACGGCGCCCCCCCGTCTTGGATAAAAAGACTTCGTTTAATGTATGTTATGCGCAATATTTTTGAAGTTTTTTGTAAATTTCAGCTAAAATCCTTTAAAATAGGCCTTAAAAATAGGGCTTGACATAATGAAAAAAATGAATTAGTATGAAAATATGGGTAGTAATATACCGTATATTGATAAAATTCTTCCCATTGTTGTATCTCTTGCATCACCGGATCAGATTATACTTTTTGGTTCATATGCGCGAGGGGATAATACGCAAAAAAGTGATATTGATTTACTGATAATAAAAAAGAACCTAAAAAATGGGCCTGCCATTGTTGATTCTATTTATATGGCTTTTTATGAAAACAAAATTGAAATCCCTGTTGATTTACTTACAATTGATTACAACAGATATATAGAATTGAGCAATGAAATTGGATATATTTATAAGACAATAAAGAAGGAGGGGAAAATAATATATGGAACGTTATGAAGAATGGATTGGCAGGGCAAAAAGCAGTTATAATTTGGCAACAGTTTCCATAATACCTAATATTTATTATGAAGATTTGTGTTTCCAAATTCAACAGTCCGCTGAAAAGGCATTAAAAGGCTTGTTAATATATTATGGCATCGAACCAGATTTTACACACAATATTGGTATACTGTTAAAAGAACTTGAAAAAATAACACAGAAATCCCTGGAAATATCACAGAATCAATAAAATTAACAAAATATGCTGTTCAAACAAGGTATCCCGGAGAATACGATGAAATTACAAAAGAAGAATATAATAAGGCAGTAGAAATTGCAAAAACTTGTTTGGAATGGACTGAAAACAAAATCAAAGAAAATGAAAAGAATAAAGAACCATAATAAAAGCAAAAAATACTGCACATAGCGTATGTTATATGCAGTTGGGGCGTACCCCATTTATTTTATCATTACACAATACATTTTTTTGTGATGATTTTATTCTTTATTATTTTTATTAAACTTAATATCCATAAATTAAGTCGTTTTCTATTTTTATATACAATAACAGTTACGCATGGTGCGAAAATCGTTATATTTCCTAGTATGTTATCAACGGTATAATTCTCAAGAAGTTTAAAAAAAAGCAATTCATTTGTAATAGATAAAATAATATTCAGAATAATATTATTAATATAATTATATACAACTAAAATTATTATTAATGGGGCATACTTTTTAAAGAATGTTACATTAAATTTAATTATATGTTTTATTTTCAACATTAAAAACGGAAATAAAAATATATTAAAGATATAGTTAACAGGAACAGAAAATAATCCGAGCCATTTTTCAAATGTTATTTTTCCGAAATGGTCTAATACAAACGTTTCAAATACTATAAGAATGAGTAAGATTGTTAACCCGCTGCCGATTATAAACAACATGGTCAATTTTCTTGTTTTAATTCCTATACGTAGCCGACAATAATAGAGCGTAAGTATAATTGATAAGGGCAACCAATAATATTTTAAGATAGGACTTGTTATATCATAATGAAAATTCCAAACAATATCAAATATCTCAGATATTAAAGTCCCATACTCAAGTTCAATATTATCCCTGATATATGAAGAAATGCTTAAAATTATCGGTATTATTATTAAAATCCGTAATTTTTTCAGAACACGAAGAATATAGGTAATTTCCTTACGGACTATTTCAATTTTAGTATTCATAATACCTCAAAAAACGTCAGGATGCGGAAAAAATTACCGCCAAATAGGGCAATTATAAAACCGCTAATATCTTCTTCATACCCGATTATAACAGCAATATCCTTTTTTTGTCAATAATCATGTAATCTTCATGCAATATTTTGCAAAAAATTTTAGCCCCAATTGCACATAACATACGCTATACGTTGCGCCGTAGCGACTTGGCCTGCGAAAAAACGCAAGAACCCGCTTGCGCGGAGGAGGGCCTGCGGCCTTTGTGCGTTTTTTCTCCGGCGCCATAAAAAACGTCGTAAACTTTTCACGTTATGTGCAATACGCTCTTTTTGTACATGCCATCTTTAATTATTATTTTGCCAATATGATTCCTTTGCCTTACTTAAACAATCTTTACACATTATGTAATTTTTTACCCTTACTCTTTTTCCGCAACGTGGGCATTTATGATTTTCTTTGCGTTCAGCATACCTTTCTCTTCTTTTTTTATTAACTTCATCTTTATGTTTTTCAAGAAAACGATGTTGCCGAATAAGATTTGCTTCTTTCTTTAATTCTTCAATAGTTTTAGCCACTTTAATTAACTCCTCTGAGCCAGTTCCAAAATAGAAATTAATTAACCACGAACAACACAAAAAAGATCATTTAGTTCGTGTTTTTTGTGTGGTTCGTGGTTAAATTCTTAATTTTGGAACCGACTCCTCTATAATCTTTATATTATTATATTTTTTATATTATGTCAATATATTTTTATAAACCAGGGGGCGTATTGCACATAACATACCGTTTACGGTTCGTCGTTTCGCTCTTCCGGCTACGAAAAAATGCAGTCGGCCCTTGGCTCAAGGCTACGGAGGACGACAGGCTCCATAAATGCCTGGCGTCAATTTACACACACTACGCTACATATAGCGTGCCCGTGGGACTGCAGGGGCTGGGGCCGCCGTTGCGAGTGAAACCGAAAATGACGTTTTTTTTGACAAACTGATTGACAAAATCGAAAAATGTGTCTAATATCAAACACATGAAAACGAAACGTTCAGGAAGCTCATTCAATTCGATGAGTTCAAAAAGGGAGTTGGAATCCATATTCCTCTTTACCACGGGAAAATGCAACGCAAAATGCGCCATGTGTTTTTATGCCAATGATATGGCAAAAAAAGAGCCGGATCTGAGCTTTGAGAACATCAAAAAGCTCTCCGAAACCGCCGGGAACATCAAACGGCTCTGGCTCTCCGGCGGGGAACCGACTTTGCGGGAAGAACTCCCGGAAATTGTCGAAATGTTCTATAGAAACAACCACATTACCGATGTTAACATGCCCTCAAACGGCATGAAACCCGAGCGGGTGGTGGAATGGCTCAAACGGATACGGCAGAACTGCCCGGATCTCAATATTTCCATCAGTATCAGCTTTGACGGCTTCGGCGCCACCCACGATACCCAGCGGGGGGTGGCCAGTTTCTACAAGGCCGCGGAAACCCTTAAGCTGCTGGACGACAATTTCGGGGATGACGGTCATGTGATCAAGGGCTGCGCCACGGTTATCACCAAGTATAACGTGGAAGAGGTGCAGGATTTTGTGGCCTGGGTTTATGGCCGGTTCAATTTGACCACCCACACTATTGAAGCCGCCCGTGGCATGACCCGTGAAGACGGGGTCAAGGTCGTGACCGAAACTTCCCTGCGGAAAATTCAGGACGATGTGGCCCCCTATTACACCCTCTACGCCAAGCGGGTTGGGGATGGGATGAAGGGCATTGCCCGGACCATCACCAAGTATTTCTACGTGGGGCTGATGCGGACCATGTATGATATTCGCGCCACAAACATTGACAAGCCCACCCCCTGGGGAATGGACTGTACCGCCGGGGAAACCACCCTGGTTGTTGACTATGACGGCCGGTTCCGGGCCTGCGAGCTGCGGGAGCCCCTGGGCAAGGTCCAGGATTACAACTGCAATGTGCAGGATATCATGAACAGCCCGGCGATGAAGAAGGAGATTGCGGACATCGGCCACGGGTACAAGGCCAACTGCTGGTGTACCCACGGGTGCTGGATCATGAGTTCCCTCAACTTTAACCCCGGCAAGATGATTTCCAAGATCATCAAGAGCAACGGTGAGGTTAAGAGGCTGAAGAAGTCCATCCATGTTGATGAAACGGCGCTCCGGGCCCTGGAAGCAAAATATCATCTGGACACGGAGAAGCTGGCGGAAATCGGGATCATTCCGGGCGGAGTTGCAAAAAAAGCCGGTGCCGCATGAAAATACTCATGGTAACACGGGGTTCCCAGGGGGATGTCTACCCATATCTGGGCCTGGCGGTTGAATTGATGAAGCGGGGGCACGAAATCACCCTCAGTGTTCCCCGCATGTTTGAAGAACACGCAAAGGCCGCCGGGATAAATTATTTTCTCCAGTCCTTTGACGATATTGCCGGTATGGTGGAGGGAAAGCCCGACACCAAGGCCCTCTTGGCCTGGACCGCACGGGTGGTTGACAGTCAGTTTGACGAGATCATCCCCCTGCTGGAAGATCATGATCTCCTGATATGCAGTAATACCGAATTTGCCGCCCCCCATATAACAGAATACTGTGGAAAGCCCCATATCAGGACCTGTTATGCGCCGCTGCTGCCGGGTAAACGCATACCCCCGGCGGTTTTTCCCTTTATCAACCCCTCCCGAAGGTTCGTAGGGCTCCAGTGGAAGCTCCTGAATGCGGGCCTTAACATGATGGTCAAAAAGGTACTGAATAAAAACCGGGTCAGGCTGAATATGGAGCCCATAAAGGATCAGGGGGAATATGCCCCTGCGAATGCCCATAATCACATGATGTACAGCCAATATCTGGGGGAAGGGGATCCGGACTGGAAATACTCCTGGAGCATCGGGGGTTACTGCTTTAACGATATTTTCTCCTACAACGAAATCGCCTACAAAAATTTTATGGAGTTTGTCAAAAAGGATTCCCGGCCCACGGTATTTTTTACCCTGGGAAGCTGCAATGACGCCGACCGGGACGCCTTTTGTGAACGGCTCTTTGAAATTTGCTGCGAGCAAAACTATAAATTGGTGGTGGGCTGCGGCTGGTGGAAGGTGGGCACCCATCTGCACAACCAGGGCAATCTGTTCCTCCTGGATAGCGCCATTCCCCATTATCTGATTTTGGGCGAATGTGACGCAATTATCCACCACGGCGGAAGCGGGACAACCCACAGCGTCGCCCGTTCAGGGAGGCCCCAGATGGTGGTCCCCCTGCTCATCGATCAGTTTTACTGGGGTTCCCGGGTAAGGGATCTGGGCTGCGGTCCCCGGAGCATTAAAATTGGGATAGGCAAAAAGGCTCTGGAAAAAAAGGTTTTGGATCTGGTGAACAACCCCGTATACAAGAAAAATGCCGCCGCTCTGGGTGAAAAGGTCAGAAGCGAAAACGGCATCCTGTCAATGTGCCAGTTTATTGAGCGATTCGCCCTGACTCACCACGTGGGACTCAAAGTCGTGGATGGCCAGGAATAAGTAACCCCCCAATATATCCATACCGGCCCCTTTCGTGGTATGGTTAACCGGGGATGCAAATGGATTATAAACAGGCGGGCGTTGATATTGAAGAAGGCTACCGGGCTGTGGCTCAATATCGGGAACTTGCGGCGGCAACTTCAAATAAGGCGGTGCTCAACGGCATCGGCAGTTTTGCGGGGATGCTTTCCCTCAAGGACTTTGTCAGCGCCGGCGCGGGAATGGAAGAGCCGGTTCTGGTTTCCGGCACCGATGGTGTGGGGACCAAGCTGGACATTGCCTTCCGGTTAAAAAAATACGACACCGTGGGAATCGACTGTGTGGCCATGTGCGTCAACGACATCCTCTGCCACGGCGCAAAACCCCTCTTCTTTCTTGACTATCTTGCCTGCGGAAAACTCGACGCCGATGTGGCGGCGGAGTTGGTTAAGGGCGTGTCCGTGGGCTGCCGGGAAACCGGGAGCGTCCTCCTCGGCGGGGAGACCGCAGAAATGCCCGGCTTCTACGACGAAGGCAAATACGACATCGCCGGTTTTTCCGTGGGCATCGTTGACCGCAAAAAAATCATCGAAGGAAAAAAAATTGAAAAGGGCGATGTCTTGGTGGGCATCGCTTCCTCGGGCCCCCACTCCAACGGCTTCAGTTTAATCCGCAAGGCGATCCCCAACCTTGATGAAGATTTTGGCGGCATGCCCATCGGCATGGCTCTGCTGGAACCGACCCGGCTTTATGTCAAACCTGTCCTTGGATTGCTCGAAGAGGTTGAAATCCGGGGCATGGCCCACATCACCGGCGGGGGCTTCTACGAAAATATTCCAAGAATGTTTGCACAACCTGTACCCGGCGCTGCTGCTTTTGACGCAGTTATAAAAGAGGGAAGCTGGACCATCCCGCCGATTTTCGAACGGATTGCGGCGGGAGTGAGCACAGGCAACAGTAATACTGCGGCGATCAAAAAATTGATGTTCAATACCTACAACATGGGTATCGGCTTTGTGCTGGCCCTGAAAAGCGCCGATGTTCGTAGGGCCATCGAATACCTGGATAGCAAGGGTTTTCCTGCCTGGGAGATCGGTCGGGTGGATACGGCGAAGGGCGATCATGCAGGATTGCGCTTTGAATAGTATTCCTGTGAACATCCTCGTCCTGGTCTCAGGCGGCGGTACCAATTTACAGGCCCTGATCGATGCGGAAAAATCCGGCCGTTTTGGTCCCGGTAAAATCGCTGCGGTCTTTTCTGACCATGCCGGTGTGTACGCACTGGAACGGGCGAAGCTTGCGGGGATTCCCGTCATTGCCGAAGTTCCCGACAAGGCGCTGCCAAAAATTGAACGGCGGCGGGAACTATCGGATCATATTCTGCAGATTTGCCGGGAGCGGGATATCGGCCTTATCATTTATGCGGGGTTCCTTTCGATCCTCACCGGAGAACTTATCGAAGCCTATGCGGGGAGGATGATAAATGTTCACCCCAGTCTGCTGCCCAAATTCGGCGGACAGGGGATGTACGGCGAACGGGTTCACAAGGCGGTGCTGGGGGCGGGTGAAAAAGAATCGGGCTGCACGGTGCACATCGTGGACGCGGGAACCGATACGGGGCCCATCCTGGTCCAGCGGAAAGTTCCGGTATTGGCCGCCGACACGCCGGATACATTGGCGGAACGGATACACAAGGAAGAACACATCGCCATTGTTGATGCGGCGATCATGATGATAACAATATTAACAAGGGGGGAAAATGAAAAAGCGGGCGCTTATCAGTGTATTTAACAAGGACGGCATTCCGGAACTGGCATCCTTTCTTTCGGGTGCGGGCTGGGAAATTCTTTCCACCGGGGGAACTTCAAAACATTTACAAACAAACAGTATTCCTGTCACCGATGTAACTGAAGTCACCGGCTTCCCCGAATGTCTTGACGGCCGGGTCAAAACCCTGCATCCTGCGGTACATGCGGGGCTCCTGGCGCGGCGGGATGTACCGTCCCACATGGAGACCTTGAAAAAACTAAATCTTTCTACGATAGATTTAGTGTGCGTCAACCTCTATCCTTTTTTTGAAAAAGTCCGGGCGGGGCTTTCCCTTGAGGAGACTGTAGAGTTCATCGACATCGGGGGCCCCACCATGCTCCGATCCGCCGCGAAGAATTACCGTGACGTGATTGTCCTCACCGATCCCGCGGATTATGCTGAAACCATCGCCGGACTTAAGGCCAACAGTATTGCTGTGGAATTTAAAAAACGGCTCGCCGGTAAGGTCTTCGATCTTACCTCCGCCTATGATGCTGCCATTGCCCGTTATTTGCTTGATGAAGAATACCCCGAATACTGGCCCCTTTCGCTGAAAAAGGCCCAGAGTCTGCGTTACGGTGAGAACGGACATCAGTCTGCGGCGCTTTATGTGAATACCGATAAGCCGGGAGCGCTGGGAAATATGGAACAGCTCCACGGAAAAGAGCTGGGGTACAATAATATCCGCGACATGGATCTGGCATGGAAGGCGGCCTGCGCCTTCGGCCTGGAATCTGCCTGCGCCGCTCCTATCGGGGAAGATGACATCAAGGCATTGGGGATTAGTAATACTGCGGGGAAAAAACAGATCTGCTGTGTGGCGGTTAAGCACAATACCCCCTGCGGCATCGCCCTGGGGAACACCCTTCTTGAGGCTTACGAAAAAACCTTTGCCTGCGATCCGGTTTCGATATTCGGCGGCATCGTGGCGTCCAATGTGACCATGGATGCGGCAACAGCGAAGCAGTTGGGTGAACTGTTCCTGGAAATCGTTATCGCCCCGGATTTTGACGATGATGCGCTTGAGATCCTCAAAAAGAAAAAGAACCTCAGAATTATGAAGGCTAAAAAAGCCCCCCGTGAAGTCCACGAGTACATCGCCGTTGACGGCGGCCTTTTGGTTCAGCAGGGTGACCGGAAACTTTTTGAGAAATGGGAAGTGGTCACTAAAGCGCAGCCTGAAGCGGGTGATATCAATGATATGATCTTTGGTATGCGGGCGGTAACTTTTGTTAAATCAAACGCCATCCTCATTGTAAAGGATGAAGCTGCAACCGGGATCGGCGGGGGGCAGGTGAACCGCATCTGGCCCACCGAGCAGTCCCTTGAACGGAGCAAAAAAGCGGCGGCCGGCGGCAAATTCGCCGCCGGCAGGCCGCCACGGGTACTTGCGTCAGACGCATTCTTTCCCTTTGCCGATGTGGTTGAAGCGGCGGCGGCGGCGGGGATCAGGGCAATCGTCCAGCCCGGCGGATCGCTGAATGACAAACTTTCGATAGAGGCCTGTGACAAGTACGGCATCGCCATGGTCTTTACCGGAACCCGTCACTTCAAACATTAACAGTAATACTGTCACCTCCCCAAGCGTATTACGTTCCATGAGGCTGCGGGCAGGGTAAGCTCCAGGCGCGTATGACCGGACTTCCCCTCAATGCGGCCACCGGGTCCCGGCCCCGGTCTTACCGTTTCTCCGCGGGCGGAATTAACCGCCTTAAGATCCGGGTGGCTCATGGTAAGGTATTCAATAAGCTTTAAATCTTCAAAGCCGCTGAATTTCGCTTCCAGATTAAGAGATTCGTGCAGGTTCCGGTTGACCGCAAAAATCGTCATGGTTTTCTCTTCTTCGTTATAAACAGCGGTTGATTCAAGGTAGGGCACAGCCTCAAACTCCGCAGCATCGTATAATTCGCAGTTTACCGCTCCCTGCAAAACAGTTCCCCTGCCGTATTTCGAAGCGTGCATAAAGGGATAGAAAATAGTTTGCCGCCAGGCTGCTCCGCTCGGCTCGGTCATAATGGGGGCGATCACATTCACCAGCTGGGCAAGGCAGGCTATCTTAACCCGGTCCGCATTTTTAAGCAGGGTGATAAGCATACAGCCCACCACCAGGGCATCTTCCATGGTATAGATGTCCTCAAGTATTGGCGGCGCTGTTGTCCACTTTTCAATACGCTGATCCGTTTCCTTGCTGTGAAACCATACGTTCCATTCATCAAAGGAAAGATAGATATTCTTTTTACTCCGCTTTTTCGCCTTGATATAATCGCAGATTCCGCCAACGGTTTTAATGAAGGTATCCATCTCCAAATTTTTGGCAAGAAAATTGGGAGTATCATTACTGGTATTGTCAAAATAAATATGGAGGGATAGATAATCCACCTGTTCATAGGTGTGATTCAGGACCATCGCTTCCCAATCCCCAAAGGTGGGCATCCGGGCGTTGGAGCTACCGCAGGCAACAAGCTCTATGGAAGGATCGGCCCACTTCATTACCTTGGCTGTCTCCGCCGCAACCCGGCCATACTCATCGGCGGTACGATGACCGATCTGCCATGGGCCGTCCATTTCATTCCCCAGGCACCAGAGTTTTATGCCGTGGGGTTTTTCGTATCCGTGGCTCCGCCGCAAATCGCTCCAACCGGTGCCTCCGGGAAAGTTGCAGTACTCCACCAGATTCCGCGCAGCCTCAGGCCCCCTGGTCCCCAGGTTAACCGCCATCATCGGCTCCGTGCCGGCCCGTTCCGCCCAGGCGGCAAATTCATTGGTTCCAAATTGATTCGACTCCAGGGTCATCCAGGCAAGCTCCTGCCTCACCGGTCTTTGTTCGATGGGGCCTACGCCATCCTCCCAATTATAGCCGGACACAAAATTCCCGCCGGGGTACCGGACTACGGAAACCCCCAGTTCCCGAATCAGATCAATAACATCCCTGCGGAAACCATTTTTATCCGCTTGTGGGTGTCCCGGTTCATAGATCCCCGTATAAACCGCCCGGCCCAAATGTTCAATAAAAGAACCGTAAACCCGTTTATCCACCGTACCAACCGCGAATTCCCGATGAATGGTCAGCCTTGCCTTCATAAGTACCCCCTTTGAAACGCCCTATATATAAATCGAAAAAAAGTATATAACAGACATTATCTGATCCTATTACTTTTTTAGCAAGGATATTTTTGATGAAAATTTTAGTCATTGGTTCAGGGGGGCGGGAACACGCCATCGCGTGGAAGCTTTCTCAATTGGAGAAGGTTGAAAAAATCTATGCCGCTCCGGGGAACGGGGGAACCGCGGCAGAAAAGAAATGTGAAAATGTTCCCCTCGATAAAAGCCCTGCATCTGAAGAAGGGCAGAATGCCTTAATACAGTTTATCCGGCGGGAGAAAATCGATCTTACCATTGTCGGTCCCGAAGACCCATTGGCGGCGGGGATCGTTGACCGGTTCCGGGCGGCGGGGCTCGCAATTATCGGCCCCGATCAAAGGGCAGCCCGGCTTGAGGCGAGCAAGGTTTACTCAAAGGCCTTTATGAAAAAATACGGCGTCCGTGCTGCGGAAAGTCGGGACTTTAGTGATTCTGCCGCGGCATTGGCTTATGCGAAAAAACATTTTGACAACGGCGCTGCGCCGCTGGTGATTAAGGCCGACGGTCTTGCGGCGGGCAAGGGCGTGGTGATCGCAGAAAATTTTGATGAAGCGGAAACAGCCCTCTCCTCCTTCATGAAAGATAAGTCCCTGGGGGACGCCGGTACAGCGGTAGTGCTGGAAGATTTTCTTGTGGGAAAGGAAGTTTCAGTCCTGGCGGCGGTGAGTGTCAGCCCCGGCAAAAAGGGAAGCATCAGGCCCTTTGTTTCCGCACGGGATCACAAGCGCCGTTTTGAAGGGGGTAAGGGACCGAATACCGGGGGTATGGGGGCCATCGCGCCGGTGCCGGATTTCACACCGGAGGCTCAACAGGATTTTATCAAATCAATTCTGGAACCCACTTTGCGTGGAATAGAGGCGGAAAACATGGATTACCGGGGTTTCATTTTTTTTGGCCTCATGGTGCATCAGAATCGCTGTTCCCTGCTGGAATACAATGTACGTCTTGGGGACCCCGAAACACAGGCGGTGCTTCCATTGCTGGATTCTGATTTTTCAGAACTCTGTTTTTCTATTCTGGACGGCAGCCTTAATGTATTTCCCCTCAAATGGAAAAATGGCGCGGTCTGTGCGCCGGTGGCAGTTGCGGAAGGCTATCCAGGCAGCTATCGAAAGGATGACAGTATTACTATCAACGAAAAAGAATTTACAAAAACAGGAACACAGCTTTTTATCGCCGGGGCACAACGGGAAACGGGTGGCACATCCGGTTCGGAGCTCCGCACTTCCGGCGGCCGGGTGCTTGCGGTTTCCGCCTGGGGCAGTAATGCGGACGAGGCCTGGACCAGGGCTTATGAGGCCATAAAATTTATCAGTTTTGAAGGTATGGCTTATCGGAAAGACATAGGCCGGGAAGATCGATGATGAACGGAGACCCCCTTTTATGGCAGTTACTTTTACAGTTCATACTGATCATGGTGAACGCGGTTTTTGCCTGCGCCGAAATTGCGCTTCTGTCAATAAATGACAACAAACTTGAAAAACTCGCCGCAGCGGGAAATAAAAAGGCAAAGCGGCTTTTAGCCCTTACCAAACAGCCGGCAAAATTTTTGGCCACCATACAGGTGGGGATCACATTAGCGGGCTTTTTGGGCAGCGCCTTTGCGGCGGATAACTTTGCAGAAAAGCTCACCCGCCATCTCATCTCAACGGGAGTAAAAATCCCCGCCGCCACTATCAGCGTACTATCCGTAGTGATCATCACCATCATCCTCTCATTCTTCACGTTGGTACTTGGAGAACTGGTCCCCAAACGGATCGCCATGAAAAAGGCGGACTCCCTTGCCTTTGCAATGTCGGCCCTAATCGTTTTTATTTCCAAAGTTTTTGCGCCGGTAGTGTGGCTCCTGACCAAATCAACTAACAGTATCTTAATGATTCTGCGGATCGATCCCAATACAGAGGACACGGAAATTACCGAAGAAGAAATCCGCATGATGATAGATATGGGCAGCGCAAGGGGGACCATCAACCCAAGCGAGAAAGAAATCATCCACAATGTGTTTGAATTTGATGACCGCAATGCCGGCGAAATAATGACACACCGCCGTTATGTGACCCTGCTCAACCTTGATGACAGCGATGCTGAGTGGGAAAAAACGATCGTCGAAAACCGCCACAGTTTTTATCCGGTGTGCAATAAAAATCCCGATGATATCGCCGGGGTGCTCAGATCGGACAGCTACTTCAGGCTTCAATCCCGGGATCGTAAAACAGTGCTGGCCCGTGCGGTGCGGCCCGCTCAGTTTATTCCCATCACCCTAAAGGCGGATGTGCTTTTCAGGAACATGAAAAAAAACCGCAACCACTTCGCGGTGGTTTTGGATGAATACGGCAGCATGAACGGCATTGTTACCATGAACGATCTGCTGGAAGAACTGGTTGGGGATCTTGAAGATGATAACACCGCCCCCCCGGATAAGCCATTGATCGAAAGCACCGGAAGCGGTGAGTGGCAAATGAACGGCGCGGTTTCTCTGGACAAGGTGGCGCAGGAAACGGGGCTCACCCTGCCGGTGGATCAATACGATACCTTTGCCGGTTTTGTGTTCAGCCTTCTGGGCCAGATACCTGCGGACGGACAAACCGCAGAGATTGAAGGGCACGGACTCAAAATAAAGATCCTTGAAATTCGCGAGCACCGGCTGGAAAAAGCATTGGTGTGTTTAAGCGAAAAGCCCGCAGAAGATGATGCGGACACGTCTCTTTAAGAGGCCTTCCTCCGCGAATACACCGACACGCCGATCATCACCAGTAAAGTAAACACATTGGGGATGGCGAGGATAAAATCCGCAGGAACGTTGAATATCCCCTGAGCGTAATTTGAAAAGGCTTCCGCAAGGCCAAAGATCAATGCGGCGGCAAGGAGCCCTCCGGGCTTTCGGTTCCCCAGGAATATTACCACCAATGCTATCCAGCCCTTGCCTGCGGAAATATTTGGCACAAAGGCCCCAAGGTTCAGGGTGAGGAAGGAGCCGCCGATGCCGCAGCAGAGCCCCGAAATCAGAAACGCGATAAACCGGTAGGTGTCGGGCCTTAAGCCCAAAGAGATAAGGGCTTCCGAATGGCCGTCGCAGGAACGGAGACGAAAGCCGAAGGGAGTCATGTAAAGGATCACCCAGGCAAGGATCAGCAAGCCCCATGCCGCGTAAACATAAACAGTGTGGCCCGAGAAAATATCCCCAATTACCGGAATGCCCGCAATCGCCGGGATGTTGATCAATGTCAATCGGGGTACATCGTTCAGTATTACTACACCCCGTGTTCCGAATAAGTGAAAAGACAGTACCACGGTGATTCCCGCAGCCAAAAGATTTACCGCAAGCCCTGCGATAAATACATTTGACCGCAGCTTTAATGTAACCAGCGCCAGGATACAGGAGAGAAGCATGGAGCACAGAATCGCCGCCGCCACGCCGGCGGCAAGGCTTCCGGTAAAATGGGCAACCACTATTGCCGCAAAGGCCCCGATTAAAAGCAGCCCTTCCAGGGCAATATTGAGCATCCCCGAAAGTTCCGTAAAGAGTCCGCCCATGGCGGCGAACAGTAATGGTGTCATGATATTCACCGCACTGTGCAAAATCATAATGCACTCCGTTTTTTAAAAACATTACGCAGCACCTGACTGGTCACCAGAAAGAAAACAGCGCCCTGCACAATGGAAGCGATCTCAAAGGTAACGTCCGAATTTTGCATGGCGATCCGCGCCCCGGAACCTATCCAGGCAAAAAAGATCGCGGCGGGTATTACCGCAACGGGACTGAACCGGGCGATAAGGGCAACCGCCAAACCGTTCCACCCCATGCCTGAAGAAAATTCCTTTACCGTGCTGTAGTAGGTTCCGTAAACCGCAAGCCCTCCGGCCATTCCGTAGAATGCGCCGCTCAGGAACATTGCCAACACCGTGATCTTCTTTGTATTGATCCCGCCGTAACGGGCAAAAAGTTCGTTGCCCCCGGTGATGCGAATTTCGTAGCCAATTCCGGTCCGGGAAAGAAAAATGTGCACCAGCAGTACTGCGGCAACGGCAATAAAAAGGGCGGCGCTCAAATTTGACGGATGCAGTATCTGGGGTAAACGAAAAATTTCCGGTATTTTTTCGGTGGATTGCAGATTAGTTGCCCCGTCAAGGAAGGGGCCGGTAACAAAGTAATTGACCACCAGTACCAGTGCATTGGAAACAAGGAAGCTGGTGATAAGTTCGCTGGTGTTCCACTTCGCCTTGCAGAATCCTGAAAACCCCGCCACAAGGCCGGAAAAAATAGTCCCCGCTATAAGTGCGAGCAGCGCCCCGGCGAATCCCAGGTGCGCCAAAGCCAGCGCCGCAATGGTGGTGACAAAGGCCCCGGAATAAATTTGCCCTTCTCCGCCAAGGTTAAAGTTATTGGACTTCATGGCGATACTCACCCCAAGCCCCCCAAGGATCAACGGAATGGCGCTGTTCAGCATATTGCCGAAATAGTAGCGATTCTGCAGGGGGCCGAGAAAAAAATAGTACAGAGTTCTGGCAGGGGTTTTACTCAACAGCAGGGCCAGCAGGACCATCAAAAGGAGTGAAATGGCGAGGATCAGAATCATGCCTCCGGAGGCCATAAGCCCGGACTGAAAAGCTTCCGCCTGCCAGCTCCCGGCCCGGCCTGTTCCGGCGGGAACTGCCGGTCCTCCAAGCTCCGCCGAAGGCCGTTCATTCCGCCATCCTCCGAGCCGGTTTCTTTCACCCTTCACTTTGTAACTCCGGCGGGTTTTTTAAGGCCCATCATAAAGACACCGATTTCTTCTTTTATGTTGGGAATAGAATCACTGTTATTCAATTCAGCCGCGATGGTCCCACGGTAGAAAATGATGATCCTGTCAGCAAGGGAAAGGATCTCGTCCAGGTTTGTGGAGATAAGGATCACCGCCGCGCCCCGGTCACGGAACTTTTCGATCTCGCCATACACATAGGCGCTTGCGGCAATGTCCAGCCCCCAGGCAGGCTCGGAAAAAACAATATAGTCCCGGAACTGATCAATTTCACGGGCCAGGATCATCTTTTGAATATTGCCCCCCGACAGTGTTACTGTGCTCTGGTCTCCTTCACCGGCAATATCAAAACGGCGGATAAGATCCGCAGAAAAACTACGGACGGCCTTGAAATTTAAAAAGCCCCCGGGAGAAAATTCATGCCTCCGGTTCAGGATGATGTTTTCGTTTACCGTAGCATTGGGGGCGCTGCCCACCCGAAGCCGGTCGGCAGGAACATAGGCGAGCCCTTCGCGGCGGAGAGCGGAGGCATCAAAACGGGAGATATCCTTTTCCCGATGGTATATCTTCCCCGAAGTGACCGGGAGAAAGCCCCCAAGCACCGCTTCCAGCACCCCAAGTCCGTTTCCTCCGACCCCTGCAAAACCAAGGATCTCACCGGCCTTCACGGCAAACGAAATATTGTCTAAAAGCAGCCGTTTCTGGCCCCGGCGTTTTACCGTTACATGATCAAAAGTCAGCACCGGTTTCGCCGTCAATACCCCCAGCGCCCCTTCAGCCTTTTCTTTTTTTTGCCTGAAAGTTTCTGTAAAGTCCGATCCGATCATCATCCGGGATATATCATACTCATCAATCTCATTGGTATTCCTGATATCAACCAATTCACCCCGCCGCATCACCGCCACGCGGTCAGAGATTTGTTTTATCTCGCGCAGCTTGTGGGTAATAAGGATAATTGATTTTCCCGCAAGGACAAGGGCTTTAAGGGTCTTAAAAAGTGAAACTATTTCCTGTTCGATGAGGACCGCTGTGGGTTCATCAAGGATGATGATCTCCACATTGCGGTAGAGCAGCTTGAGGATCTCCACCTGCTGCATCTGCCCCAGGGTAAGATCGTGTACCGGTTTATCCGCCTCTATAGAAAAATGATGGGCTTCGATTATGGCGTTTACCGCGGCTTCCGCTTTGGCCTTGTCGTAGAAGATTCCAAACTTTACCGGCTCAAGACCCATGACCACATTTTGGGCCACCGTAAGCTCCGGGAACAGCATGAAGTGCTGAAAGACCATGCCGATCCCCAGGCGATTCGCCGTCATGGGGGAGGCGATTTTTACCGGCTTTCCCCTGACAAGAATTTCACCCTCCGTAGGAACTTCGACGCCATAGAGAATTTTCATCAGGGTGGTTTTGCCCGCCCCGTTTTCCCCCGCAAGACAGAGGATCTCTCCTTTGTGCAGACTCAAGTCTACCCGGTCATTCACCCTGCGGGGATTGCCGGGGTAGATTTTGGTGATGCCCCGCAATTCGACCGGGCATTCGTTCCCGGCAAGCGCCGATGATTCTGTCAAAGGGCCGGAACCGTATAGGAAACCCGGCCCGCGCGCATGTCATTCATAAATGCGTTGAATCTATCCTGAATAGCCTGGGGAAGGACGCCTGAGTAACCGGGATCATTGGCGATGAAATCGAGGTAGCCATCTTTCAAACCAATGGTACGGGAAGTGCCGTATTGAATTTTTCCTGCGAGCACATCGGCGAGAATTTCTTCGGTAAGTTTTTTCTGTTCCATAAGGCCGCATCCCACGATGACACCGGGGGCAAGCTTATACTCGTTGGTGTTGTGAAACACCACATAAGCTCCCTGCTCACCGGCGGTGCGGATCATTCCCTGGGCGGCCCCTCCGGCAATTGATGCAAACACATCAACACCGGCGCTGATCATGCTGGCCGCAAGGTCCGCAGCTTTATTCGCGTCAAACCAGTTACCAATCACCCTAAAGTCAATGGTGATTTCCGGATCAACCCTGCGGGCTCCGTCGAGAAAACCGGGAACGATATGTTTACTGAGCAGTGGATATTCCTGTGCGGCAATAAAACCGATCTTTTTCACACTATTGGCGTGTTCCATCTTGCTGGTGGTTACAAGCCCCGCAAGGTAGCCCAGGTAAAAGGACTGCTCGTACTGATTGTAAAGGTATGTGCTGATTTGGGGATTCCCCGGATATTCCGCATCGGTGATGATGAATTTCTGATTGGGGAATTTTTTCCCCACATTTACACAGATCTCCGGCAGTGACGGATTGGACCCAAGCACCAGATCGAAATCCCCGCTTGCAACCAGGGAGGTAAGCTGCTCTTCCCATTCGGCCTGATTAAATCCCGCTTCATACACCTTCACCGTAACATTACTGTGGGAAACGGCAAAACTCTCCGCTCCGGCGGCAAGCAGTTCATAGGTAGGACTCCCCGCCACCATTCCGGTGATATATACCAGAACAGAAAAATTTTTCTGCTGATTCCCGCTCTGTTGATTTCCCGCATCCTTCCTCCCGCCTGCAAAGAGGGGCGCCGCCGCAAGAGCCGCGATAAGCGCAACAACAAGAGCCGTGCCTAATTCCCTGTTGGGGGCATATTTTTTAAGTTGTGCCATGTTTAAATTCTCCTAGTCTATTTTTGCATACCTTTACAAGTGATACAAGTGTCCACACGCAGAAAAAAGCCGGAACGGGTATGTTCCCGTTCCGGCTCTGGTATCACCTTTCTTTACCTCAATTCCGGACCCTTGACTGGCCGGGGATATGGGGTTATAGTGAAAAAAATGGACTTTATGATTGAATTTGAACAGGAAGATGATGGACGCTGGATTGCGGAAATCCCTGAACTGCCCGGTGTAATGGCGTATGGCGTTACCAGAATCCAGGCAGGTGAAAAAGCCAAAGCCCTTGCCTTTCGTGTGCTGGCGGATCGTATCGAATCGGATTATTCCCTGCCACACATTGACCATGTAGCTTTCTCCGCCTATGAGCCAGTGGCCGTCAACTAAAGCATCCCGCGTTTTAGCGGCACTGCAACGTATCGGCTGGTCTGTTAAACGGCAGGTAAGTTCACATAAGACACTGGAACGCGCCGGCTGGACGGATTATGTTTTTGCTTTCCATGACGGCGATGAAATAGGGCCTAAAATGCTTGCGCGTATTGCAAAGCATACCGGACTTGAGCCTTCCGATTTGTAATACAATAGCGCCTTCGGTAATTCCCCTTACTTCCCATAAAAAATTGGCGCCGGTCACCATTTGCGCATCCCGCAGAAAAAAGCCGGAACGGCTCTGTTCCGGCTCTGGTATCACCTTTTTCAACGAAGAAGAGAAACCACAGACCTCACAGACACTCACGGACAAAGAATAAGATTTCAAAGCAAAAGTCAGTGTGGTCGACTTTTCCACTCTTTGGGTGGAAAAGTGGTTAAATTTCTTCTTTTTTAATTTCTATAAGTTTCCCCTTCAATCGGGATCATTGGCGATTGTCACATCAAAACGGGCGCAGTCGTCAAACATATCCGGGCTGACCGCATTGCGGAACCTGCTGAGCCGCTGGGGGCGGTAAAACTTTGCGATTGAACCGGAATATGCCACCCAGTTCTCCGCTGCTTTCCCGGCGTTTAGAGATGCCTGGGACTGAAAATTTGCATCCCCGGTTTTACGCCAAAGCTGCAAATTAACGGCTGCCCTGAATTTATAGGCATAATAAAGCCCCAATCGGCTCATGGCCCCTATGTCCGCGATAAGCGAAGTTTCTTCGGCAGGATACCCCCCCTGCAATGTTTCCAAAAGTTCCAGCGCACGCAGACAATTCTTCTCCATATCGCCGCTTACATCCAGGGGGGTAATCCCCTGCGGCTTTTCGCCGCGAATTACCCCTTCGCAATACTCCTTGACGGAGAGATACCCCGTACCGGGACAGGCCGCTCCTTCAATAAAATCATTTAAGCTGCGGAAAACAAGCAGGTCCTCTTCTTCAAAGTAACTTATGGAGGATTCCGGATACCACTGCATATCATAATCCCGCCAGAACACTCGCTGCTGCAGGGGTATAGCCAGAGAAGCGTGTTTTAAGGCTTCGTATACCGTTCCGCCTTCATCACCAAAACTATCGGACCAAAGGGCGCGGAAATGGGCATCCGGCTGATCTATGTTATAGGAAAGCCGGCCCCAGAGGGCAAAGCTGAACCAATGCCTGTCCAGAAAGTATCCGCCCCGCTGTTCAGCGTCCCGCGGGGCATAATCCCGCCCCCAAATGATACCATCAGGCCCCATATAAAAGCCCTTGAGCACATCAATTGGCATATTACGCAGGTAATCCCGGGCATAATCTACGTCCCCCCATCGGAGCAGATAAAAATCATCATCCCGTACGGTAAGCCAGGCTTTGCGCCCGTTTTTGATCTGGGCAAAAAATTTATCGCCAAAATGGGGTTTAACCGCTGAATACATATGGGCCATGGAATATTTATGGCTGAGTTCAAATTCATGGGGAAAATCGGAAAACACATCTTCCATCTGTTCCACCGTTGTCATGTGAGATCGATGAATAAGGGCAAATTTACGATCCGGCTGATCCTTTAAGGCATCGATTATTCCCTGACCGTAGGTGGCGCGCATATATTCCACATCCTCCCGGACATCTACCCGCCACTCCATCCGCATATTTTCACCCGCCGTAACCCCAATGCCGCGAAGAAGGGGATAGGTACGCACCAATTCTTCCACTGCGCAGCGTAAATAATCCCTGGTAACCGGGTTATCGGCACTGTCGGTTATCCCGTAACCGGCATACTGGGTTCCATATACAAACACATTCCAGGTGAACAGATACACAGAGATAAAACGATCCGCTGCGTACTGCATGACTTCCTGCCAGAACCTGATTTTCTCCGCAATGGTTATTTTTTTAATGGTAACCAGGCTTTTTTCCTGCATATCCGTAAAATAATTCATACCCCTGGTCGTCGCATTTGGTATATAAGCAGCGCGTTTTACATCATCAAGGGCAACTTCAGGGTATTTGGGAATTTTCACCAGGGACGGAAAGGGAGAAAGACTCCACAGGGAAAGGACATTGAATTTATTGCGGGCAAGGCGATCCAAAAAACCTTTCCAAAAATCCATATCCCACATATCGGCAATGTTTTCCTGTGCACTGTCACCGCCGTCGGTATAACTGGGGGTACGGGCATCCAGGGGTATATTAAATTTAATCCCCCGTTTTTCCATGTATGGATTAACTACACCGGTCTTCAGGGTATCAATTAAGCCTCCGCCCTCAAAATGCTGGGCTATATCAAGAGCGCCATACATGGCGCCCGGTGCATCTGCCCCCGCAACAATGATGGAATCGCCGTCAATATACAGGGTATAGCCCTGTTCCTTGGCATTGGTTGTCCACCTGGGGTTGCTTTTTGTATATAACTCCACCCTTTCAGGGATTTTATGCCCCTTTTTCGTGGTTTTTTCAAAGGCCCGGTTAAGTTCGCCTATCGCGAAATCAAGCTGGGGACAGGGAATATCACTATCATAGACCATACGCATATCCTCCGCTTAAGCGAAACCCTGTTTCAGCGCCCGGTACAGGCCCCGGTATTCCGCAAAGAGCCCTTCGTAGAGACGGGCCTTTTTTTCATCCCCATGGTACACCCGGCGTATCTTCACCATGGCGGCGGCGGCTTCCCCGGCGGATCCATAATGCCCCCGGGCCGCCGCTCCCAGCGCGGCAAGTCCCACCAGTTCCGCATCCCCGACAACCGGGACCAACACATCTCTGCCGGTAATGTCCGCCTTGAGCTGATTCAGGAAGTCGCTTTCCCCGGGATGCCCCGAAACCCGCAGTTCCCGTACCTCTGCGCCGCATTCTTCCATTACGGTGATCACGTCCCGAATGGCAAAACAGATCCCTTCGGCAACAGACCGGGCCAGTTCTGCCCGCCCTGATGAAAGGCTTAGGCCCCAAAAAACACCCCGTGCATGGGGATCCCAAATGGGGGCCCGTTCCCCCGCAAGATAGGGAAGAAACACCGGCACTCCGGCTCGATCCGCCGCTGCCGCAAGGCAAAAAAAATTTTCAAAGGGCTCTGCATTAATAGCCAACAGTTCCCGCGCCCAAACTATTGCCTTCCCCGTAGTAGAAATGATCCCCGATAAATTCCAGTAGGGCTTTACCGGATGGCCGTAAGACATAAGCCGTGTATCCATGATCCGTTCAGCGGTACAAACATTGATCCCCTCGCTGGTCCCCGAGCGGTCGCAGGCTTCACCGGGATGCACCGCCCCTGCGCCCAGGATCGACGCAAAGAAATCCGGCCCCCCGGCAATCACCGGCACTTCGCCGGAGAAACCAAAACGCCGCACAACTGCGGGAAGTAAATTCCCGATAGTTTCACCGGGTGAAATAAATGGCGGAAACTTTGCGGGATCCAATCCCGCCTTGTCCAGTACAGCGTTGTTCCAATACCAGCGATCAAAACCCTGTGAAGGAAATACTGTCCGCGCTTCTCCGGTCAATGCATATACCAGATACTCCGGGCAGGAAAGAAAATATTTTGTCTTTTCATAAAGTGTAGCATCGTTGTTTTTTATCCAAAGAATTTTCGGCAAAAAAAAACCGGGATCCACCGGTGCGCCCATAATTGCGGATACCCTTACAGATTCCGCCTGTGCGCGCCGGTCAAGCCAGAGCAGCGCAGCAGCAGCAGGCAGCGCAAGCCGGGGATCACTGGGCCCCTGTTCATCAAACGCCGGTTCCCCGATCACCGGTACAAGGCTGGGCCCGTTCCCGCTAATCGCCAAGGCTTCAACCCCAGAGATATCCCCCAGGCGCTTAAGACTTTCCTCAAAAGCCCGCAGCCACTGTGCCGGTTCAGCTTCATGCCGCACTCCGTCACTCAGGGCAATAGACAATGGCAGCGCTGCGGATTTTTTACAAATACCATCCGCAGTAAAGAGCGCAGCTTTAAAGGCTGATGTTCCAATGTCGATGGCCAGTATCAATGCTGTTCTCCATTACTTTCATTTTAATCCAGGATACTGAAATATGGAAGGGCGGAAAATGATATATGGCTTAATGATGCCCTTTCCGGTATAGTGAAGTCATGTCATACCTCTACGAAACCCATTTACACACCAGTCAGATCAGCGCCTGCGGAGAGAGCCGGGGGCGGGAATACATCCGGGGATACAAACAGCTGGGTTACACCGGAATCATCGTGACCGATCATTTTTATCGGGGAAATTGCACGGTGAACCGGAACCTGCCCTGGCGGGAATGGGTGAATCAATACTGCCGGGGCTTCGAGGATGCCCGGAATGAGGGCGCGCGGCAGGGGCTGGATGTGTTCTTCGGCTGGGAAGAAACCTTTGACGGCGATGACTACCTGATCTACGGTCTTGGCAAGGAATGGCTCATGGAACACCCCGAGGCGGCCCGCTGGTCCCGGCGGGAACAGTTTTTGGCGGTGCGGGAAGCGGGGGGCTGCGTGGTTCATGCCCATCCTTTCCGGCAGCACTACTACATTCGTTCAATTACCTTAGCCCCCGCTCTGGTAGATGCGGTGGAAGCGGCAAACGCGGGAAACCACGAGCAGTACTACGATGCCCTGGCCCTGCGCTACGCCAAAAAGTTGGGCCTCCCCGTCACGGCGGGTTCCGATGTCCACGATACGGTACAGCTTGCGGCGGGGGATGTCTTCGGGGTCTACCTCAATAAAAAGATGGAAACCATTGCGGATTATGCCGCTGCAATCAGGGGAAACGCCATTGCGGGGCTCAAGATGCCCCATGGCCGCTGCGATTCACGGGGGGATGAGAAAGCGGTCCTGCCGGTGGACATCCTCGACGCAGAGGAACGGAGCGCCGCCCAGGACCTCTGGGACTTTCTAAAAAATTAGCTATACACTATATATATGAACAGGAGACAGCGCCCATGCCAAATAAATCGATAGATGATAACCTCACCCAGATCCCCGGCAGGATCAGGGAACTGCGGGAAATACTGGAGATCAGCGCCATGGATATGGCAAAGGATATCGGGATCCCCTACGAGACTTACGCGCAGTACGAGTCCGGTGAAGCGGATATCCCCATCAGCGCCCTGTACAAAATTTCAAACCGCCTGGGGACGGATACCACGGTGCTGCTCACCGGGGAGGCCCCCCGGATGGACACCGCCAGTGTGTGCCGCGCCGGGAAGGGCATCCAGGTTGAGCGTTACCCCGGCTATGAATTTTCAAGCCTGGCCTACAACTTCAAGGACCGGACCATGGAACCCCTGCTGGTGTTTCTGGACCCGAGCAAGCCCCCCGCCCCGCTGGTAAAACATTCCGGCCAGGAATTCAACTATGTGGTTGAAGGTGTGGTAAAGGTCACCATTGGCAAGCGGGAATACGATTTGAACGCCGGGGACACCATCTACTTTGACGCAGGTATCCCCCACGGCCAGGCCGCAGTGGGCGCGCCGGCAAAATTCATCACCATCATACAGGAATAATTGACATGAGCGAAAACACAAACGGCAGCGAGATCTTATCCCGTTATTGCCCCCGGATTGATTTTGATAGTTACGATGATTTCTACGCCAACTACCGCTGCAATGTGCCGGAGAATTTCAACTTCGCCTTTGACGTGGTTGACGAGTGGGCCCGGATAGATCCGGACAAGCTGGCCCTCCTCTGGACCAACGATGAAGGGGCCATGCGCTCCTTCACCTTTACCGACATCAAACGCCAAAGCGACAAGGCTGCCCAGGCGCTTCTTTCAATAGGCATCAAAAAAGGCGATGTAGTAATGCTGATCTTAAAGCAGCGCCCCGAAGTCTGGGTCCTGATGACCGCATTGATGAAGATCGGCGCGGTCTGTATCCCCGGCACCTTTCAGCTTACCCAAAAGGATATCATTTATCGCTGCAACATCGCCGAGGTTAAACTCCTCATCAGCGTTGATGATAAAGAATTGCTGAACAATATCGGCGCCGCTCTGCCGGAATGTGAAAGCGTCAAGACCGTTGCGGTGGTGGGCAACGTTATTCCTGCGGGCTTCCTTGATATGCGCGCTGAAATTGAAAAGGCCGCCGGGGATTTTACGCGGCCCACGGGCAGCGCGGCCACCCGCACCAGCGAACCCATGCTGATCTACTTTTCCTCCGGTACTACGGGGATGCCCAAGATGGTGCTCCACAACCACAGCCTCGCCCTGGGGCACATCGTCACCGCAAAATACTGGCAGTGCGTTCAGAACAATAAAGTCCACATGACCCAAACCGATTCGGGCTGGGCCAAATTCGCCTGGGGCAAAATTTACGGACAGTGGATCTGCGGGGCCGCGGTGGGCGCTTACGACACGGAAAAGTTCACCCCCCACGGAATGTTGGACGCCCTCCAACGGCTGCGGCCCGCCACCTTCTGCGCCACCGCCACGATCTTCCGCTTCCTCATTAAAGAGGATCTTTCCGGCTACGATTTCAGTTTTATTGAGCACACTGGCGTGGCCGGGGAACCCTTAAGTCCCGAGGTGTTTCACCAGATAAAAGAAATGACGGGCCTGGAAATTCGCGAAGGCTTTGGCCAGTCGGAGACCTCGGTGATGGCTGCGGCCTTTAAATGGCTGCCGGTCAAGCCCGGCTCCATGGGTAAGCCCGCGCCCCTCTTCGGCCTCAATTTATTGGACGAGGACGGCAGGCCCTGCGACGACGGCATCGTGGGCAATATCAGTATTACTGCGGCCGATGCATATCCCCAGCCCGGCGAAACTTTTTTGGGGAAGGGCCAGTCCGGCGTGCCCGGTCTCTTCCGCGGTTACTGGAAAGACGATGACATCACCAAAGCTGCGTGGTACGACGGAGTTTACCACACCGGCGACATGGCCTGGCACGACGCGGACGGCTACTACTGGTTCGTCGGCCGCAACGATGATGTGATAAAATGCTCCGGTTACCGCATCGGCCCCTTTGAAGTGGAAAGCGCCCTGATGGAGCATCCTTCGGTGCTGGAGTGCGCGGTCACCGCCGCGCCGGACCCGGTCCGGGGCCAGGTGGTCAAGGCCACCATCGTCCTTGCCCGCGGCTTCAGCCCCTCAAAGGAACTTGAAAGGGAACTGCAAAATCACGTCAAACGGGTCACCGCCCCCTACAAATACCCCCGGATTGTGGAGTTTGTCGCGGAGCTGCCAAAAACGATCAGCGGGAAAATTCAGCGGAATTTGATACGGAAGAAGGACAGCGGGAAGGAAGGGGTGTAGTTGCGATCTTCTCGGTTCAGGTGGATATTGCGCTTATCAACGCCTGTCGCAATCTTTCAGGTATATAAATTACTCTATCGCCGCTTCCGATGCGGTTGTACCGTCTTTGGCGTAGGCACGACGGAAGTTGTAGGGATCAAGGTAGCGCTCGCCCCGGTGGAAGAAGACGTATTGGTAGATGCCGGGCGGGAGGGGAATGGTGAGGGAGTAGGTTCCGGCGGGGTTTTCGATAAGTTCGTACATAAAGGGGTCCCAGTTGTTGAAGCTGCCTGCCACGGTAACGGTTTCGCCCGGGGGCCCCTTGAAGGAAAAACTCAGGGATCCCCTGGGGCCGCTATAGGGGCTGGGGGCCGGGGGCTTTACGGGGAGGGATAGTACGGAAAGGGTCAGGCCGGAGCGGCTGTCTTTGCGGCTGGCGGGGTTTGCGGGGTCCGTGGTCCACAGGCCGTCGATCACCATGCGGTATTCCAGTTCTGAAAAGTTTTTGGGGATCTGGTATACTAAAAAGCGAAGTCCTGAATCCATGTAAGGATCGGGAACTTTTTTGCCCTTGGGAATGGGGGCGCCCAGGGGGTCCTGGGCAACAAGAAACTGCCGCAGCCAGTGGACTTTGGCGAATCCCTCGTGGGCAAAGGCGATCCCTACCCGATGATTGGAGGATGGGGCAGTGAAAATGACCGAATCCTCGTAGAGCTCAGGCGCGCCGGGGCCGCTCAGGCTCTTCATGTGGTCGATAAATTGAGAGGATTCAATATCTGCGGCTCCTATCGAACCGGCAATTACCAAAAGGAGTATTGCAGCATTGAATGTGATCGTTTTCATAAGCTCTTTTCAATTATCGGCCGATACTTAATTATCTTAATATGCCGTCATTACGAGCGCTTCAGGAATTTAAATACTCATTCGGTAACATCGGTGGCGAACCTGCCGCCCTTGCGGCTCAACATATACCCCTTGAGGATTTTCCCCTTCCGGACCACGAAGCCGCCAAACCGGCCCCCAAGCTTGCCCCTGCGGAGTCCCCGGCCGGAACAGCGGCCCCTGATTCGGCCGACGCCGGTCTTCTTTCAGACGCCGATGCTGATTTAGACTTCGGCGCCTTCCTCGACACCATTCCCGACGATCTTCCCGACATATCAGAAGGGGCCGGGGAACCGGCCTCTGAGGCTGAATCCGCCCCTGAAACAGACAACGACGATTTTGCCATCCCCGATGATCTGCTAAACGGCTTGGCCGATGATGTGGAATCCGGTACGCCCGACATCCCGGTAGAGGAACCTGCCGGTGAATCAGTGGATATTCCTGATCTCGTGGAGAATACCGGTAGCGAGGCCTCCGCCGAAGATTTTGACCTTGGCGATGTTGGTGAGGATCGGGATTTTGGCGGTCAATTGTCCGAACCGGGTTTGCCGCCCATGAACAACCTCGCCGATGCCGTTGCCGATACAAGCGCCGGGGCTGAATCCGCCGCTGACGCCGACATCGCTGAAGGTCCGGATTTGGCTGATGATGCCGCCCCTGCCCCGGACCAGTCGGCAGAGCTTCCCCCGGAACAGCCGACAGAGCTTCCCCCGGAACAGCCGACAGAGCTTCCCCCGGAACAGTCGGCGGAACTCCCCCCGGAACAACCCCCCGTATCCGTGGAAATTCCTGATGAATTTGCATCAGGCAGCGGAGGCGCAGATTTTCCGGAAACTGACGGGGCTGATGCGCCGTCCGATTCCTTTGATGACTTTAATCTTGAGGGAGGGGATAAGCTTCCTGAGGATTTTGCGGCCGATAGCGCCGACTCTGCCAAGGCCTCCGGTGAGGGTCTGGAAGAATTTGCACTTCCGGGGCTTGATGAGGTTCTTGCGGATCTTCCCGCCGCCAAATCCGGTGTAAAGGGGAAGGCAGGGCGTACACCCGATGTTGCCCCCTCGGACGATGTTGAGGAAATCCGGCTCAGTGACAAGGATCTGGCAAAATTTCAGGAGACCCTTTTCGGGTATCCCCTTAATTTACGGGTAGCCTGCGAAGAACTGATAGCTGAAGAGGTAGTTACCCCGGAACAAATGTCCCAACTGATCAAGTTATTGGTTCGGGGGGCCCCGGCACGGGAAACCGCCGCCCTGGCGGGAAAAATTCTTGGCCGGACCATTGTCATCCCCAAAGGTTTTGAGAAAAAGACCGGCGCGGAACTGGAAGCGCAACAGTCAAGTTTCGTCTACATCTTTGTTCATAACTTTTTGCCCATTTTCCGGCTCTTTATGATGATCGCCGTACTGGCGGCTTCTGTTTTTTACCTGGCTTATCAATTCATCTATATACCCCAGCGGGCTGAATCAATTTATAAAATGGGCTATGAGCGGATCGGGCAGGGTGAATACGAACGGGCAAACGAGCGTTTTACCCAGGCCTTCGGCATACACCGGGTAAAAAACTGGTTCTACAAATACGCCGAAGCCTTCCGGGATGAGCGGCAGTACCGCTACGCGGAAGAAAAGTACGATGAACTTTTGAACTTCTATCCACGGGACAAAAAGGGGGTGCTGGATTATGCCGCCCTGGAAACCTGGTATTTAAGAAACTACGAGAAGGCAGATTCCCTGCTGCGGCGGAATATCCTTGATTATGAAGTAAATGATTATGACGCCCTCCTGGCCTTGGGGGATAACGCCCTTGCCTGGGGTGAAATTGACTACGACCGGTATGAGGACGCCCGGTTCGCCTATGCCCGGCTCCTGGACCAGAAGTTAAAGCCCGTTCAGATCGATCTCGTGATGGAACGGATGATGAAGTTTTTTATCCGTACCGACAACCTCAAGGAAGTACTGCCCCTGCAATCCTATTTTATGGATTACCCCAAGCGGAAAATTTCCGGCGCTTCCCTGGCGGAGCTGGGGGGATATCTGATGGACAAACGGACTGAAAAGGCCAGGGGCGTTCCCAATGAATATATTGAGCAGATTCAGGGGGTCCGGGATGTGCTGCTCCGGGCGGTAAAGACCGCTCCCGCCCTGCCCGAAGGCCATTATCACCTGTCCCGGTACTACCGCAACTTGAGCGATTTTCCGGCAGAACAGGACGCCCTGGAAACCGCCATCCGCGCCTTTGACGCGGCCCGGGAAGAATCGGTCAAGCGTCTGGCCTACCGGATAGCAGCCCAGCAGCGTTACGCCAACGTCCTTACGGACCAGCGGGAATTCTTTGCCGCCGAAGAACAACTTGTCAAAGGCATCGGCCTTTACGAGGACGGCCTTAGTCGGCAGCTCCTTAATCCATCCCCGGAATACGGCAAACTCTATGCGGACCTGGGTGATCTCGAATACTTTACCAAGGCCGGGAACATGGATATGGCCCTGCAATATTATCTGCGTTCCGAGCAGAACGGCTGGGCGCCCCCGGAAATCCAGTACCGGATGGGAAACGCCTATTACCGTCAGGAGCAATGGCCGCAGGCCCTGGAACGGTTCTTCGCCGCCTCATCGGAATTGCCCCTGAACCGGCGCATCCTCCTTGCTCTGGGGAACGTCACCTACCAGCGGGGCGACTACCTTGCCGCCCAGGGCTACTACAACCGCCTGCTCGACATTCTTGAGGCCGAACGCTCCCGGCTCCCCATGCTTATGCCCAACGAGCGCCCCGAGTACATCGATCTGGCGGAACGCCTTATGATCACCCGGAACAACATGGGGGTCACCCTGGAAGCCCTCAGCCGGAGCCTGGGCAGCATCCAGCCGCGAGTCCTGGATCGCTACCGTTCCCGCGCCCTGGGTCTCTACACCGACTCCGCCCGCGCCTGGGACTCCCTTACCCGCAATCCCAACACCATGGTCCGTCTCGGCGCCGGCGACTTTTCCGCCCCCGGCATCAACCTGGCCTTCCTCAACTCCCGAAACGCCCTCTACCCCGTCCCCGACTACGAGCCCCGGATCTACCCCCAAATCGACAAAGATGTCCTTGAACCCTCAATCTGGGAAGAACTTACCTCCCAGCCCGCCCGGCTCACCGAATAATTGACCAACCGCATCACTTTGTGCTATCATTAATTTATTAGTTGCCCGGACGATTAACTCAGTGGGAGAGTGCTACCTTCACACGGTAGAAGTCACAAGTTCAAATCTTGTATCGTCCATATCGTAATTCTTTGTTTTATATAGAATTAGCTACCTGACCACCGGCGCTAAAAACACTTTTTGAAGCGAGTGCATAACGAATGACACCCGCGAAGGAGTTTTTTATGCGTTTTTCGGTGTCCATCGGCCATGCCGACTATTCAGTCTTTACCCGCGAGCAAAGCCCCTACTGGCAAGCCAAATTTTGGGACCATACCCGCAAACAATGGGCGGCTTGTGTTTCAACTAAAGTCAAAAAAACATCGCCTAAGCGTGAAGCGGAAAAAGTAGCGGCGGACTTGCTAAGGCAGGGTATTCTTGCCCGGGCACAAAATACCGACATCGGCTTTATTGAATATCTTACTTCCTTTTGGCAGCCGACCGGGGACTATTGCCGACTATACATACAAAATGAAGGTAAGGCCATGTCGTCCGTTTATGTAAAGACTGCCCAAGGAGACATCCGCCTTCATGTCGCCACCTACCCACAATTCAAAAAAATACGCCTTGCCGACCTTACAACCAGAGACCTTGAACACTGGCTACTATGGGCAAGAGAAACCCACGGGATAAGCGGCGACCGGGTGAACTCCTGTTTGAAATGGATCAAGACAGCCCTAGCCCAAGCGGCGGAACGGGGAGACATAAGCGCCGATCCTTCAAAACCCGTAAAACAAGCCGCCCATATCGCAACCGAAAAAGGCATATTGACCCAGGCCGAAGCGGCGGCAATATGCGCCCTTCCCCCGGACAACCCCCGGCGGCAACTGGCGGTACTTTTGGGGCTATGTTGCGGGATGCGGCGCGGGGAAGTCCGGGGGTTGCAATGGGGGGACAGCGGGGACGGGCTTATTCACATCCGCCATAACTATGTACCCGGCGATAAAGAAAAAACCCCGAAGTGCGGGAGCAGCCGGACCGTACCCTTCGGCGCGGCGGTAGGGGCTTGCCTTGAAGCGGTACGGGCAACGGCGCGGCATACTGCCCCGGACGCGTATATTCTTGAGAGCCTACAGAGAGACGGACAACCGATAAGCGCCACGGCGTTCACGGCGGCGCTGGAGGCGGTACTTGCTTCCATCGGTATTGATGCGGCGGAGCAGAAAAAACGTAACCTTACTTTCCATGGTCTACGCCATTCATTTGTATCATTGGGACGCTTGAACGGCATTGACGACCTGACCATGCAGACCCTGGCAGGGCATAAGTCCGGGGCAATGATGAGCCACTACACCCACGCGGCGCAAGCCATAGACTTCACGGCGGCGCGGGACAAAATGGCCGGGGTGTGGACCAGGAGGGGGGCATGATGGACAAGGAAACACGCAAGGCGCACATGGCCGCCTACTGCTATGACTTTGACCACACCCTTGACGGTGGGGACCTTGAATCCAAAGGCCCCCGCATAGGGAACCGCAGCGATGCGCTGGACTTATGTGAAACACTGATAGAGCTTGTCAAAAATGACACGGATAAAAAAGTATGGTATGGGCTAAAACCCCTATACTTTTATGTTTTTTCTATTGACAATATATTTATTGTGTGATATATTGTTTATGTACAACTAAAACCGCCTAGCGGTTTATATATTTTGTGGTTTCACTGCGAAAGCAAAGGCCGGTTATCCTATAGGGGTGACTGGCCTTTTTTATTAGGCGAAGCCTATACGGTTTAATACCCCGCGGCTTGCCGCGGCTGAAAGTAAGAATATACTAGAAGGATGAGTGAGATCATCCATAAAGAACATAATGTGAGTACGCTGATGTATCACATA
>BOAV01000022.1 GCA_026002045.1 Spirochaetia bacterium | reverse complement strand
CAAAAATCTCCAAAAAAGATTATTGGAATTAGGGGTAAACCCTTAGGCCGAATATCGGAGGCGATAGAGTGAGTACCTTTACTACGATTACCCACCGGGTACAGTTCTGTATAGTGGGCGGCGGTTTCGCAGGACTCTGCGCCGCGGTGGAAGCGGCCCGGCGGGGCGTCAAGGTGGCGCTCATGCAGGACCGGCCCATGCTGGGGGGCAACGCCTCAAGCGAAATACGCATGTGGGTCCTGGGGGCCCATGGAAAGAACAACCGGGAATCCGGCCTTGTGGAAGAACTCTTTCTGGAAAACTACTACCGGAACCCCTACAAGAATTACAGCATCTGGGACAGCATTTTATGGGAGAAGGTTCATCTGGAAAAGAACATCACCCTCATCCTCAACTGTTCCTGTCTGGATGCGGAAGTAAAGGACGGGCAGGTGCTGTCGGTTACCGGCTGGCAGACCACCACCCAAACCTACCATAAAATTGAAGCCCCCCTCTTTGCGGACTGTTCCGGGGACAGCGTTCTGGCCCCGCTGACAGGTGCGGAGTACCGGGTGGGCCACGAAGCCCGTGACGAATTCGGCGAGGATATCGCCCCGGTGTATGCGGACAAAAAAACCATGGGCATGTCCCTGCTGATCCAGGCCCGGGAAATGGCCGGCCCCCGGACCTATATCGCCCCGGCGTGGGCGGAAAAGTTTACCAAAGACAAGCTGCCCCACCGCCTTCCGGATCTTACCAATGATGATGAAAATTTTTGGTACCTGGAACTGGGGGGCATCCGCGACACTATTGCCGATACCGAGGAACTGCGGGATGAATTGCTGGCCGTTGCCTACGGAATCTGGGACTTTGTGAAGAACGGGAGCGAGAATCGGGAAAAATTTGCCAACTTCGATCTGGACTGGATAGGCTTCCTCCCCGGCAAGCGGGAAAGCCGCCGGTATGTGGGGGATCATATCCTTACCCAGAACGATATTTGCAATGGCGGTAAATTTGAGGATATCGCGGCCTACGGCGGCTGGACCATGGACGACCATCACCCCGAAGCCCTGCGTACCGCCGAAGAACCGACCATTTGGCATCCCGCCCCATCTCCCTTCGGCATACCCTACCGCTGCCTCTATTCCCGGAACATACAGAACCTGTTCTGCGCCGGGCGGAATATCAGCGCTTCCCATGTGGCCAATAGCGCCGCCAGGGTCATGGCGACCTGCGCCCTTCTGGGGCAGGCGGTGGGCGCCGCCGCCGCAGTGGCCGGCCGTCATGGGACCACTCCCCGGGGTGTGTACCGGGAATACATCGCCGAACTGCAGCAGACCTTAATGGAAGATGACTGCTGGCTGCCGGGGCTTGGCCGCAGGGCATCCGCCCTCACTAGCCAGGGGAAGCTCTCAGGCAGCAAGGGAAATGCCGAGGTCCTGCGCAACGGCAATGACCGCCCCATAGGGGACGCGGACAACGGCCTCTTCCTGGCGCCGGGGCAGTATGCGGAGTACCGGTTTGAAAAACCCGTTTTCACTTCCCGTGTGCGGCTGATCTTTGACAGCGATTTTAACCGGGAAACCCAGCCTGAGGGCGGCATCCACAAGCGCCCCATGTACGCCACCTATTACCTGGACACCAGGGCGACCCATGTGCCCAAGACCATGACCCGGGACTTTAAAATTTCCCTTACCCTTGCGGACGGCCGCAGCCGGACAATCGAAATAACGGATAACCATCAGCGCCTGGTCCATGTGGATATCGGTGCGGAACTTATTGCGGTCCGGTTCGAACCGGCTGCTACCTGGGGCAATGCGGAAGCCCATGTCTTTTCTTTTGAGCTTGAATAGGGGCCGTGAGCAAACACCCCTGAAATTTATCCCCTGTTTTCTTGATGTATATCAGCCTTAATGTCTTCTATTGTTTTTATGAGATGCTTTTCAATAATTCCGTCTACCGCGCCCAATAGCCTGTCATTGTAGATGATGTTCCGGTCATTTACAAAGAAAAAGAAAACGGGGATTTCAAGGGATATTGCAAGATGCTCAAGCAAATCGGCGGAAACAAAGTTTAACCCCCGTTCTATGGCGCTTAAATGTTTAACCGATATGTCTACTTTTTCAGACAGTTCTTCCTGAGAAAGCCGTTTTTCCCTGCGAAAAAACTTCAAATTTTCTCCAAAAGAAGTCTTTACATCCATATTCATCAGTTTAAAGGAGTAAAGAAGGTAGACAACAAAGCGTAAAGTCTATTTTAAGGTGTAATTTTTTGAAAATTTCATATAAAAAAAACTTTTTAGGTCTATTTTTTATTGACAAATAGACCTTTGACGTTTATTATCATGGAAAAAATAGACCTGTAAGGTTCTTTTTAAGAAAAGAGGAATTTTAAATGAATGGTTTACAGCGTGGAATGATATTTTTCGGCGGGATGGCCTTGCTTTTTTCCTGTGCCTCATCACCGGCTCCAAAGGAGACCGCCTCCAGGCCGCCGCTCTGGGTGACTGATAAAGAGGCTGCGTACCCCAATGCCGAGTGGCTGTGTGTTGTCGAAAGGCGTTCCGACAGGGGAGCAGCCGAAGCTGCGGCAATGAACGGGCTTGCCGGGCTCTTTCGCCTGGATATTCAAAGTGTAACAGAAACCAACCAGCGGTTTGCGCAGATGCTTGGCGGTAAAGCGGGAGAAACAAGCCTTACCCAAAGCAGGGATTTTGAACAGGAGCTTAAAACTACCTCCAATGTTGCGGGGCTCGTGGGGGTCCAGCGGGATTTCTGGACAGCGGGCGGGGATGTGGCTGCTATTGTCCGCATGAACCGCAAAGAGTCTATTGCGCGGTACTCCGCAATGATACGGGAAAACAGTTCCGTTATCCGATCCCTGAAAGAAGATGCCCAGCGGATGCCCGCTACCTTTGATGCCTACGAAAACCTCAATTCCGCCGCGAATATTGCCGCCGTTACCGATAACTTTCAAAGTATTCTCTCCATCCTCGACCCTTCATCAACAGGAAACAAGCTTGAATACGGTAATGCGGAAGCGCTAAAAACCCTGGCGCAAAACGCCGCGCGGGATATTGTTATCACCGTCACGGTTGCCGGGGATGACAGTGGCCGTATCGCAAAGGCTTTTTCCCAGTATTTTACCCAAAAGGGGTTCCGGACAAACGCCGCCGCCGGTGCAAACCCATACGTTTTACGAGCGCAGTTTGAAATGGCGCCTGTCGATATGAAGAATGAGCGTTTTGTATTTTCCCGGTACAAATTGCAAGCGTCGCTTGAGGATAAAAAAGGCGCCGGGGTGTTCACTTTTTTAGATGAACGCCGTGACGGGGCGCTGACTCCATCTGAAGCACAGCAGACAAATTTGCGCAAGGTGGAAGCCGCCATTGCTGACGGTGACTTCGCAGCGAAATTTGATGCCTATTTGGATTCCCTTTTAAAATAAAGGATAATGGAGTTAGCATGAAAAAGTTTTTTTGCTGTGCGCTGTTTGCCGCCATCATAAGTTTATATGCTTTTCCGGATTCGAATTTCTATACCGGTTCCGGCGGCGCAGATATTAGCATAACGGTTCAAGACCCCGAGGGAAAAGAGATAAGCCAGGTTGATGAATGGTTGTTGCTTCTTATTAAACATATGTTTATTCACGATTTTAAAAAGTATTCAGCAGTGGAACTAAAGGAAGTCGGCGCTTCGGCTGTGCTGAATACCACACTGACAAAAATAAGCGCCAATGAATTTCTCCTGCATAGTACCGTTACGGATACCAGCAAGGGAACAGTTAGTGCGGATTATACAAAAAATGTCACCCCCATGGAGTTACGTACGGCCATTGCTATAAACTGGGCCTCCCTTGATCTGCTGCGCCAGCTTAAGGTTGAACTCACGGAAGCAGCGCCTAAATCGGTAGAAACCCCTTCTAAGGAAGAAATGAATGAAATAAAGGGGCTCATATCACTCGCCCAGGGACAGTCCGCCGAAAAAAAAGGCAACATTATCGAATCACTCAACTTTATGTATAATGCGGTTTCCTTTGACAATACCCTTATTGAAGCTTCTTCCCGTATCGGTTCCCTGTCCGAACAGGTGGTATCCGGTTCCGCCGGGGATGTTATCCGGGATGATCTTACCCGTCAGCAGCACTGGAAAAAAATATTCCAGGATTTTGAAGACTTTTATACAGAACACCTGCCCTTTGAGATTGTTTTTTTACCCCGCCCGGTTCAAAAAGGGGAAACGGACTATGATAATAAAACCGCCGTCATGCAAACAGCGGTGACCGTGCGGGAGTCTCAAAGCTTTGAATCAATGAAGAAGGTCTTAAAGACCATTACCGATGGAATCGCTGCAACAAAGAAGCAGGAAGCGTGGCACCTGGCTACTTGGCCGTATAACACGCCGCTTTTTACCAAGGACAGAAAACTTATGCTGAACATTGAATTTCAAAACAGTGATGGAAAAATACTTGACAAAAAAACGACGCCCGTCACGGTGCGGCTGTTTGTATTCCGTAATAGAATTTCTGCATTCACAACACAAAATGTAAACATTACGTTTGTTCCGACGGATATTGACAATCTTGGAGATGAATTCGTCAAAATCGTACAGGTAGACGGCATGGATACAGAAACGGCGATGGCAGATGGTTTTATTGAGGTTAACCCTTTGCAGGTTCCGGCGGGGTTTGAGACGGTAAAAAACCCCAACGCCATTTTGCCTAAAAAGATCGGCAGGAACCCGTTCATTTTACTGACAAGGTAGCTGGCTGCGTTTTATTCTAAAGGAGGATGAAGTGGCATCATTTAAACAGAATCTTTTTTCTGCGGTTTGTATTTTAGTGTTATTTTCCGGCGCGACAAAGGTGTTTGCCAACGGAGTGAAGGAAGAGCCCAAAGCGGAGGAAGCCGTGACCCTTCCCGGCCCTCCGTATTATGTTGCGGACGATAGTGTTGACGGTGAAAAAAAGGTTGTTGCCGTCTTCTTGCCGGAAGGAAATTCCCTTGCGGTTGATGAGGAGAGATATCTTTCCGTCATACAACAGCAGTTAAACAGCGGTTTTAGTAAATATTCCGGTCTGACGCTGAGCGATGAACAAAACATGGAAAAAATACAGGACTATATACAGAAGACCCTTTCAAGAGGTTCTTCAGAGGATTCAGGGATTGATGTTGGTGTAGCGGTTGCGGCAGGATATGCGGTTAATGGAAGTATAACAAAATTGGAAAACGGAAAATTTTTATTATCCCTGACCATCACCGATATTGAAACAGCGGTTCCAGTACCGGGAGCAACCTATACTGCAAATGTAACATTGTGGGATATTACTAATTTTGTTGCAGTGAATAACGCACTGGCGGATTTACTTCCTAAAATGGGCGTTAAGCTTACAGAATCCGGTGTAGCAAACTTAACGGCTGTTTCGTCTGCCGCAAGGGCACAGCAGGACCTGGAAAGGGCCTTGGCGGAACAGGCTAAAGGAAATAACATCGCCGCATTATTCTATGCGGCAAGCGCGAATGAATCGGACGCTACCTTATCACGCGCCAAAGAACTTGAAGCCGATGCCATTGCCAACATTGAAAAAACCGCCGGTTCTGCAATTTTACAGGATTATCAAAAACAACAGGCCTGGAAAAAGAACCTGGAGGAATTTGAACAGTTTTTTCTTGATCACCCGCCCTTTACCCTGTATTTTGATCCCGTTGCCCATCAGGCGGCATTGACCGATTATAGCTCCGGTACTGCTGATTTTTCCTTTAAAGTAAGTCTCCGCCAGACAGGACTCAATGCTATGCAAAAAGTCATGGACAGTCTTATAAAAGGTTTGAACAACACAAGGAAACGGACTCCCTGGGGGTTTAAAGAATGGCCGGTAATTTCTGCAAGCTCCACAAAGGATAACCAAATTCCAACGGATATTTTGAAAAACTATCAGTCCTATCATATTGTCGCAGGGTTTTATTGTGATGACACCCAGGTTGATACGGTGGAGTTTGATATGTATTTTCAATTAGCCAGGGGTTCTTTTGACAAGATCGTTTTTGATTCAACAGAACAGCGTACGATATATTTCAAAGGTATTGATTTGAGAAAATTGGATGCCCTTGGGGGCGAACAATTATTAAGCATACAAATTGTGAGCATTAATGGCAAGGATGTAAACATTTCAAATCAGGAGGACTATATACAAACCATCGGCGTCTCCAGGATACCCGGAAAAAGAAATTCCACGCTCTCAAAATCGCTAAGGACAATTCCTGAACTGCCGGAAGAAATAGAAGCACGGCTTACACGTGAGGCCGCCATGAGCGAAAAAGAAAGAGTCGCCGCAGGAAAAAAAGAAGAAAGAGCCAGACGGGCAGAAGCGTTTACAGATATTGCCGAGAAATTCTCTTTAAAGAAATTCCGTTTTGGCGTCAATGGCGCGTATGCGTACCCTTCGACATTTTTGGCCGGCGCAGAGCTGGGGTACAAGATTTTTTCGATAGAAGGACATTATCGTTTTCTTTTAGACAGTTACAATGAAGAAGCTGAGGGTGATATGAATTCCGCCTTTGGATTCAGTATAGGTGCATCAAAGGTTTTTGATCATGTTATCGGGACATTTGCAGTCGGCGCAACTGATTATATCTATAGCAATAACTTTATTTTCATTCCGAATCTGCAGTTGCGGTTTGACATACTTCCGATAAAATGGGGGCCGAGTATACGACTGGGATACGTGTTTGAGGTCGGCGCTGCCGGCATGGGAGAAATGGCAGGGCCGTATTTTACCCGTCCTGGGGCTTACAACATGGATGGATTTATGGTCGGTCATAGTTTTATTGCCGGTGTGGGTTTCTGGCTCTAAGGAAAGGGTGGATTATGAGAAGAGTGTTTTTAGCCTGCGTTTTTTTACCCATGGCAACTGCTGTTTTTGCGATCAACCTTCGTTCATACCCGGAAGTGATTCAAAATGGCACCATGATGTTTGATGTAGGAGTAGGGTTTGGGACTCCCGTATATGGCTCTATGCTATGCCCTCCCATTAGTCTGAATTTTGAATACGCATTACCGGTTTTTTCCCTTCCCTTTACTTTTGGCTTGAAATTCGCGTATTCCGCCGATAATTTAGGGTTTACAAATAACAATTTTGGGATCGCTTTCCGCACCGCCTATCATCTTAATTTTGGTGTACCCCATCTTGATACCTATGTGGCATTAAACCTGGGTGACATTATTTCCACACCCTGGGGAGACTACGGAGGAAACAGTTTTTGGATTGGAATAATGGCCGGGGCGCGGTATTATTTTAAGTATCAATCACATTTTGGCGTTTATTTAGAGGCCGGGTTTGATAAATTGACCTATGTGAATTTTGGGGGTACCGTCCGTTTTTAAGGCAGCGCCTTTAGTTGTAGTAAGAAATTTGTTGCAATAAATATGTTGCTACAATTTTTTAAATATTTTTACAGGAGGATGGATATGAGATCTGTCAAGGGTTTGTTTGTATTGCTGGCAGGGATAGCGGCAATAGGTTTTGTGGGGTGCGGTGGGACACCAATGGTTAACACCCAAGCAAAGGAAAAGTATGAAAAGCTTGACGACAAGGGCGCCGGGTTTGGCATTGAGACACCGCGGTGGCTTTCGGATTATATCGGCGGCGGCAATACCGCTGTCCAAAAGTTGTACAAGGACAGCTATGTTTTTGTAATTGAAACTGCTGATGCGGACAAAGATTATGCCGTTGCGTGGGTATCCGGAGCGGAAGGGCCGAGGGCAGTTTCGCAGAAGGTTTCAACCTCCGTGGTATCACAAATGGAAAGCAGCCAGCAGGGTGAAAAAGGAAGCGAAATGGAATCCTCCGTTGACAATGTAACAAAGGCATTGAGTGATGCATCCTTCAGCGGGCTGTCAAAGGATGCCGACTGGTGGATAACACGCCGGAACTTGGAATCCAAAGTGGTTGAGACACAAGCTTTTGCCCTGTGGATCATCGACAGAAAAGAACTGAACCGTCAGATCGCGGCGAACATACAGAACATTGTGGATAACAATACCGCCATGTCTGCCGCCGAAAGGGCTATTTACGCTGCCCTTATTTCTGACATTACCGGCGTCGGGCTGGAGAACAACTAGTTTTTTACATTGAGAGGGACTGCCAATAAGCAGTCCCTCTCAATGTAAAGGGGTTTTATGAAAAAGTGTTTAATGGCAGCTATGCTGCTGGTTTGTTTTTCTTTTGCAGCCCAGGCGCAGAGGCAGCAGACGTATACCGTTGATGAAGCGCTTACACGGGTCAGCCTTACCGCCGGTTCCTCTATGTCCCCGGGTTCAAAGATTGCGGTTATAAGCTATGAAACGCCGACAAAAACATTTTCGGATTATGTGGGAGAGACACTGACCTATGATTTACAGACCAAGATTCACCGGGATGTAATTACCTACCGGAATGTTGATACAATCCATAGGGATTATAAAATCACCGGTGCGGATATCAGTGATACAAAGGCTATCGAAATTGGCAAGGCCCTGAAAGTTGATGTGGTGCTTTTGGTAAATGTTAAGGGGCTTGGCAGCGCATATCAAATGAATGTTCTTACCATAAATGTTGCCAGTGGGAAAAAAGGGACTCCCTCAAGGCTTAATTTAAAAGAAGATAATGTTCTTACTGAATTGCTAAAGGGGCCCGCAGTAACGGAGCAGGCCCCCGCCGGCGCCCCCGTGGAAGGCGCTGTGCGCAGGCTTCGTGCAATGCGGGAAGCCGCAAGCTAAGGGGCAGTGTGTTACTTCGTAACACTTCCGATTTAATGTGGCGGTAGACCGCCCTTTTAAGGTGTATGGTATGAAAAAGAAATTGAAAGCGGTGTTTGTATGTGCGGCGGTTTTATCGGGACTTGTATTATTTGCCGGGTGTCCCCAAAAGAAAAGCGGGGCCCAGGAAATTCTGGATGCGGCCAAAAACCTGGGAAAAACGATAGAAAAAAATGCTCCTGCAGTGCTGGAAGATATGGGGAAGGCTGCAAAAACGGTGAAAAAGGCCGCTGAAGGTGACGCGGTAAAGGATGCAGCAAAAGACGCGGTAGATGCCGCCGGGAAAATAATAAAACAGGCAATTGATGATTAGTTTGCCGTCTTAAAGGGGAAATCGTGAAAAAACTTTGTTTTTATACGGGATTGGCTGCATTGTTTTTTGTTTTTCTCGGCAACGGTTATGCTCAAACAATACAGTTTGAGTATGATGTAAGTCAAAAGTATCCAATTTATATAACCTTTGAAGGAGATGTAAGCGCTGCCTGGGAAACGACCGCCTGGTTTCTTGATGAAAAAAGCTGGCATTACAATAAAAGCGAGTGGAGCCTGGACCCCAAAACGGGTAAATTTTATTATACCGGACCTGATCAGGATAACGATGCGCATTGGATAGTTGATAATGGCGTTGATTTTTATATTGGCCCTGACGATCCAAACAATTCTTATGCATATCTTAACAATCCAAACAATGATTGGGAAATGTTCAGAATGGCCCTGAGCGATACAAACACGATTTATGCTTCCGGCAACATAGCCTTTGATAGAATTGGGGGCGCACCCGTAAATGGGAATTCATACGTGGGACAGTGGCGATCCCAGGAAGATGCTTCGCTGGTGGTAACTTTTAATAATGGTAGAAGCTGTAGGCTGGAAATAACAGATAGATATAAAAATACACCAATAATAGGGAAATCTGCACCGGGTACGGAAAAACCAAAAACGAATCCACCCACAAGTCAGGTTACTGCGGCGCCGGCAAGAACCCCGACGCCGGCGGTTTCTCCCCCTACACCAGGTACCGCAGCGGGCGGCAATTTGATAAGGACAAAATTAGTTGATGCGATAAAAGCATACATGGGTGCACGATATATGCTTGGTGCAAACGGGATGCAGTCCTTTGACTGTTCCGGTTTAATTGTGACTACCTATAAAGCAGTAACCGGTAAAACCCTGCCCCGTTCTTCTGTTCTAATGTACCAACAGGGAAAGCCCATAAAGGCAGATGAATTGAAACCCGGTGATATCATTATGTTCGCGACCCAATTTCCCGGTCGTGTAAGCCATGTGGGGATGTATATTGGGGATAACAGTATTGTCCATGCGTGGCAGGGAAGCGATAATAAAGTGGTATTACATTCACGTGATAGATTATCCTACGGTAAGCCGATGAAAAACATGGAAGTAGCGTACCGGCGCTTTCTTGATGATTAAGCATAGGTAGCAGCTTTTAAACAACCCCTGTCCCCCGCCACTTTTCAATCCGGTCATAGGCCGCGTTTATCCGGGCGGATTTATCCGTGGCCTTCTTCATGTTCCCCGGGTGCCCCGCGTGGCGGTCCGGGTGGTGTATCTTGAGCAGCTTCTTGTAGGCGGTCTTACATTCCTCCGCGGATGCCCCCGGGTCCAAACCCAGCTCGGCAAAATCCTGCCGCAGCGCATTGGGGACCGTCTTTGCTGAACCGTTGGTCTTTCCCGCGCCGCCCCCCGCGGCAGCGCCGCCCGGCTCTTCATCTACGATCCCTCTCCAGCCGCCCCTTTTTGCGAAATCCCTCCCAAGGAAATCGTTCAGCTCATCAAAGGCTGCGTCCAGGTCCGGATCTGCCCCGCGCTGACGCTCCCGGCCGGTTCTGCCAAAGATTTTTTCATCCTCATCGTTGAGATAACTCTTGATCACATCACCCAGCCGGTCAAAAATCCCCATAAACGTACTATAACATAAAATCATGGGTAAACGCAAAGAGCGTAAAAATACTTCTTTTCTTTCTCCCTTTTTTATGGTATGATTTTTTTATGAAAGTAACGAAAAAGAACTTTGGCCTTCTTTCCAATGGGGAAAAGGTGTATCTTTATACCCTTAAAGCGGGGGATTTGAGCCTGTCCATTACGAGTTTCGGGGCGACCTGGACATCCCTGCTGGTCCCTTCAAAAAGCGGACGGCAGGATGATGTGCTTCTGGGTTATTCCTCCCTGGGGGGATACTGCAACAACAAGCCCTTCCTGGGGGCGACCGTGGGCCGCTTTGCCAACCGGATCGGAGGGGCCGCATTTACCCTGGACGGACACCGCTATACCCTGGATAAAAGCCATGGGGAAAATACCCTCCACGGCGGGTGGAAGGGCTTCGATAAGCTCCTCTGGAAGGCGGAAACCTACAAGGAAAAGGACGGGGTCTTTGTCCGTTTCGAGCTTGAAAGTCCCGATGGGGACCGGGGCTTCCCGGGTAAACTTAAGGCGGCGGTAAGCTATGGGCTCACCAAGTCCAACGAGGTCATCGCCAATTACGAAGCCAGGGTGAACGCCCCCTCGCCGGTTAACCTCACGAACCACGCCTATTTTAACCTCGCCGGGGAAGGGGAGGGGGACATCCTCTCCCATGAAGCCATTATTTTTGCATCTTCCTATGTGGAAATTGATAAGCAGTCCATCCCCACGGGGAAACTCTTCCCGGTGCAGGGCGGTCCTGGGACCGCGGGTCCCTTTGATTTCCGGGAGCGCAAGGGCATAGGCCGGGACATCGAGGCAGCCGGAGGGGGCTATGACCACTGTTTTGCGGTGGACGGCGAGATCGGGAAGCTGCGGCCCTGCGCCGAGGTCTTCGAGGGTAATACCGGCAGGAGCCTGCGGGTTTTTACCACCCAGCCGGGGGTTCAGTTCTATACGGGGAATTCCCTGGACGGTGTTCAGGGTAAACCGGGGTCCGTATACAACAAGTACTCGGGCTTCTGTCTGGAAACCCAGCATTTCCCCGATTCGCCGAACCAACCGGGTTTTCCCTCCGCCATTTTCGGCCCCGGAAAAAATTACCACGAAAAGGCGGTTTTTTCGTTTGACTGGTAGACACGTTTCAAACAAAAGGTGTATAGTTGTTTTTGAGAATTTTATAAACATTTGTACAAAATAAATCAACCTTACCTAAGGGGTAAGCGTAATGAAGAGGAAACCATGGATATCCAGATGCAGGAACTTATCGATAAAATAAAGAAAGATGGAATTGAATCCGCCTCTGAGGAAGCCTCCCGGCTCAAGGCTCAGGCCGAAGCTGAGGCGAAACGGATCGTCGATGCCGCCGCCAGGGAAGGGGAGGCTATTATTGCCCATGCCAAAACGGAGGGGGAAAAGTTTGAAAAGGCCGGTATCGCCGCCCTTGAGCAGGCTTCCCGGAACCTGGTGCTGGCCTTCAAGACCGAAATCCAGTCCCTTCTGGACAAAATCGTCGCCCAGGAGGCCGCTTCTGCCTACAGCGAGGACACCCTCAAGGCGATTCTCCCGGATTTGGTAAAAGCCTGGGCCTCCAAGGGCAGTGACTCTCTCGATCTGCTCCTTTCCGATAGTGACCTCAAGAAATTGCAGGGCTTTTTTAACGATAAGCTTGCCGCCGAGCTCAAAAAAGGGGTGGAACTCAAGGCCGACCGCAATCTGGGAGCGGGTTTCCGCATCGCCAGCAAGGACGGCTCCGCCTATTACGACTTTTCTTCGGAATCCGTGGCGGAACTCCTTGCGGCCTACCTTAATCCCCGGCTTGGGGAGATCCTTAAAACCGCGGCCAGGGGCTAAGCGAAGTGGCCTATTACTACCTGGTGGCGCAGCTTCCCAGCCTCAGCTACGGACAGGCGGCGCCCATGGGGTCAAAAGCTTTTATCGACCTCTGTAAAACGGCCCTCAGCGCTGAAGACTCAAGTCTTCTGGGTTTCTGCACCCTGGACCCTTGGTCCTTTGTGCCCGCCGCTGTGGCAGAATCGGCGGTTCCGGAATTTTTTGCCAAATGGTATGCCTGGGAACGGACCCTGCGGCTTAATCTTGCCCGGTACCGGGCCTCTCGTGTAAAGCGGGACGTCCCTGCCGATGTAAACGATTATCCCGCAGATGCCGCCGCAGCCGCAAAGGCCGCTTCTGCCATGGATTCCCCATTGGAAGCTGAAATTTTTCTGGATGAGGCCCGCTGGCAGGCCATCGAAGCCTTTCAGGGGCTGGACTATTTTGATCGCAATACCGTGTATGCCTATCTCCTCAAACTGCTCCTTATGGAACGGCGGTCCGCTTTCCGGGCCGATGAGGGCTTTTCTGAATATAAGGGGCTTTATGCTGCCGTCATGGAAGCGGCCCGCGGACCAGTGTCCGAAACCAGTACAGAATCGGGAGAACGCCAATGATCGGAACTAAAGGTAAGGTAGTAGCCGTTAACGGCAATATGGTCAGCGTCCGCTTTGACGGCGCGGTATCTATGAACGAAGTCGGTTACGTCAAGGTGGCCGACAAGCGGCTCAAGAGCGAGGTGATCCGTATCCGGGGGGATGTCTCTCAGCTTCAGGTGTTTGAGATCACCAAGGGGATCGCGGTCGGGGATGAGGTGGAGTACACCGGGGACATGCTCGCGGTGGAAGTGGGGCCCGGCCTTTTGGGCCAGGTCTTTGACGGCCTCCAGAATCCCCTCCCCAAGCTGGCTGCGGAAGCGGGCTACTTCCTGGAACGGGGGGTCTACCTGGACCCGCTGCCCGTGGACGTAAAATGGGATTTTACCCCGGTGGTCAAGGCCGGGGACACGGTGGAACGGGCCGACACCCTGGGCACGGTGCCGGAAGGCGCTTTTACCCACCGGATCATGGTTCCCTTCGGCCTCTACGGTACTTACATAGTTTCTTCTATAAAGAGCGCCGGTTCCTACAACATCCGGGAGACCATCGCGGAATTAAAAGATGAGAAGGGCAACACCCACGAGGTGAAGATGTCCTTTAACTGGCCCGTCAAGCGGCCGGTTGATTGCTTTGAGGAGCGGCTCAAGCCCGAAGCCCCCATGGTGACCCAGTCGCGGATCATCGACACCTTTTTCCCGGTGGCACGGGGCGGCACCTATTGTATCCCCGGCCCCTTCGGCGCGGGAAAGACCGTGCTCCAGCAGGTCACCAGCCGTAACGCCGATGTGGACATCGTTATTTTGGCCGCCTGCGGTGAGCGGGCCGGTGAAGTGGTTGAAACCCTCAAGGAATTCCCTGAACTCACGGACCCAAAAACCGGCCGATCCCTGATGGAGCGGACCATCATCATCTGTAACACTTCTTCGATGCCTGTCGCCGCCCGCGAAGCTTCGGTTTACACGGCGGTGACCCTTGCCGAATACTACCGGCAGATGGGGCTTCACGTGTTGCTCCTTGCGGACTCAACCAGCCGCTGGGCGCAGGCCATGCGGGAAATGTCCGGCCGTCTGGAGGAAATCCCCGGCGAAGAAGCCTTCCCGGCCTACCTCGAATCCACGATTGCCAGCTTCTACGAACGGGCCGGCCTTGTGCGGCTTCGGGACGGGTCCCTTGGCTCGGTCACTATCGGCGGGACGGTCAGCCCGGCGGGCGGTAACTTCGAAGAGCCGGTCACCCAGGCGACACTCAAGGTGGTCGGGGCCTTCCACGGCCTTTCCCGTGAGCGCTCCGATGCCCGCAAGTACCCCGCCATCCATCCTCTTGATTCCTGGTCCAAGTACCGGGGTATCATCCCGGCGGAAAAGGTTGAGTATGCCCACGGCTTTATCCGGCGGGGCAGCGAGGTTGAGCAGATGATGAAGGTGGTCGGCGAAGAAGGTACCAGCATTGACGACTACGTTATCTACCTTAAGGGGGATATGCTGGATGCGGTTTACCTCCAGCAGAACTCCTTTGACCCGGTTGACGCTGCGGTAAGCACGGAGCGGCAAGACTTTATCTTCAAGATACTCCTTAACATTCTGGCGTCGAAATTCGCCTTTCCCGATAAAAACGAAGCCCGCAGCTGGTTTAACCGGCTCAGGCAGAGATTTCTGGACTACAATGGTTCGGAATGGCGGAGCGAGCGGTTCAATGCTCTTGAAAAGGAGATTGAATCTGCGGTAGCTGAACAGTCCAAAGGCTTGGACAAGACAGTTGAAAAAATCCTGGCGTAGGTAGGGACGTATGAATAAGGTATACAGTAAAATTGAATCCATAACCGGCAGCGTGATCACGGTCAAGGCCGAGGGCATCCGCTACGGGGACCTTGCCGAGGTTGACACCGTGTTCGGTACTTCACTGGCGGAGGTGAACCGCCTGGAAAACGACCTCGTATCCCTCCAGGTATTTGCCGGGGGCCGGGGTATTTCCACCGGCGACACGGTCCGCTTTTTGGGTCGGCAGATGCAGGTGTCCTTCTCGGAAAACCTCATGGGCCGGGTCTTTACCGGTTCCGGCTCCCCCCGCGACAAGGGGCCAGCCCTCACCGAAAATCTTATCCCCATCGGCGGGCCTTCGGTTAACCCTGCCCAGCGTATCATCCCCCGTGACATGATCCGCACCGGTATCCCCATGATCGACCTCTTCAACACCCTGGTGGTGTCCCAGAAGCTGCCGATTTTCTCGGTCTCCGGGGAGCCCTACAACGAACTGCTCGCCCGTATCGCCATGCAGGCCGAGGTTGATGTGATCATTCTGGGGGGCATGGGCCTTAAATACGATGACTATCTTTTCTTTAAAGACACGCTGGAAGAGGGGGGCGCCCTTTCCCGCACGGTGATGTTCGTACACACCGCGTCTGACCCCACCGTGGAATGCCTTATGATCCCCGATATGTCCCTGGCCGTGGCGGAACAGTTCGCCCTTCAGGGCAAGGCCGTGCTGGTGCTCCTCACCGACATGACCAACTTCGCGGACGCCATGAAGGAAATTTCGATTATCCAGGAGCAGGTCCCCTCAAACCGGGGCTACCCCGGCGATTTGTACAGTCAGCTCGCCAGCCGTTATGAAAAGGCGGTTAAATTCGCGGACGCCGGTTCCATCACCATCCTTGGTGTTACCACCATGCCCGGTGACGACGTGACCCACCCGGTGCCGGACAACACCGGCTACATCACCGAAGGCCAGTACTACCTCAAGGGCGGCCGCATTGAGCCCTTCGGCTCCCTGTCCCGGCTCAAGCAGCAGGTAAACGGCAAGACCCGCGACGACCACCGCTCCCTCATGGACGGTATGATCAAGCTCTATTCCGCCTACCGGGAAACCCTGGAAAAGAAGGCCATGGGCTTCATCATGACCGCCTGGGATGACAAGCTCCTCAAATACGGGGACCAGTTTGAAAAGAAGATGATGGACCTTTCGGTTAACATTCCCCTGGAACGGGCCCTGGACCTTGGCTGGGAAATCCTCGCCGACTGTTTCAGCCCCGAAGAAACGGGCCTGCGGACCGAGCTAATCACAAAATTCTGGCCGAAGAAGGATTAATATGGACAACAGAAGAAAGATAAACCACAGAGGACACAGAGTTTGCACAGAGAACACAGAGGAAGAAAGGGGAGTTAAAATTTTTTCCTTCCTTTTTTCTCTGTGTACTCTGTGTTTTTCCTCTGTGCCCTCTGTGGTAAATTCTTCCTTCGAGCAGGCAAGGAAAATATAGCTTATGGCAAAGATAAAGCTCACCAAAAATGAGCTGAAAAAACAAAAAGATTCTCTGAAAATGTATCAGCGCTATCTTCCTACCCTGATGCTCAAGAAGCAGCAGCTCCAGGCGGAAATCCGCACCACCGAAATCCGCATCAAGGAATTGATGGAGGAGAAGGACCGGATCGACGAAACCTTCAAGGCCTGGATTGCCGTATACGGCGAAACCGGGATCTTTACCCCCGATCTGGTGCGTATCAGCAGCCTGAAAACCGACACGGGGAATATCGCCGGGGTAAGCATTCCCCTGTTCCAGGGCGCTGAGTTTGAAGTGGAACCCTATGACCTCCTTAAAACCCCCCTCTGGCTTGATACCGCGGTGGAACGGATGCAGCAGGTGCTGCTCCTTGACCTGGAAGCTCAGATCGTCGAAGAACAGCGCCGCCGTCTGGCCCATGAATTGCGGGTAACCACCCAACGGGTGAACCTCTTTGAAAAGATAAAGATCCCCGAGACTAAAGTAAACATCAAAAAGATCGGGGTCTACCTTGGGGACCAGCAGACCGCTGCGGTAGTCCGGGGCAAAATCGCGAAACGGGGTCTGGCGCGGGCCGCCCAGGGGGCAGTTACATGATAGTACCCATGAAAAAGGTGTCCCTCGTGGTTCTGGACAAGAACCGGGAGGCTTCCCTTAACACGCTCCGGGGACTGGGTGTGGTGCACCTTGAAAAGAAGAGCGCCGTTTCGGATTCCCTTGCCAAGTTGCTGGAAAAAAGGACTAGGCTTGAGAATGCCCAGGGCATACTGATGCCCTATCAGGTTGATAAAAAAGCCGCTGTTGCCCAGGCTGCAACGGAAAAACCCCGCCGCAGGGCCACCGACCGCATAGTGCCGGAACCCTATTCCTCCGAGGGCCTTGATGCGGAAACGGCGCCGGATTTTCAGACCCAGGTGCTGGAACTGGGGGAAGAACGCAAAACCCTTCAGGAACAGCTGGCTTCCCAGGCCCGTGAACGGAGCCGTATCGAAAAGTGGGGTAATTTTAACCCCCGGGATATCAAGGATCTGGCGGCTAATGGGTTGGCCCTATTCCTCTATGAACTTCCCCTTAAGGATTATGAATCCCTTTCTGATGATGTCCGCCGTATTGTTCTTGGCGCGACTAAGGCCTCTGTTTTTGTCCTTGTTCTGGACAAGGAAATGGAAGGACAAAGCCCCTTTGTGCTGCCCGAACTATCCCTTTCAGAAATTGACTTTAATATGGCCGATATTCGGGACCATTTGGTTGATATAGAAAAGCAGTTGGGAGCTTTAGCTTTCCGCAAGTCCCGACTTGATACGGAAAAGAAATCCCTGGATGAGCTTATCGAATTTGAGCGGGCCCGGGCGGGGATGGATGTCCTTGAGGATGTCCCGGCCGACTACGCCGTTTCCTGGCTCTCAGGCTTTGTCCCCCAGGAGGACCTTGGACTCCTCAAGCGGGCCGCCGCGGAAAACGGCTGGGCCCTTCTTGCCGAAGACCCCGGCCCGGAAGATGAAGTCCCCACCAAGCTGAAGAACAACAAGCTGGCTAGCCTCATCTACCCCCTGACGGATTTCCTCGAAGTGGTGCCCGGTTACAACGAAGTGGACATTTCCGGCTTTTTCCTCTTCTTCTTCTGTGTCTTCTTCGGGATGATCTTCGGGGACGCGGGCTACGGCGCCATACTTTTACTTGCCGCTATTGTCTGTATTATCAAAACGGCGAAAAAGGGCGTCCCCGCCGCCTTCAAACTGTTCTTCCTTTTGGGGCTTTCCAACTTTGTCTGGGGGGTGCTGACCTGTACCTGGTTCGCCATTGATACGGCCCAAGTCCCGCAATTCCTGCGGGACATATCCCTGCCCCTTATCTCAAATGTTACCTCCGCCAAATCGGACTATGACGCGGGCATCGTTCAGCAGAATCTGATGATCCTCTGTTTCTCCCTGGCCCTGCTGCATCTTTCCATCGGGCATATTCTGGTCATTATCAGGAGCCGAACCCTCAAGTTACTGGGGGATGTGGGTTCCGTCGCCATGCTGGTGGGGATGTATTTCATCATACTTTCCCTTATAGCCAGCAACGAGTACCGGCAGATTCCCATGATGATGCCCATGGTGTACCTCTTTGGCGGCGGCTTTGTGTTGAACTTCATGTTCGCTAACTATGACGGCAGCTTCGGCAAATCGGTGCTGGAGAGCTGCAAGAACATCATTTCGGTGATACTTGGTATTGCCAACGTGTTCTCCGACATCATGTCCTATATCAGGCTTTGGGCGGTGGGGCTTGCCGGCGGGGCTATTGCCGCCACGGTGAACGCCATGGCCGGGCCCATGCTGGGGCATTTGGTTTTCTTCATCTTTGGGATCGTGCTGGTGGTCTTTGGTCATGGCCTTAACCTGGTCCTCAATGTGCTGTCGGTGCTGGTCCACGGGGTCCGCCTTAACACACTGGAATTCTCCGGCCACGTGGGTCTCACCTGGTCGGGATTTGCATATAAGCCGTTTGCAAAACGGATCAAAAACGAAACAACTTAACATAGGAGTTATGCGCAACAAGTTGCGCTTCGATATAACTGCGCGGCAGCCGCCGCGCTAAAATAGGAGTAAGGTATGAATTTAGGTTTAATTGGCGCAGGTATTGTGATGGGTATTTCCGCATTGGGTTCGGCGCTTGGTATCGGGATTGCCGGGCAGGCGGTTATCGGGGCATGGAAGAAGTGTTACCTGGGGAACAAGGCGGCGCCCATGACCCTGCTGGCCTTCGGCGGCGCGCCCTTAACCCAGACTTTCTACGGTTATATTCTGGGCTTTCTCTTTATGAAACCCGCGGCCCTTGCGAATCCCGAAAACGGGCCGCTGTACCTCGGTATCGGCTTGGCTTCCGGGCTTGCCATTGCCTTCTCCGCCATTGCCCAGGGTAAGGCGGGCGCCGCCGGCGCAGACGCCACCGGGGAAACCGGCAAGGGCTTTGTCAACTACATGATGATCGTCGGTATCTGCGAAACCGTTGCCATTTTCGCGATGGTCCTCTCCATGATCAGTCTGTAGAATTAAACCGGATGTCCCGGGCCGTCGCCATTGGCGGTTTTGATCATGTGGATGCCCTCAGCATAGGCGGTAATTCCCCGGTCCTTATTCAGACCATGTGGAAGGACTCTCTGGGTTTTTCCGACTTGGAAGGCAAGGCTGGGGAAGCTATTATTGAGCGGATTGCGGCCCTGAAACGTATGGGCTGTAGTCTGCTTCGTTTCGCCGTCCCTGACCTTGAGGCCGCCGAGGTTTTGGGGAACCTTGCAGAAATGGTTTCCATGCCCCTGGTGGCGGATATCCACTTTGATTACAAAATCGCCCTCCGCTGCCTCGATTTTCCCATTGCAAAGATACGCATTAATCCCGGTAACATCGGCAGCCGTGAGCGGGTTGAGGCGGTGTTGTCAAAAGCCGCCGCGAAGAACCGGCCCATCCGCATCGGGGTGAACGCTGGAAGCCTTCCCCCGGACCTCCGCGACAGGGTGGATTCCGGGGATTTAAGCCAGGCGGAAGCCCTGGTGGAGGCGGCGGAACGGGAACTGGCAATCTTCCGGGAATTTGATTTTTCCGCTTGTCTTGTCTCTATGAAAGCCTCCTCGGTTGCCGATACTATAAGGGCGAATCGGCTCCTTGCGGAAAGGACCGATGTGCCCCTCCATATTGGGGTCACCGAGGCGGGGCCCCTGATCGCCGGGGTGGTGCGGAATACCGCTGCCCTCATGGTCCTGCTCTCCGAAGGGATTGGGGATACCATCCGGGTGTCCCTTTCGGACACCGTGGAACGGGAGGCGATCGCCGGTCGGGAGATTTTGGCCTGTGCCATCGACTCAGGCGGAGCGGCGGTGGACCGGGCCGGATCTCAAGGGCAGGGTGTGAAGATCGTTTCCTGTCCCCGTTGCGGCAGGAACAGTTTCGATACCCACGGGTTTACCGAAAAATGGCAGCCCGCCCTGTATGCCATGGATAAAAACATCACCGTGGCGGTCATGGGCTGCGTGGTGAACGGTCCCGGGGAAGCCCGGCACGCGGACCTTGGGATCACCGGCGTGGGGAATAAGGTGCTCATCTTCCGGTATGGAAAGGTGATCCGTACCATCGACGCGGCGGATGCGGATGGAGCCTTCCGGGAAGAACTGGGACAGTTGTAAAGCGGCGGTTTTTTTAACGGGGTGATGGTGAGAAAGTTCAGGGTTTTATCGCTTCTTATTCTCCTTTTTTGCGGCGGTTTTGCCGCTGCTCAGGTTGGTTCATCGGTACGGCAAAATGAAAGGCCCTGGTGGTATACCATGGAACAGGGCAAGTTTTTTTTCCGTGAGGGGGATTACGGTAATGCCCTTCTGGCCTTTGAGGATGCCAAGCGGCAGCGGCAGACCTTGTACACCCGGATGGAGCAGGACCTTATCAACTTCCTTTCAATCCCCGAAGTCCGCCGCCTGGGGGATTATCTGGATCTGCTTGACACCTATATCGCCGATCGGGGCCAGGTAGATGCCGCCGCCGCCCTGAGGGAACTCTACTACCGCGTTCCAAAGGCTTCCCTGGACAATTCGGCGGCCAGGGCCCTTGCGGAGATTGGCAAGTTCAAAGATTACCCCGAAGCGGAATACTGGATAGGGGAAACCTACCGCGTCGAGGGGGAACTGTCTCTTGCCCTTTCGCAGTTTCTCAAGGCCCATAAACAGCGCAGCCTCCTTGAAAATCCGGGATTTGATACGCAGCTCCTCTATGAGATCGCCGATATCCTCAGGATAAGGCGGGAGTATACAAAAATGGAGCGGGCCATTATTGAAATTCTTACCGGCGTCAACCAGGAGGATCATCCATGGGAGCAGAAAGGTGAGGCGGCTGCTGCGGATACCCTTTGGTCGAATGAGGCCGGGGCTTTCGCAAAAACTTCCATGCTGAATGTCCTGGGGCAGGACGGCATTAACCGTTTCCTGACCCTGTACCGGTACAATAACATCACCGTAGAGAAGGCCCACCGGCAGCTGGGCTTTTATTATTACACCACAGGCCGGCACGGCCCGGCAGCGGAACACCTCATGTTTGCCTTTCTTATCCAGAATACGATCCTGCTGGAGGAAATTTCCCGCAGTGAATATGACTATACTTTTACCACCCTGGACGACCTTATGGAAAAAGCCATGGGGAAGCGTGAATTAGCGGCCTTTGTTGAAGATGTGGAGTACTATCGTACCGGTTATTACCTGGGGAGTTCCCTTTACGCGACCGGCAAGGCCGCTTCTGCCCGGGGCCTTTGGGAATTCCTGAATAATCAAGGATCTGCGGGGGAATGGCGGGGCAGGGCCCAGACCCAACTGCGGAGTCCCTTTGTGGAACGGGCCATAGAAACGCCCTGAGAGCGGTTGACAAATTCTATCAATTTATGGTATCTTGATGGTACAGATTTTGTTCTTAAGGAGTAAGATATGGCCCAGGCCAGTAAGAACGCCCGTACAACCGTTTCGACCCAGAAATTTTTCTGTTCCTGTGGCGGTGAAGTCAAGATGAAGACATTGTTTGAAAACGGCAAGGTCAAGAATGTAGCCGAATGTGAGAAGTGCAAACGCCTTGAACGGCGTCCTTCGGATTTTAAATAAAGCTAATATAGTGGGGGTTATCCTTTGGCAGGTAAGATAAGTTCGGCTCAAAAGCGTCACCGGCAGAGTGAAGAGCGCCGTATCCGGAATAAGGCGGTAAAGAGTTCTGTCCGGACGAGCGCTAAAAAATTTGTAGTTTTGGCCCAGAAAAAAGAGGTCGGTGAAGCTGAAACCGCTCTTAAAGACATGATCAAGAAGATCGATACAGCCGCCCGGAAGGGGATTATAAAGAAAAATGCCGCATCCCGCAAGAAATCCAGGATGCAGCGGCTTTTTAATTCAATTAAGGCAGCCCGGTAAAATTTTCTGTTGCCCGCTATAGGCGGACATAAGTGTATACGGTTTGGGTCTCGTTGGGGAAGTGATGGCGGTAGAAAAATATACCAAAGCTGATATTATAGATTCCCTCTATGAAAAGACCGGTATGAACCGTAAAGAAATCCGGACCATTATTGACCTCTTTATTGATGAGATAAAAGATTCCCTTGTCAGAAACATGGTTATTGAGCTCCGGGGTTTTGGAACCTTTGAGGTTAAGATCCGCAAGGGCCGTTCAAAGGCCCGGAACCCAAAAACCGGGGAAACCGTATCCGTTACTTCCCATGGTATTGCCTCTTTCAGGCCCGGGAGGGAGTTAAAACAGGATGTCTGGAATTTGGGCGTCCCCGGCAGCGCTCCGCACAAGAAAAAATGAATTTGCTTAAAGCCCGGGATTTTTTTATCAATCTGGCCCTTGTTGTTCTGGGTGCTCTGCTTTTTACCGCTGCCTTCCCCAATCTTTTGATTGAAAAGGGATTGCCCCTTCTTGCCTGGTTTGCCCTTGTTCCCGTATTCGTGCTTATCCGCCGTGTCGGCCTTGCCGCCTCAGTCTTTTGGGGCGCCCTGTATGGGTATGCCGCCTACAGTCTTTTTAACTACTGGCTCAGCGTGTTCCATCCCCTGGCGGGCCTCATTGTCAATTCCATATATCTGGTTTATCTGGCCATCCTTTTTCCCCTGCTTAAAATCGCGGAGCTGCTTTTTCCCCGCCGCTTTTATCTGGTCCAGTGGGTCCTCTGGATAAGTTATGAGTACCTCCGCACCCAGGGCTTTCTCGGTTATTCCTACGGGATAATAGGCTATTCCCAATGGGAAATGATTCCGGTTATTCAGATTGCAAGCATCTTCGGTGTCTGGGGTGTTTCCGCTCTTCTGGTGTTTCCCTCCGCATGGCTGGGAGCCGCATGGGTGCCAGGCACTGTTTTTCGGGATATACCGGAACGGGTCAAGGCTTTTTTCCGGCAGGAACGGGTGTCCGCCCTGGTTTGGCTCTGCTGCCTCTGCGCCGCATTGGGGTACGGTCTTTTCTCCCAGGTGGATTATTCTGAGGCAAAGATCGCGCGGATAGCCCTTATTCAGCATAACACCGATCCCTGGCGGGGGGACATTGGGACCTACCGGCAGAACTATGAGGTCCTGAAGCGCCTCTCCGATGAGGCCCTCCGCTCGGAGCCGAAGCCGGACCTGGTGGTCTGGTCTGAGACGGCCTTTGTTCCCCGGATCTACTGGCATAGCACCTACCGGGGGGATAATGAATCCTGGGACCTTGTTAAGGAACTGCTGGATTACCTTGCCGCTCAGGATGTTCCCTTTTTGATAGGCAATGACGATGCCCGCAAGGACCAGGTCAAAAATCCCAAAAAGGACCCCCTGAATCCCCAGGAAGATTACCGGATCGACTATAACGGGGTACTGCTCTATGAACAGGGAAAATTGACGGGCCTTTACCGCAAGCTCCATTTGGTCCCCTTTACCGAGCATTTCCCCTACGAAAAACAGCTCCCCTGGGTATATAAGGCCCTGAAAGATGCGGATACCCATTTTTGGGAAAAGGGGGAGGAGGCCACGGTCTTTTCCGCCGGGGGCTTCAAATTTTCAAGCCCCATCTGTTTTGAAGACACCTTTGGCTACCTGAGCCGGGACTTTGTACGGAACGGGGCGGAACTTATCGTGAACCTCTCCAATGACGCTTGGTCCGCGAGCCTTCCCGCCCAGAATCAGCACCTTTCGATGGCGGTCTTTCGGGCGGTGGAAAACCGGCGATCCATGGTGCGCTCCACCGCCTCGGGCCAGACCTGTGCGGTGGACCCCAATGGCCGGGTCATTGCCCTGGCCCCGCCATTTACTGAAAGCGCCCTTACTGCGGAGGTTCCCGTGGTCACCCCGAATTCCCTTTATACCCGTTTTGGGGATTTTTTAGCCCCCGTCTTTGTGGGCGCCGCCATTATCCTGTTGATTTTTGGGAGCTTCTCCTGTATAATCAGAATAGTAAAAAAAGGAAGGAGCCTATGAACACCCGAAAGAAGATACTTATCGTCGATGATGAACAGCTCAACCTTGAATTTTTTGAGGTAATGCTTTCCAAGCTGGGATTTATCGTTGAAAAGGCGGAAGACGGCCTTGAAGCGCTGGAAAAGGTAAAGCGTTTTTATCCGGACCTTATCCTTTTGGACAATATTATGCCCCGGATGTCCGGCTGGGAAGTCACGAAGACCATCAAGGGGGATCCCAAATACCGGGATATCCCCATTATCATGTTCTCCGCCCTGGATGATGTAAAAGACAAGGTTGAAGGCTTTGAATTGGGGGTGGAGGATTATATCACCAAGCCCTTCAATTTTTCCGAGGTTTTGGCCCGTATCCGGGTGGTGCTGCGGAACCGGGAGCTTATCGCCCAGATTGCGGTGCGGGAATCCCGGCTTGACCTGGCGGAAGAATTAAACGTAGACATAAAAAACAGCCTTGCGGATTTTGTAAGCAGTATTGATGAATTGGATTCGGTCATTGCCCAGGCGGATAAGGACACTTTGCCCCGGCTTTTGAAACTCATCACGGAAAAAACCCAGGAAGTCAGGAAGCATATCGCGGAACTGGACGCAAGGCTTGAGAAAACCGTTGCGGAATGGAATGATCTCAAGAAAAACGAGATAGGTCTTTCGGTACTGGAACGGGAGAGCCGCAGTTTTCCCCATCAGGAACAGGGGCAGGAATGACGAGGGCGGAAGGTAAGAAGAGAGGCGCCGTTGAGGAGGTAGTGCTGGGACAGACTACCAGTTTTAACGGCTTCCTCCGGTTTAAGGAAACCCTCCGTATTCAGGGAAAGTTTAACGGTACTATTGAAGCTACCGGGGTGCTCATTGTGGACAGAGGCGCGGTGGTGGAGGCGGATCGGATACAGGTAAGTTCCCTCATCGTTTACGGCGCGGTGGTTGGGGATGTTCATGCGGTGGACAAGGTGGATATGCTCAGCGGCGCGGAAGTCCGCGGGGATATTATCGCAGCGCGGCTCCGCATCGCCGACGGGGTGCTTTTTGAAGGACAGTGCAGTATGACCTCCGCTGATAAGGAAGTGGATATCTTCTCCCGGCCCACCGAAGAAATAAAGGCTGAATTGCAGCGGGCTAATGGCTGATGCTGAAGCCGCTCCAGGGGCGGCGGAACTGCTGGTAAAAAAGCTTACCACCCTGTCCAAAACCGTAGCGCTGGCGGAATCCTGTACCGCGGGGCTGGCGGCGGATTTGATTGCCCGCTTTCCCGGCGCTTCCGATGTGCTCTGGGGTTCCTTTGTCAGCTACACGGTGGACGCCAAGGTAAAGATGCTGGGCTTGGACCGGGCCATGGTTGAAAAATACGGCCCTGTCAGCCGGGAGACCGCCTGCGCCATGGCCGAGGCGGCACTTGAGAAAAGCGGCGCCGATTTTGCGGCGGCGGTGACGGGCCTTGCAGGACCTGGCGGGGATGGGACCCTTGTTCCGGTAGGTACGGTCTGGATAGCAAGCGCAGTCCGGGGCGGGGAAACCGGAGCCCAGGTTTTTCATTATAAGGATTCCCGCAATGGGGTGCGGAATTCCGCGGCAAAGCAGGTGGTGGAAGCCCTCTTGACAATGATTTGAGTTATCGTTTATTGTTACTTAATCCTATCATATGTTTAGAAATAATCTGACTGGAAACAAAAATTATTAAAACCTTATACCCGATGGAATATATCCTTTTCCTTACTAATAACCTATAGGCGGTTGATAATGGCAATGCTGCGGAGAGGTCGCAAACCTAAAATTGCGGAAAATGAAGAACAATTAAGTTTTGAGCCGGGGAACCAAATTCCGGCGGAAGTTCAGGAGAAAGATGAAGCTGCTCCTGTTTCTCAGGATACTTCCTTTGCCGGGGATGACGGGGACGCCGCATCTGAGGCCGGGGATGACGGCGCCGATGAACGTTCCGGTAATAAAGTAGTGGTACGGGCCCGGACAAAACATACCCCCTACCGGGAACACAGGCAGGATGCCGGAATTTCCAACGGAAATGACTGGCAGAGCCCTTCCCATCCCCGGTCCCGTTACAATAGCCGGGGGACTCAGGCTCCCCAGGGTATTATGAACGCCGGGCCTTTCCCTGCCGGGGGAAATGGTTTTGGAAGTACCGGCAGCACCGGCGGGAATCCGGCCGGAAGTCCCGGTTTTGGGAATTCCGCCGGGGCTGTCCCCGGACCGGATAACGCTTCTCAGGCGCTGCCCCCGTCAGACCGGCCCGCCCTGGGCCTGCCGAAAAACCTGCCCTCCATGCCCGACATTTACGGCAAACCGGAACCCCGCAGCGATCAGGACGGCGGCAAGCCCCGGCTCTGCATCAACGAGCTTATCCGGCTTAACATGATAGACCTCCGGGAACTGGCGGCCTGTTATAACATCACCCACGAGGACATGGTAGCCCTTAAAAAGCAGGAGATCATCTTCTCCCTGCTCAAGGCCCATACCGAGCGCGGCGGGGTCATCTATGCCTACGGCTCCCTGGAGATCCTCCCCGACAGCTACGGCTTCCTGCGGAGCCCCCAGAATTCCTACCTCCCCGGCCCGGACGACATCTACATCAGCCCCAGCCAGATACGGCTCTTTGCCCTCAAAACCGGGGACACGGTCTACGGCCAGATCCGCAGCCCCAAGGAGGGTGAGCGTTTCTTCGCCATGCTCCGGGTGGAAACCGTCAACTACGACGACCCCACGGTGGCCCAGAACCGCATCCCCTTTGATAATCTCACCCCCCTGTACCCAAACCAAAAACTGGACCTGGAGACAAGCACCGAGGGCATCAGCGAGCGGGTCATTAACCTGTTCTGCCCTATCGGCAAGGGCCAGCGGGCCATCATCGTGGCCCCTCCCCGTACCGGTAAGACCATCATGATGCAGAAGATCGCCAATGCCATCACCAAAAACCACCCTGAGGTCTACCTCATCGTGCTCCTCATCGACGAGCGGCCCGAGGAAGTAACCGATATGGAGCGGACCGTCCGGGCGGAAGTCATCTCATCAACCTTTGACGAACAGGCCACCCGGCATGTGCAGGTAACCGAAATGGTCCTGGAAAAGGCCAAGCGCCTGGTGGAGCACAAAAAGGACGTGGTGATCCTCCTGGATTCCATCACCCGGCTGGCAAGGGCTTATAACCAGACCGTGCCCACCTCGGGAAAGATACTTTCCGGCGGTGTGGACAGCAACGCCCTCCACAAGCCCAAGCGCTTCTTCGGGGCAGCCCGTAACATCGAGGAGGGGGGGAGCCTGACCATCATCTCCACCGCCCTGATCGAGACCGGCAGCCGCATGGATGAAGTCATCTTTGAGGAATTCAAGGGCACCGGTAACCTGGAAATCAACCTGGACCGGCGGATCTCCGACCGCAGGCTCTTCCCGGCAATCAACATCAAGAAATCCGGCACCCGGAAGGAAGAACTGCTCCTCTCCGAAGAGGAGATGCAGAAGATTTGGGTCCTCCGCAAGGTCATCAACCCCATGGACGACATCGAAATCATCGAGCTCCTGGTTGACAGGATGAAGAAAAGCAAGAATAATGAAGCATTCCTGCGTTCCATGAACACCGGTTCGGCGGCAATGGACTAAGGGAATCGCGTTCTAAAGGATTTATCCGGGGCGAACGCAATTGGAGGATAGAGATAATGCAAGATAAGATTCATCCCAAATACGAGATGACAAAAATCACCTGCGCCTGCGGGAACGTGATTGAGACCCGCTCAACCGTTAAGGATATCAAGGTGGAAATTTGTTCCGCCTGCCACCCCTTCTTTACGGGCAAACAGAAGCTGGTAGACACCGCCGGCCGGATTGAGCGGTTCAGGAAGAAGTACAACATAAAGGAATAATTTACGCCATTAAAACGGCGTAAATTATCACGTTAAACGACATTAAAACGTCGTTTAACGCCCGGTTCGCGCCATTGAAACGGCGCGAACCTAATGGGCAGCCCTTCGTCTTTATTGTCACAAGATATAATCTGCCATAATCAACTCAACTCAAACAAAATTGACTAAATTATAATTTTTGTCTGGTTATTGACATTTTTTGTGATTTAGTTCTATAATAGACAAATACACTGGTTTTGTCTAATTTTAAGGAGTTACCTATGGCAGGCAAAAAGAGAGGCGGGAGCTCATTCACCGCGGCGAGCAACAACAAGCGTGAACTTGATTCAATATTTCTGTTTACCACCGGAAAATGTAATCAAAAATGTGCGATGTGTTTTTATGCGGATGACATGGCAAAAAAAGAAGAAGACCTCAGTTTTGCGCAAATCGAAAAGCTTTCACAAACCGCAGGTAACTTTAACAAATTGTGGCTCTCCGGGGGCGAACCGACATTACGTGAAGACCTGCCGGAAATCATCGAGACATTCTACAAAAACAATCATATCAAGGATCTTGCCATGCCCTCTAACGGCATGAAGCCGGATCGTCTTGTTGAATGGCTGAAACGCCTCCGGACAAATTGTCCTGATTTAAATATTACCATCAGTATTTCCTTTGATGGTTTTGGCAAAACCCATGACACACAGCGCGGAGTTGAAAGTTTTTACAGAGCCGCAGAGGCATTGAAAAAGATCGATGATAATTTTCGGGATGACGGCAAGATTATCAAAGGCATTGCAACGGTCATCACCAAATACAACGAAAATGAGATCCCGGACTTTATGACCTGGGTATTCGGGCGCTTTAATGTTTATACACACACAATAGAAGCGGCCCGGGGTATGACGCGCGAAGATGGTGTGAAAATCTGCACAGAAGAATCATTGAACAAATTGCAGGACGAAGTGGCGCCCTTTCTCCCATTGTATGCCAAACGTATCGGCGAAAGCACGAATTTTATCGGAAGGGGAATAGCGAAATATTTTTATGTGGGTTTTATACGGTCAATGTATAATATCCGCAAGCAAAACATCGAAAAACCAAGCTGCTGGGGAATGGACTGTACCGCCGGTGAAACCACTTTGGTCATTGATTATGACGGCCGTTTCCGCGCCTGCGAATTACGCGATCCTATCGGCAAAGTACAGGACTACGATTGCGATGTGCAAAAAATAATGCACGGGGACGCCATGAAAAAAGAAGTGGAAGAAATCGGGCATGGCTACAAGGCAAATTGCTGGTGTACCCATGGCTGCTGGATCATTGCGTCCATCGTTCAGAACCCTGCGCAAATGTTTGCAAAACTGAACAGGGCAAACCGCGAAGTTAAAAAACTGGCCAGGCCGATAAACATAAGCGAAGACCTGCTGCACAGCATGGAGCAAAAGTACGGCCTGGACACCGCAAAACTCAAAGAAATCGGCGTTCTGTAGAAGCAGCCGGAAGGTAAATCTGTGAAAATCTTGCTGGTAGGACGCGGCACCCAGGGCGATATGTATCCGTACTTATGCTTGTATAAAGGGCTTGAGGCGCGCGGACATAGGGTAACACTTAATATGCCGCTTGCGTTTGAAGAAATTGCGCGCAATGAAGGCATAAGGAATTTTACAATACAAGGCAAAGACGATATTCACGGCATGATGGAAAATGAAAATCTCGGCATGAAGGGTCTGCTCGACTGGACAAAGCGGGTTATTCATCAGCAATTTCAGGAGATTATTCCGTTGCTGCAGGAAAACGAGATCCTTGTTGCGTCAAACACGGAATTCGGGGCTGCAAGCATAGCTGAATATTGCAAAAAACCGTTTATGCGCACGGCTTACGGTCCACTTATACCGGGAAAAGCGATATATCCGCCTTTGTTTTCGCTTACGGCGCCCAACCCGATTATAAAACCCGGCCTTGTGTGGAGCGCCATCAACAGCGGCATGAACATGATGACCCGTGACATATTGAATGCACATCGCCTGGAACTGGGTATGCGGCCGGTTAAAAATCATGCTCACCACAATGCCGCCGGTGCGCTTAACTATTTGATGTACAGCAAAACCCTTGGCAGCATTGATCCGGACTGGAAATATGACTGGGACATCGGCGGCTACATTTTTAACGATGACATTCCTTATGACCAAAGTCACCTTGATGAATTTTTGGCATTCGCAAAAAAAGATGACAAGCCCCTCGTATTTTTTACACTGGGCAGCTGCAATTCACATCACGCCGTGCGTTTTGCGGATTACATCGATAACGCGTGTAAAAAGCTGCATTATAAACTTGCAATCGGCGCCGGCTGGCAAAAAGTCGGCAGCAAGCTTGAAGCCCATGAGGACCTGTTTTTGCTTAACACAACGATTCCGCACTGCAAAATTTTCCCGCATATAGACGCTATCGTGCATCATGGCGGGGTCGGAACTACACACAGCGCGGCGCGTTGGGGCATACCGCAAATGATAACGGCGCTGCTTATGGATCAGTGGTACTGGGCTTATCGGACAAAGATTTTAGGAGCCGGACCCGGTAACTGCAACATAAAAAAAGTAAACGAAAAACAGTTGACCGCAAAATTGAAGGACCTTGTGGAAAATCAGTTTTACAAAAAATGCGCGGCGGATGCGGCGCAAAAAATGCAGGCCGAAGACGGGCTAACGACAATGTGCGAAAAAATCGAAACATTTGCTTAAACTTACGGATACACTCCCAAAATTTTTGGTTCCGTCAGCCGCCAGGCAAGGATGATTTTGCAGGGCACGGCGGAGCCGTCTTTGTAATCGAATCTGCCCTGAATTGCCAGCATGGGCCCCTGTTCTTCCCAGTTTATATACTCAATTTCACGTATATCCGGAAGGACCAGCCGGGGTTTTTGACTTTTCTCCCAGGATGCGTCCGTTGCATAGGAATCGGAGCGGTAGAGCATGGCCAGGTATGTTTCGTCGTCGTATCGGGGCCGTACCTCGTTCTCAAAGTTCCTTTCCCCCTGGGCCAGCAGAAACGGCGCATCCTGATTGCGGAAGGCACGGGAGATTGCGGCAAGATAGGTCCGGGCTTCCCGGGGCAGGGCGGCAAAAGCCGGGGCGTCAAGGTGATCTCCTGCCAGGGGGGCTGCCCGTGACCCCTGTATTGCGGGAGTTGTTCCACCGGTCTGACCTACCCCCTCTGATACGGTGGCGGCATTATGGGCGCAGGCGGATATCAGGAGCGCCGCTACAATAATGAGATAATAATCCTTTTTCATTTTCCCATTATACCTGAAAAAGATAACACTTGGGTATTTTTTTCCCCACAAAATCCTCATCGGTAATCGCCTGTTCCATATCTTTGATCGCAGCGCCGGGAAAATCCCCGCTTTCAAGATGAAAATGCCGGGCGTTGGTGCTGAACCAGAGCCGGCCGCCGCTTTTCAGCAGCCTGAGGGACTGGGTGATAAGGGCCTGGTGATCCCGTTTGATGTCCAGGGTAGATTCCATCTTTTTTGAATTGGAAAAGGTTGGAGGGTCCAGGATGATCGTATCCCAGGAACGTTTTTCCTTTTCCGCCGCGGCGAGGAAAGCGAGGACATCGGCGCGGATGAACCGGTACTTGTCCGGGGCATCGAGGCCGTTCAGGCGGAAATTGAGGGCCGCCCGGTCAAGGTAGGTTCGAGAAAGGTCCACCGAATCCACCTGGGCCGCGCCGCCTGATGCGGCGTATACGGAAAAGGAAGCGGTATAACAGAACAGGTTAAGGACGCTCTTGCCCGCCGCTTCCTCCCTGACAAGGGCCCTCATTTTGCGGCGGTCGGGAAAGAGCCCCGTATCAAGGTAGTCCGAAAGGTTTACCCGGAAACACAGGCCCCCTTCACGGACATCCTGTTCAAAATGGACATTTTCGACCCGCCGGTATTGGGCTGTCCCCCGCTGGGGCTCCCGGAATTTGATAAAAACATGGGCGGGATCGAGGTCCAGGGCTCGTGCGGCGGCGTCCCGCATGGCGGCAAGCCAGCGGCGTTCCTCGTTTTCGTCCTTTTCGTAGGGCCTTTTGTAGAGGGCACCCGAAAGGGCGCTGCCAAAAATGTCCAGAACCAG
>BOAV01000021.1 GCA_026002045.1 Spirochaetia bacterium | reverse complement strand
GTGGAAGCCTTCATGAGCAGCGCTGAATTTACCGTGGACGCCATTGTCTACCACGGGGAAATCACCATCTGCGGCCTTGCGGACCGGCACATCTTCTTCCCTCCTTACTTTATTGAAATGGGCCATACCATGCCCACGAATTTTTCTGCCGAGGATCAAAAACTTCTATTAAATACCTTCACCGCCGCCGCCCGTTCCCTGGGTATCGCCGGGAAGGACTGCTGCGGCGCCGCCAAGGGGGACATCAAGCTTACCCCCAATGGCCCCATGATCGGGGAAGTGGCCGCCCGGCTCTCCGGGGGCTATATGTCGGGCTGGACCTACCCCTACGCCTCCGGTGTTGAACCCACCCGTTCCGCCATCCTCATCGCCGCAGGCCGCAAACCTGAGGGACTGGTTCCCGGCCGTAGCTGGACCTGCGCCGAACGGGCCTTCATTTCCATCCCCGGTAGGGTCCGCAGCATACAGGGCCTGGACAAGGCCAAAGCTGTTCCCGGTGTTTCGGACCTCTTTCTCCGCGCCGAACCGGGGAAGACCGTCTCATTCCCGGAAAACAACGTCTCCAAATGCGGCAACATCATCGCTTCCGCCCCCGGCCGCGCCGAAGCCGCCGCCGCAGCGGAAAACGCCGCCCGTTCCATCCTTATCCGCCTGGAATCGCCAAATCCTGAAACCGCCGCCTTCCTCGCCGAAAGCGGCCCTTTCCCGCCGAATGCCTTCGCATTGACAACCGAACTCCGGACCGCCCTGGCAGAGCTTCCCGACCCGGAATCGGTCTCAAGCGAAGCGAAGCAGGACAAGTCCATCGCCGTCCTTCCATTTCCGGCTTTCATCGTTTCCGGCCTCCGCGACTACACCGGCCGGACCATCGAAGAATCCCTGGAAGCGGTACGGCTCATAACCGGTCTGGCTTTACCGGTAAAAGAAGTGGCCGAAGCGGGGGAGGGGACCCGGTTCCTGGGCCGCCGGTTCTGGGCCGCCCTCATTCGCGGCGGCTATCAGGGCGCCGCGTATGTTATAGACGAAATAAACGGCGATTAGGGATCAGTAAAGCAATGTCGACAAGGCTGGGAAGAAGAATTTTAACCACAAAGGACACGAAGGAGAATTCAAATCTTATTTTCCTTTCTTCCTTCGTGTACTTTGTGTCCTTTGTGGTTATTTTCCTCTTCCTGCCTGTTTTCGCCTCCGCTCAGACCCCCGCCGCAAACAGTAAACTCTATTCCCTGGACGAAGCCCTTGCCGCTATTGGGCCGGCCCCGACCTTCCGCTGGGACCCCTTTTTCAGTTCCGGGGTGTTTACCGTGGCCGGACATACTGCGGCCTTTGCCGTGGGGGAACCGGGGGGGACGGGGCTGCTCATGGTAGACGGCAGGGAGGTTTTTACCGTCCCCGTACCCTATCTGGTCAGGGGGCTCCTGTTCTTTCCTGAAGGATTTGTTACCACCGCAGTGGGCGCCCTCTCCCGGTACCAGGCAGAGGAGGCTTCCCGGCTCAGGATTGCCGCAATTATTGTGGACCCTGGTCATGGGGGCAAGGACCCCGGAGCGGTAGGTGAATTTACCATAGGGGGCAAACTCTTCCGTTCGGTGGAAAAGGATATCGTTCTCAAGGTATCAAGGCAGCTCCATACCCTTCTTTCCACGGCCTTTCCGGACAAGCGGGTTCTCCTTACCCGGACCGGGGATACCTTTCCTTCCCTGGAAGACCGGGTGGTTATCGCCAATAGTGTCTCCCTCAAGGAGAACGAGGCCATCATCTATATCTCGGTCCACGCCAATGCTTCCTTAAACAAGGCCGTCCGGGGCTATGAAGTCTGGTATTTAAGCCCCGATTACCGCCGGAACCTGATAGACAAGTCAAAATATGACGATCCCGATGACATTATCTCCATCCGTAACGCCATGCTGGAGGAAGAATTCACCGTCGAAAGCATCATGATGGCCCAGTCGATCCTGGGCCGGCTCAACGAATCTGTGGGAAGGTCCACCCCCTCACGGGGAATCAAGGCGGAGGAATGGTTTGTGGTGCGGAACGCCCGGATGCCCTCGGTACTGGTGGAATTGGGATTTGTCTCCAATCAGGAGGACGCCCTTCTCATGGCCGATGAGGCATACTTGAAAAAGATAACCGAAGCGTTATATAAAGGAATAAGTGATTTTGTGAGTACCTTTGAGCGTTCAGGAGGATTGACCGGCATTCAATGAATGTGATCACCAATAAAAGCAGCCGCCGTTTTCTGGCGCTTTTGGCCCTGGGAGTCTTCGCTTTTGCAGAATTTATGGTTTTGGGGCTTGTCAGACGGACCTTTATATTTTATTCTATTAATAACCGGTCAATGGTAGTGGAAGATCGTATGCTTAAACGATCATGGGATCGGGAATTTGATATAGGCAGGTATGTGGAAGAAGTCCTTCTGGGCCCGGTATCACCGGATTCGGAGCCCCTGTTTCCACGGGAAACCAGGCTCCGCTCCCTCCTGTACCGGAATGGGGTGGTCTATGCGGATCTGTCAGAATCCGCTGCCCTGCCCTCTCTGGAATTTGCCGTTGCGGAAAGGGGGGATGTTTTCCGGAACTACCGTACCCTGAACGAGGGTATCCGGCGTAATTTTTCCTATGTGAAGGATGTGCGGCTTTTTACCGCCGGAAACGCCGTGTTTTATGATGAATTTCAACGGATTTTTTCCGTAGAAAGAGATAAATAACATAAAAAGCGTTGACAAATCTTGTGTATTTTGTATACTTACAAGATAAATAGCTTTTTACGATTAAATGAATGAGAAAGGAGTTTTGAATGAAACGGATGTTCATTCTTGTCGCTATCGTGTCCTTGGTTGCGGGGTCCCTGTTTGCTGAAGAAGCGGTTTTGATCGATTTCTCCAAGCTTGCGGCGGATATTTCTGTTAATGATCAGCCTGAGAACCGCCAGACCTTGATGGATTTTTCCGATAAGGCCGGCGGTAGTTTCACTGCTGAGCAAAGGGCGATGCTGAGGACTTCCCTTGCGCCTGCCAATTGGGTAGTAAGCTTGGCGTCTTCTGCCCGTACGGTGGAAAATCAGCGTAACAGTAAAGCCCAGGAATCTACTTCCAAACAGTATGGTTCGGTATTGGGTGTCCGGATACATTTCCCGGTGGAACCCCATAACTCTTGGGCATCGATAAAACCCCCCTTCGAGATTCCTGCTTATGAGCTTTCAACGGTTGATGAAGCGGGAGAGGTCACACTTCCTCCGGAAGAGGAACGCCTTTATACCAATGTCAGCCGCTTTGAAGGGACTAAAGAGGAGGGTGATTCTGCTCTTCAAACCGCCTTTGGGGTGGTTAAAAATGTCGGGACGATTAAATCTGTTGCGGTAAATGTTTACGGCCTGAATTTTCCCCACCGCTTGGCGGCGATTTTGATCGACAGTGAGGGGAACGAAAAAATTATCGACCTTGGTTACCTCAATCATGACGGGTGGGGAGAACACGTTTGGAATAACCCCGCTTATGTTCAGGAAGTGCGGAGCCGGGAACTCCGGCTCTATCCCCTTTATCCTATCTTAACTCCCTTTGTCAAGTTTGGGGGCTTTCTGATTCAGCGTGATGCGGCCACTGTAGGCGGAGACTTTGTCGTCTACTTCAAAGATGTAAAGATCGTCTACGATAAGGCGGTGCGTGAGCTCGAATCTGATATTGATGATGAGAAGGAGTGGAGTATTATCCAGGCTCGGGATGCGGGTAAGGATAAGGCCGGACTGCAACGGTTTGGGCAGAATCAGGTTCTCCAGTATGTGGATAAGCAGAAACAGGCTACGGAACCGTTTTTTGACGACCCCAGCAGACGGAATAATAATGAGTAAGCTTGCTTAGGTAAGTTTAGCTGAAAAGACGAAAAAGGCTGTCTGAGAACCAAAAGGTTTTTAGACAGTCTTTTTTTATAACATAGAGGCTCGAATAATGAATCCTGGTACACTTCCGGAGCAGAATACCCTCAGACAGGAATATGAAAAATATTCGAAGGTTCGGGCCTTGACGACCGGCGATCTGGAAGCGCTGGTTGAGAAAACGGTTGCGGGTCTTGGTTCCCGGCCCCTGGTAAAGGGCCGTCCCAAGGATTTTGCCAGTTTTTTTAAGAAATATCTTCGTATTTTAAAAGAAAAAGACAGCCCCGAGCCGGTGGTAATTACCGATCTTATCGGAATCCGAATCGTTTGTCCCTTCCTTGAAAATCTTGATGCGGCGGTAAAACTCATTAAGGAAAATTTTGAGGTTATCGAGGTGGAAAAGAAGGGGTCAAATTACTCTTTTAAGGAATTTGGGTATGAATCCACCCACCTGTTGGTAAAAATCCCCCGGGACATCGTAAAAGCCCGGGGTTATTCCGGCTCCGATGTGGCGGAGATCCAGATCCGTACTATTTTGCAGGACGCCTGGGCGGAGGTGGAGCATGAGCTGGTGTACAAGGCGGAATTCACCCCCTTCGATGAGCCCATGAAGCGAAAACTCGCCGCGGTGAACGCCAGCCTGTCCCTGGCGGATATCGTTTTCCAGGAGGTGCGGACCTATCAGCGGCAGCTTAACGGGGAATTGGGAAAACGGCGGGAATCCTTTTTCCAGAAGATCGAAGAATCCACCGATGCCCTGCTTTTTGATACCCCTGAGGTCCAACAACGGGAAGCGGCGGGGGTATTAACGGCGGCGGATAAGCTGCCGCCCTCCGGCGGCTCCGTGGACGATCTCCTCCTTAACGCCCTCTATGCCCATAATAAAAATCAGTTCAAGGAGGCAATTTCTTTTTACAGCCGTATTCTGGAAATGAAAATCGATGATACAATCCGTTCTCTTATCTATAAACACCGGGGCATGGCCTATTTTGCCCAGTCAAAATACCAGGAAGCTATTGAAGATTTCAGCCATTCCCTTAAATGGGATGCAAAATCCTATAAGGCCGCCTATTACCGGGGGGTGGTATGGGAGGTGCTGCAGCGGTATAACGAAGCGGCGGAGGATTTTTCCCTTTCCCTGAAGCTAAACCCCTACCAGTCCTTCTGCCTGTTCAGGCGCGGTCAGGCTTATTACCATATCGGGGACTATCCTCAGGCCCTTGGGGACTGCGAGGCGTCCCTTGCCCTTGAGCCGGATAACAAAATGGTCCAAAAATTGCGCGACCTTCTCCGCGATAAATTAAAAATGTAACAATACTCTGCGCCGCTATACCCTTTCAATGTTTTTATGGTAATACAAACAACATGATCACCATGAAGCGCATCGCGGAAATCGCCCATGTCAGCCCGAGCACCGTATCCAATGTACTGCATGGCCGGGTAGAAAAAATGACAACCGGGACCCTGGAACGGGTGCAGCGGGCCATTAAGGATAATAACTATGTCGCCAATATGAGCGGCAGAACCCTGGGGCAATACGGGTCAAAAATTATCGGCGTTGTAATGATCTATGACCGCCGGGATAAACTCAATGCCATGCAGGCACCCTTTTTTGCCGAGATTATCGGGTCCCTGGAGCATGAAATACGTACCAGGGGTTATTTCATGATGCTCTATATTTCGGCGGATGTGGAAGAAATTCTGCGGATGGCCATGTCATGGAACATCGAAGGGATGGTCGTGCTTGGCGGCGGTTCCGATGATTGCCGTACCATTATGCAGCGTACCAGCATTCCCGTGGTTTTTATCGATCAGTACGTACAACATAAGGGCATCCAATACAACAATATCGGGCTGCAGGATTGGCAGGGCGCTTATATGATGACCGAGTATTTGATAGCCCAGGGCCATGAACGGATTGCCTTTGTAGCCGATGAAAAGCCGCCGGTCGGCCTGGACCATGAACGTCTCCAGGGCTGCAAGACCGCCATGGCGGAGCACGGGCTGTCTTTTTTGCCTGAAGACTTTATTTACGCAAGCTACCTGAGTGAAGAGCGCCACCGGGATCTGACCCGATTTGCCGCCCGCAGGCTGCACAATTACACCGCCCTGTTTTTTGCCTCCGATTATCTGGCCGCCGATTCCGTGAACCTCTTTCAGGACAAGGGGATACGGATACCCCGGGACATATCGGTCGCCGGCTTCGATGACAATATTTTTGCCACCCAGGTCCGGCCCCAACTGACCACGGTAAAGCAGGATGTGTCCCAAAAGGCCTTTTATGCCATAAACCAGGTGCTCACCCTGATCCGTAAGGAAAAGCCCGAACAGAACCAGATCCGTCTGCCCGTAAGCTTAAGCATCCGGGACAGCGTGGCTAAAATATGAAAAACAGACCTTTTTTCATTTTTTTAAAGAAAAGTGTTACGTAACACTTGACATTATCCTGATGATAACCTACAATGAAATTATAGAAAAAGCCATTTGAAAATATATTTAAAAAAAGTGTTACGTAATACTATGCTTGATATAGGAGGTTTTTTATGAAAAAGGCACTGTTTTCCTTACTCGTTATCGCGGCCCTGCTGGTGAGCGGCTGCGAAAAGAAACCCGGCTCTGCTGCCCCCGGCAAAGTCACCATTGAACTCTTCTCGACGAAACCCGAGAACCAGGCAACCTATCAGAGGCTGATAAGCGCCTTCCAGGCGGAGAATCCGGATATCACCGTTAACCTCATGAACCTTCCCGATGCAGGTACGGTTCTGCGGAGCCGCTTAACCAAGAATGACATACCGGATCTGCTTGCCCTGGGGGGCGATGCAAACTACCGGGATCTTGCCGATGCCGGAGTTTTGATGGACCTTTCCGGTCAGGAATTCCTTTCCCGGATTAACGGCAGCTATCAGCAGATGCTCTACGATCTGCACACCGACAAGTCAAAGATTCCCTACGGTATCCCCTATGCGGCCAACGGTTCGGGGATTCTCTACAACAGGGACATTTTTGCCCAGTATAACGTGGCGGTCCCCGAAACCTGGGATGCCCTGCTTGCGGCGGCAAAGACCTTTAAGGCGGCGGGGGTTAATCCCTTCCTGCTTACCTTTGGGGACTCCTGGACGACCCTTCCGAGCTGGAACAGCATGGCCCCGGTGCTTGCCCCGGCGAACTTCGGCGTTGACCGTGCAAAGGGCACAGCAACTTTTTTCGGCACCCATGAGAAGATTCTGGAACAATACATCCAGATCCTCGATCTCTGCGGGAACGATTTTATGGGCACCGGCTATGACGACGGCAACAAGGCCTTTGCGGAGGGCAAGGCTGCGATGATGATCAACGGCAATTGGGCTATCGCCGAATTCCTCAAGACAAATCCCGGCATGAATGTTGATATGCTGACCTTCCCCTCATCCAATGACAAAAACAGAAACACTATTACCTCCGGCATCGATGTGGGCTTTGCGGTTTCCGCCACTACTAAAAACAAGGATGCGGCGTTGAAATTCCTTGAGTTCATGACCAGGCCGGAAATTGCACAGCAATACGTTGATGAGCAGTTCGCCTTCAGCGCCGTTAAGGGGGTTGAGCAGAATAATCCCACCGTACAGGGCGTTAAGGATACCATTGCCGCAGGCCGTGTGTCTGACTTTATCGATCACAGTTATCCTGCGGGTTTTGACCTCGCGGCAATTCTGTCCAAGTTTGCCTTGAACTATACCAACAAAATGAACAGTGTTCAAAATATCAGGGAAACGCTTCAGGCTGCGGACACCGAATATAACGCCCTGCAATAACGATAAAGAAAGGGGGATTGGCTGTGAAAAGCAAGATATCGATCTATTTCTATTTGATGGTTGTGCCGTTGGTGGTTGTCTTCTTTGCGCTCCATACCCTTCCTTTTTTGCAGGGTTTGTTCTACAGCTTTACCAACTGGAAGGGATTCGGGAATTGGGAATTTTCCGGGCTTCATAATTACACCCAGATGTTCAGGGACCCGCGCATTGCGGAAGCATATCTTTTTACCTTCAAGTTTACCATCTGCGCTACCCTGCTGGTAAATATTCTCAGCATGGCCATAGCCTGCGGACTGAACGCAAAGATAAAATATAAAAATTTTTTACGGGCCGTCTACTTCCTGCCGTATATACTGGGGTCTTTGGTGGTAAGTTATGTTTTCAAACAGATATTTGCCAACGTCATTCCCGTATGGGGCAGGGCCCTTGGAATTCCCGCCCTGTCGGTCAATATACTGGGGACCAATAATGCATGGCTTGGGATACTCTTTGTAACCGTCTGGCAGTCCCTTGCTTTTAACACCATCATTTACCTTTCCGGGCTGCAAAGCGTGGACCTGGATGTTTACGAAGCGGCGTCCATTGACGGCTGTACCGGACTGCGGACTTTTTTTAAAATCACCTTCCCCCTGATCGCTCCATTTTTCACCATCAACATGGTTTTGTGCGGGAAGGGTTTTCTGATGATGTTTGACCAGGTGCTTGCCCTGACAAACGGCGGCCCCGGCACCACAACCCAAACCATTGCGGTGCTTATCTACAAACGGGGCTTTAACGGCGGACAATTCGCCTACCAAAGCGCAAACGCGGCGGTGCTTTTTCTCGTTGTTGTCGCCATATCCTTGTTCCAGATGAAAGTCCTTGAGAAAAGGGAGAAAAAATATGAGTAGTCCTACGCCAAAAAAATCCTGTAATTGGCCGGTTACCCTACTGTTGTTTATCGGGGCGGTAATTTTTATCCTTGGAGTTTTGTACATTACTCTGGTGGTCGCCCTGAAAGATACCACACAGATGGCCCGTGTACTCAGCCTGCCGCATCCCTTTGTTTTTCAAAATTTTGCAGAAGCCTGGAAGATGACCGACTATCCCCGTAAATTCCTCAATACCTTGATTATTACCGTTATTTGCCTACCCTTTACGCTTGTTACCAACAGCGCCGCAGCTTATGCCATTACCCGGAACCGCAACAGGAGCAAATTTTTTAATCTGGTGTATTACTACTTTATCAGCGCCATGTTTATTCCCTTCCAGGTATTAATGCTGCCATTGGTAAAACAGGCCAGTTTCTTTCACCTTGATAATATTCTGGGCATTACCTTTCTGTACATCGTCTTTGGGCTGCCCATGAATACCTTTCTGTACTGTGGCTATGTGCGGAGCCTTCCGAAATCAATCGAGGAAGCAGCTTTAATAGAGGGACTAAATCCTATTCAGACTTTTATCAGAATTGTATTTCCGATTATGAAGCCCATACATTCTACGGTAGCAATTCTGAGCGTCATGTGGACATGGAACGATTTTCTTATGCCCCTCTTGCTGCTCACCAAGGCGGATAACCAGACCCTCCAGTTGTCACAGTATGTGTTCCAGACACAGTTTTCAACAAACTACAATCTGGCCTTTGCTTCTTATATTTTGGTTTTATTCCCCGTGGTGCTTGTTTACATCTTCTTCCAGCGGTGGATTATAGCGGGCGTAACAAACGGCGCGGTAAAATCGTAACAAAAAAATCATCGCGGTAAAATTATCGCGAAAAGGAAAACCGGTATGGAAAAAAAGACTTGGTGGAAAGAGGCGGTGGTGTATCAAATTTACCCCCGCAGTTTTCAGGATTCGACCGGCAGCGGCGTGGGGGACCTTAACGGTATTACCCAACGGCTGGATTACCTCAAAGATTTAGGGGTTGATGTGATCTGGCTTTCGCCGGTGTACGCATCCCCCAATGTGGATAACGGGTATGATATCAGTGATTACCGGGCGATCATGGACGAGTTTGGAACCATGGAAGATTTTGAAAAGTTGCTCTCTGAATCCCACAAGCGGGGCCTCAAGATACTCATGGATCTGGTGGTAAACCACAGTTCGGATCGGCACCCGTGGTTTATCGAATCCCGCTCCTCCGTCGATAATCCCAAACGGGATTGGTATATCTGGCGGGACGGTTTTAAGGGCGGCTGCCACCCGGAGGGTGGCTTGCCCAATGACCTGCGCAGCGTTTTTTCCGGCTCCGCTTGGACAAAGGATGAAAAAACCGGGCAGTACTATATGCACAATTTTGCTGCGGCCCAGCCGGATCTGAACTGGGCAAATCCTGATGTGCGGAACGCAATATTTGATATGATGAAATGGTGGCTCGACAAGGGCGTCGACGGCTTCCGCATGGATGTGATCGACGCCATTGATAAACCCGCTTCCGCTCTTGCCGTATCCGGGGGGAAGGCGGAAACCTGTTTCGGCAATCCCGGTGTGCACGAATACCTCAAGGAGATGAACCAAAAGGTTCTGTCCCGGTACGGCATTATGACCGTGGGGGAAACCTCCAGTGTTACTGTGGACACCGCGCCCCTCTATGCGGGCAATGACGGGAAGGAACTCAACATGGTGTTTCAGTTTGAACACACTTGGGTTGATCATGATAAAACATTGGGAAAATGGAAGCCCCTGCCATTGGATCTTCCCAAATTAAAGAAGATACTTTCCCGCTGGCAGACCGCTCTCCACGGCAGGGCCTGGAACAGCCTCTATTGGGACAACCACGATCAGCCCCGTATTGTTTCCCGTTTTGGAAATGACTCCACAGAAGAACTGCGTGTATTAAGCGCCAAGATGCTGGCCGCCTGCCTCCACATGATGCAGGGCACCCCCTACATTTACCAAGGCGAGGAACTGGGGATGACTAATTATCCTTTTAACAGCCTTGAGGAATGTAATGATGTGGAGATCCACAATGCCTACAGGGAATTGGTGACGGAAAAGAAACTGCTCACCCATGAGGAAATGATGAAGGGCATACGGAAATTGAGCCGTGACAATGCCCGTACCCCCATGCAGTGGGATGATGGTAAAAATGCGGGGTTCAGCGCCGGAACTCCCTGGATGGGGATAAATCCCAACTATAAAACAATAAATGCCGCCGCTCAGGTTAGTGATCCTGAATCGGTGTTTAGTTTTTACAAGCGGCTGATACGGTTACGCAAGGAATATCCGGTTATCGTATATGGTGATTATGAACTTTTGCTGCCGGAGGATGAAAGGCTTTTTGTGTACCACCGCCGTTTTGAGGATGCATCCATCCTGGTACTGTGTAATTTTACTTCCCAAAGGATTACCGGTATTGATATCGATGCTCTGCGGAATGATGACGATAAACTCTTGATCGGAAACTACCATGACACAGAGACGGAGAAGAAAGTAATAATGCCCTATGAGACAAGGGTATATTATAGTTCTATTTCCAAAAATCCCTGATGACGGACAGACATGACAAAAACCGGGCCTTCCGAAGACGCTAAGTCTTCGGAAACTCCCAGCCCCTGAAGCATCCATGCAGTATATTCACCGACATTTTCTGTGGGAATAAAAACCTGGATAACACCCGCAAAGCCTCCCCCGTGAACACGGCAGGCCCCTTCAATGTTATGAAGGTGAAAGAAAAGTTCCGTGAGGGCAAGGCAGACCGGTATCTTTTGTTCGGTCATGGAATCGGTCGGGATGGCCACGTTTTGCAGCCATTTGTATGAAGAATCCCCCGATTCATTTACCAGATGCAAAAAGGCGGAGAAATCATTTTCTCCAAGTGCCTTGACTTCCGCATCGACCCGGCTGTTTTCTTCAACAAAATGTAAAGAACGGAGCACCGCCCGGTCCCCATATTTACTGCGAAGTGTGGGAAGATTTTTTATAATGTCTTTCAGGGGAACATCCCGCAGCACTTCTTTTCCAAAAAAGGATGCAACCGATTTCATTTCACCGGGGATGGCTGAATAGGCTTCGCTTAGATTTGCATGGCTGCCCCCGGTATCAACCAGAATGAGGCGGTAATTTTGGGCGGCAAAATCAAAGGGAATTTCTTTAACTACCGGGGCCGAAGGATCCTTAAAATCCATCGCCACCATTCCGCCAAAGGCACAGGCCATCTGATCAAGGAGCCCTGAATTTTTGCCCCAATAGTTATTCTCCGCATACTGCCCGATACGTGCACGCTGTTCAACCGGGATTTTCCCGTTGTTGTAAAGCCGGTTCAATATGCCGCAGATAAGCATCTCGAAGGCGGCGGAGGAACTTACCCCCGATCCCGAAAGGACTTCACTTGAAACACAGGCCTTGAAGCCCCCTGCGGTAAAACTCATTTTCCCAAAGCCCGCCGCAATACCCCGCACCAGGGCGATGGACCCTTTTTCATTCTGCACCGGCGCAAGGCCGCCCTTTAAGTCTATACGGTAGTCTTCATGATAGCATTCATCGTAAATAGAAATACTGTTGTCAATAGTTTTTGAAATGACGGCGATACAGTCCTTCTGGATGCTCGCCGCAAGTACCTTGCCGTGGTTATGATCCGTGTGGTTCCCCCCAATCTCACTGCGTCCGGGACAGCTGAAAATGCGGATCTCATCATCCCCAAAACGTTTCCTGAACTGTTCGATTAAATTTGTGTACCGTCTTTTCTGCCCGGCAAAAACGGATTCACCGGGCCCGTAAATTTCAGAAAACAGCTTTACTGTTTTTTCGTTATCCAGATTTTGCAGCGCATTATCTATGGTCATTATTAAGCCCCCTGTTTCCTTAACAGAAATAATTCTGAGAAAAAATCGCCATTCTTTGGACTGTGATGAACGGTACATTCCAGGAGAAGCCCTGCCTGCATGAGTTCGTCCCCTCCCCGATTCCCGCAGTTGAGGTTTTTGTCCTCTGCAGAATAGCCCCCCTCTTCCCAAACCGTAACCTGATAATCCGCATCGTTTTTCAGCCCCGCAAGTTTGAGGCGGAAGGGCCGCTGGTTGGGATTGGAGAGGATCTTGTACACACCGACGATTGCTTCTTTGCCGTCCTCTGAAACCGTCATCCATGCGGCAAAGCGGCCATTGAGGGGATAAGGCCCGTTAATAACACTGCGGCCCGGCAGGGGACTGAGCAGTCGATAAAAATTACCATACTGAAAAGTACGGCGATGGGCCTTGTAAAAGGCGATTTGTTTTTTTACCGCTTCCTGTTCTTTGGCGCTGAATTTGGTTGGGTCAAGTTCGTAGCCCAGACAGCCGAAGAAGGACACCATGGCCCGGAAGGCTAGGGGAGTAAGGCGTCCGGTTTGGTGGTTGGGAATTGCCGAAACATGGGCCCCCATGGAACTTAAGGGGTAGATAAGGCTGGCCCCTTCCTGAATATGCAGCCGCTCCACGGCGTCGGTGTCATCGCTCAGCCAGCCCTGGGGCGCAAAACCCAGGATGCCCGGATCGAAACGGGCGCCCCCTGATGCGCAGGATTCAAAAAGAATTTCCGGAAAGGCGCCGGTAAGCCGGGCGTAGAGATCGTAAACTCCCAGCACATAACGGTGAAAAAATTCCCCCTGCCGCGGGGGGGGCAAAGCAACACTGTAGGGTTCGGTTATATACCGGTTCATATCCCATTTGATATAGGAAATGGGCGCACTTTCAAGGATCACGGAAAGTACCTTAAAAAGATGCTCCACTATTTCCGGCCTGCCCATATCCAGTACATATTGATTGCGCTGTTCCGTCCGGGGGCGTTGGGGTATGTGGATGGCCCAATCCGGGTGGGCACGGAATAAATCACTGTCGGGGTTTACCATTTCAGGCTCTATCCAGAGGCCGAATTTTATTCCCAGGGCGGTGACTTTTTGTGCCAGCCCTGCAACTCCTTCGGGAAGCTTGCCCTTGTGGGGAAACCAGTCACCCAGACTGGAATGATCGTCATCACGCTTACCGAACCAGCCGTCGTCCAGGACAAAAAGTTCCGCCCCCAGGTTGCGGGCAGAGGCGGCCATTTCCAGTATCTTTTTTTCGGTAAAGTTGAAGTAGGTCCCTTCCCAGTTGTTGAGCAGTACCGGCCGCTCAGCCTCCCGCCATGGGCCACGGGCCAGGCGGTTACGGAAAAGTTCGTGGAAGACTTGAGAAAGCCCGTTGAGGCCGTTCCCGGACCAAGCGAGTACCGCCTCGGGGGTATCAAAGACCGCGCCCTCCGCAAGCTCCCAGGAGAAAGTTTCGGGATTAATGCCAATCCGCAGCCGGGCAATGTCCCACTGATCCACCTCAACATCGGCAATAAAGTTACCGGAATAGATAAGGCTTGCGCCAAGGGCCTCCCCTTCGTTTTCTGTGGCGGACGGACGCCGCAGTATGAGCGCGGGGTTTGTTTGGGCGCCTGAAATGCCCCGGCTGCTCTGTATGCCCTGAAAGCCCGTCCGCAGGGGGGCGTCACCGATGTCAAATTCCCGGGCCCAGGCGCCGGTTAAGGTGATAAGGTTCCAGCGGCTGTCCGGTAAATCAAGGGAAAGGCTCATGGCATTTTCCAGGGTGATTTTTTTATTTCCGTCATTGACAAAACGGACGTGCCGGGCCAGGCAGTTATACTGCGCGAATATCGTGTAAAACAAAATAATCCGTAAGCCCGACGCCGCGTCCAGAAGTTCCAACTCCAAAGTTGCCGCTTCATCATCTTTTTCCGTGTAAGTTGACGGTAGTCCGGGCTGCCCCGGCTTTCCCGCGTATATACGATGACTTTTGTAACAAGGCTCAGGCACCGCAGCCCCCTCGGTAAAGCGGACTACAAAGGCGGGACGGCGGAAGTCCCCGTTTCCATTAGCGGGATATTCAAAGCGGGTAAAGGTCTTGTCATTATTGGAAAAGCCCGGAAAGGGGATAGGGTCAAGCAATGGGTAAGCGCTGTTTTTTCGCAGGGCTGCGCCGGCATATACCTGGCCAATGGAACCATTTTCCAGAATCCTGATGATATAACTGAAATTTCCGTTGCACAGATGGAATTGCTTTGCGGCGGCGTCAAATGAAATAGACATGGTTTCTTCCTAAGATGGGGTGTTTGCAAAAAGCGCCCTCCGGGGAGAACGCCGATTTCAGATATATTTTTCAACATATGTCATAAAGATTTACGCTATCATCTCCCGGGGGAATTGAACCCCCGTTGTCGGGATGAAAACCCGATGTCCTAACCACTAGACGAGGGAGACATTCTTCAGATAAGTGAATATATCCTATTCAACCTTTCCTGTCAATACGGCGCTCACATAAATCCCATGCCTAATCAGGTTTTTTTCTGTTATTGCCTGCCATATTTACGCAGATCCGCCAGAACCTGTTTGGCCCGTTCCTGAACCGGCTTGAAATAGCGCCCTTCGGAAATGCGGATAAGTGCCCGAACTACGTTAGGATCCCTGATGCCGTTATTTGCTGCGGCAAATTTTTCGAAGGCATCCACCGCCGAAAGGGCAAGGAGGTTGTCGGGGTTAAGAACGTCAAAGCGGGAAACCAACAAGGCAATGGCGGCTACCGACTCTTCGTTATCGTTAAGTCCTGTCTTTGTCAGGGACTTAACCGCCTCCTGAAGCACTATGGGCTCAGGGTCTGCCAGAAGGACCTTTATGAGGGTATTTTTTGCTTCCGCGGTTCCCAGATCTCCCAGATAAGTAATTGCCTGTTTCCTGACATCGGGGAAATTGTTTATGAGCTTGCCGTTTTCCCGGGTTTGGTTCACAATCCCCTCAAGGGCAAGGTATTCCAACGCAGAGCGGATGTCTCCCCCGGTATTTCCCCGGTTGATGGCATCCCCGATAAACCGCAGTGCCGCCATTTTCTGCTCCCTGCTGCCGGTCCGGCTCTGTTCCCGGATGATTAGTATTTCCACCGATTCCCGCAGGTAGGAATCCTCCACCGACATTTCCTGTCCTATCACTATGCTTACCGCAATGATGAATACCACACAAAGGGCGCTTAAACGCTTAAGGGTCGTCATTTTTTCTCCTTAAAATTACCGGAAACTAACAAAATTTAACCCCTAAGGCCCTTACCGGCCTGACCGGGTCCATTCTATGTTCTGCATTTCTTTTGGTATCAATTCGGTAACCACTTCTTCCTCATAATGTACTCCCGTAAGGATCTTGAGCCCCCGGAGGGCGTTACCGTTGTCGTAGAGCCGTAATTCCCAGAGGATGGGTTCCGCGTCGGCGGCGAGCTGTCTTGCCACCCCGTAGGGCAGGGGGTAGTAGTACCGTTCGGTATTGGGAGATACTTGCCGAATTTTAAGAATATTGTCCTCAATGATCCAGGCAAGGGCCATCTGAACGCCGGAAGAAAAAATTGCAAGTCCCTGACCCATACGCTGCAGGCGGATCATCTCTATCCCCGGCTCCCCCCGCCAGGTTCCCAAAACCGCCGCTTCTTTAAGGTCCAGGGGCTGGGATTCCTGAAGTATCGCCCTTTCCGGTTCTACAGCAAAGGCGGTTTCCACCAGGGAGCGGGCCTTTAACACCAGTTCGCCGATTGATTTACTCGTCATGGTAAAGGAGGCGTTCTCCCCGGTAACAGTTTTACTGATTTCCAGCATGAAGATAAAGCTGTCCCGTTCAAGGTAGACGCTCCCCGTAAGGGTATAATCGGGGATTTGTGTTTCTGTAGAACTTATGACCTCCCCAAAATCGGAAAGGTAGGACCGGATCAGGGATTCGATAAGCCGGGATTCTTCAGCGCCGATACCCTGTATAAAAAGGTCCAGCAGGTGGATCGTAGGTTCTGTACCCTGAGCGGAAAGGGGAAAAGAAAAAAAGACAATACTAAGGACCAGGATAAAAAATCTTTTTTTCATATTATTAATTATACCGGATATTTTTTTTGATGGCAATAAATTAACGAATTCCGTGGCGGAATTCCCGCGCCATATCCCGCTCCACGTCCCGTTCCCGGATATCCGCCCGTTTGTCAAAGGCCTTTTTCCCCTTGCAGACCCCCAACTCAACCTTGACCCGGCCTTTTTTAAAGTAAAATGACAGGGGAATAAGGGTGAAGCCCTTTTCTTCCACCTTTCGGCGCAGCCGTTTTATCTCGTCCCGGTGGAGAAGGAGCCGTTTCTTACGGTCCGGATCGTGGTTAAAAACACCGGAAAAGGGATTTTCCGCGATCCGCAGTGACCGGACCCACACTTCCCCGTTGATGATCTCCGCCCATGCGTCGGGAAAGGAGATTTTGCCGTCCCGGAAGGACTTTACCTCGGTTCCCAGGAGTTCCATACCACATTCGTAGGTATCGTCCACCGCATAATCGTGCCGGGCCCTGCGGTTGACCGCGATGATCTTGACCCCTTCGCTCACCGGTTTCCCCATAAGGCGATGGCCGGGCGGAAGGAGACGAAGGGGGAACAGGCAGCCGGGGGCAGGGACCCCCTAGTTTCTGCGTTCACCGAAGCGCCGCTCTTAATGCGGGCCCCTCCCCTGACCGGCCGCTCCGGAGAACCTAAAATTTTCGCAGCTCCGGCGGAAACGGAGAGAAAATCCAGGGGCGTATAGGGATTGGCGCACCATTCCCAGGAGCCTCCCATGAGGTCAGCAAAATTTGAAGCGGTCGTACCATCCCGGCCAGAAAGGAGCTTTGCGGCGTATTCCCATTCAAATTCTGTGGGCAGCCTGACTTCCCAGTCCGCCATTGAGGGGGGAAGCTGTGCCGTAAGCCATTGGCACCAAGCCTGTGCGGCGTACCAGGAAATGGCGCCAATTCCTGCGGAATTGGCGCTGTCTGCAAGGTAATCCGTGGTTACCAGACCCTGTTCAAGTAGTTCCGGCAAATTCTCAAGCCGCCATTTGGGATTTGCGGCGAGGAATGCGGCAAAGGCGGCGGAGCTGATCTCGGTTTCACTGAGAAAAATGGTTTCAATGGGGGTGCTGCGGGGAAAACCCGAAGGCCGCGCCAATGTACCACCGGGGATTTCCCGGAACATAAGCCCCCCGGCGCTGAAACTCCGGCCCGGAATTGGTCCGGCTCCGGAAACCGCTTCTGTCCCCGGCGTATTTTGCCGCCGGAACCAGTCGGAATTCGTAATCGGAGAGGCCGCCGCCGGGGGCAGAGTTTCCGCGAGCCATGCGGCGGTTCCATCTGAAGCGGAAAGCAATGTAAGAATATCCTGAACGGAGCGGGCCAGGGTCATGGGGGAGGGGGAATTCCCCCCGTTGTCAATTAATGTCTTTGCGCGGATAAGATCCCGGAGACCGGCCCTGGTAACGGCGAAGGCTGCGGCTGCATTGAGGAGTTCATCCGCAGCGGCGCGATCTGCGGGATTTGTCAGGGAAGGCCCAATCCGGTAGGCCCCCTCGGAGAGGCTCATGGGTATTTGATATGACAGGGTGGGCTCCCCGGCGAAGGTCCAGGCGGCGTAATCCGCCGCAGAATCCCGCAGCGCAACTATTGGATTATTGGCTGTAAGGGTTTCTGTCAGGCCGATACGATTGGGAAAAATAAGGGAAAAGAAGAGCCGCCCGGGGATTTCCCCTTCGATTTTGCGGGTTTCAAAGCCGGGGAGGACTAATTCCAGGGTATGGATGCCCCTGGACACGAAGAATTCACAGGGGGCGGTCTCCATGTAAACCCCATCCACCCGTACCGCCGCCCCCCGTGGTTCAGTTTTTACCGAAACAAGGCTGCCGGGCCGGGAAAGGCCGGGATAAATCAGCGTAAAAAAGAGGATAAGGAGGATCGCCGCGCCGTAAATAACACTGAGCCATACCCCGGGCCTCATACCCAGAAGGGGTTTCAGGTGAACCTCGTCTTCTTCCAACATTAGGGCATTATAGGGTTCCCCTCCATGCCTTGTCAATAAAGGCCCTTCATGGTAGTTTTTTAGTAATGGTTCAGAACATTGATTTTTTTGACCGCGTCCAGGCCCTTACCGAGACCTGTTTGACCCGGAGACGCAGGTCGCGCCGGATAAAAAGGGAAAAGCAGAAGGTCAAAAACCCCGTTCTTGACTGGGTTGAGGCCTTCCTCTGGGCCATCGGCGTGGTGCTTTTGGCCAATCAATACCTCCTTCAGGCTTATCAGATACCATCGGGGTCCATGATCGATACCCTGCTTATCGGGGACCGGATCTTTGTCAACAAGATGATCTACGGCCCGGAACTCCTTCCCGGCCTGGGAAAACTGCCCAGCCCCATCCGGCCCGCGCGGAACAATGTTATCATCTTTGAAAATCCTTCCTACATTTCCCGGGGGCCGGTTTTTGATATAGCACAACGGATCATCTATATGCTCACCATTTCTCTGGTGGATATTGACAGGGACGAGACCGGGGAGCCCAAGGCCCATTTCCTGATCAAACGGGCGGTGGGGATGCCGGGGGACCGGTTCATCACCGACCGGGGGGATATGAAGATCCGTTTTGCCGGGGAAGATCATTGGGTGAACGAGACCGATTACAAGGCGGAGCGGGGATGGAATCACCGTTTAAGCCGTCTTATGGAAAAGGACGACTACCCCGCGCTGGAAGCGGCGGGGAAGGCGGAGGCCTATATGTTTATGGGCTTGAATCCCCCTGAATATATCATGGCCGTAGCGGTGGGTTTAAATAATCCGCGGTATGCCGATTCCATTGCTTATGAAAAGTCCTGGCTGGAAACTCTGCGGGGGGCCAATCCCCAGGACCAGCGCTACAGGATGCTCCTGGCCAAGAACTCCCAGGGCTGGTACGTGCCTGATGGCCGCATCTTACCCCTTGGAGACAACCGTGATAATTCACGGGACGGCCGGTACTTCGGCCCGGTACGGACAGCCAAGGTGCTGGGGCAGGGAGCCCTTATTTACTGGCCCCTTTGGTCCGAAGGGCGCCGGCGGGCCGGGCCCATACGGTAAGGAAAAAAGATGTTTGATAAATGGCGGAAATATTCCTATGAGGCCCAAAAAAAAGAGCGCCATCGTTTGTTGTGGGCCCTGCTCTGGGTGCTGGTTTTTTTTGTGATTTACACTTCCTTTACTTCATTTTTCTTTTCCATGAGGGTTTTGGAGAACGATACCATGCAGCCCGGCCTCCATGCGGGGGACCGGTTTATCTTCTCGTCCTATAGTGTGCATACCCTGCTTGCGGAGCTGAACATCCCCGGAGAGTCCACTCCTTTTAAGCGGGGAAATATTGTACTTATTGATATGTCCCGGAGGGAGCCGCCGTCTTTGCCCGTCCGTATCCTTGACGGGGTGATCCGTTTCTTTACCGCCCAGCGTATCAGCCTTGTGTCCAGAGAGGAGCATTTCTACCTTAAGCGGGTGATAGGCCTCCCGGGGGATGAGATTACCATGACCAATTTTGTGGTCCGCATACGGGCAAAGGGAGACTCCTACAACCTTACCGAATTTGAACTTTCCGAACGGCCCTATGTCCCGACCATTCCCCAGGTTCCCGCCCTCTGGGATGAATCGATCCCCTTTTCGGGCAATATGGACCGGATCGTCCTGGGGGAAGACGAATGTTTTGTCATTTCCGACGACCGGAGTAATACCAACGATTCCCGCACCTGGGGCCCGGTTCCGGTGGAGCTTGTCACCGGAAAAGCCATTTTCCGCTACTGGCCCGTCAACCGGATTGGCTTGCCGTAAAAAGTTATACCTATGATTATTATACTTGAAATTATTATAATTTGAAGTATAATAATCAGTATGGATGTAAATTTATTCGTTGACAGGGAAGATGAATTCGCGTTTCTGAATGAACAATACGGGCAGCGGGCTCCCTCCTTTGTGGTGCTCTAAGGCAGGAGGAGGGTAGGGAAAACTGCCCTGATAACGCAGTTTATTAAAAAAAAACCCGCCCTCTATTTTCTTGCCACCGAAGAAAGCGAGGCTCAAAACTGCGCTGCATTTCGCGCCCAAGCGGCGGATGTTATCGGCAATGAACTTCTGCGCGGTTACAAAGACGGTGACTGGCTGCTGATTTTTAAGACCCTGTTAGAGCAGAAAAGTCCCGAACGGCTGATCATCGCCATTGATGAATTTCAATATCTTGCCAGGGCCAATCCCGCGTTTCCGTCAATTATGCAGAAAATTTGGGATACCCTGCTTGCGAAAAGTAATGTGATGCTGATCCTCTGCGGCTCCTCGGTTTCGATGATGGAGAGCGCTGTCCTTGCCTATGAAAGTCCCCTTTACGGCAGACGCACCGGACAGATTAAGCTGAAGCAGATACCCTTTTCTCATTACGGAAAATTTTTCCCCGGTAAAAGTGAAGATAAATTGACGGAACTCTACGCCCTTACCGGGGGCATTCCCAAATACATTGAATTTTTTGAGGGAGGAGGTATCCATGAACAGATTGCCAAAAATATTCTTTCCCCATCGGGGTTCCTCTACAATGAGCCGGCCTTTTTGCTGTATCAGGAAGTGTCCGAAATCGGCAGTTATTTTTCGCTCATAAAGTCCATAGCGGCGGGTAACCATAAATTATCCGACATAGCTTCCGATCTGGCTCTTAAGCAGACCGGGCTCTCAAAATATCTTAACACCCTGGTAAACCTTGAGTTTATTGAACGGGAAGTGCCGGTTACCGAAGAAAAACCGGAAAAAAGCAAACGGGGGCTGTACCGCATAAAAGACAATTTTTTGCAGTTCTGGTTCAGGTTTGTGTTTCCCAATATGAGTGATCTTGAAATCAAAAAAACAAAAACAGTGGAAGATCATATCCGCAAAAATTTCATTGACAGCCATGTAAGTTTTGTCTATGAGGATATTTGCCGGGAAAGGATGTGGCAGCTTGATTTTGAAAAAATATGGGGCTTTACCATCAGCCGCTGCGGCCGCTGGTGGGATAAAAACAATGAAATTGATATTGTAGCCTACGACGGCGCAGGCAAGGATATTATCTTTGGGGAGTGTAAATACACTTCTCAAAAAATGGGTATTGATGTTTTTAATACCCTGGAAGAAAAAAGTAAATCCCTTGTCTGGAAAAATGATGTCCGCCGCCCCCATTTTGTTTTATTTTCCAAAAGCGGCTTTACAGTAGCGCTGAGGACCTTTGCGGAAACCAGAAGCGATCTCATGTTAATTAGTAAAGGGGCGTGAGTAGTGAGTAATTGCTCATTGTACATCCATATTCCTTTCTGCGCCTCTTTCTGCGACTACTGTGATTTTTATTCGGTACGGCTCCCTCCTGACAGTAAAGCTGCGGCTCGGATGATCAATACATATATTGACACCCTGCTTGCTGAGGGGGAAAGGCTTGTGCGGCGCTTCGGCGTTACATCGGTGCCGTCGGTGTATATCGGCGGTGGAACGCCGTCAATGCTGGGGGCCGCCGGGATAATCCGGTTGCTGAGGGGACTCGCAGTATTACTACCGCCGATGCCGCAGCAAATGTCGAGGGAATTTACCGTGGAGGCGAACCCCGAATCGGCGGACGAAGCTTTTCTTGCAGCCTGCCGTGACAACGGTGTAAACCGCATAAGCCTGGGGGTGCAGAGTTTCTGTGACGCTTCCCGCCGTCTGGTACACCGGGCCGGGGATGCGGCGCCGGGGGTATCGATGGCGGCGCTGATTCCGGATCGGCTCAAGCTGGTTTCGGAAATATTCGGCGGTAATTTTTCTGCGGACCTTATCGCAGGGCTTCCCGCCCAGGATGAAACAGTATTACTGCGGGACATTGAAACCCTGCTTTCTTACCGGCCTGCCCATGTGTCCCTTTACGCCCTGACGGTGGAGGAGGGGACGCCGCTAGGGGACGATCCCCGTTTCAGGCAAATTCTTCCCGGCGCCGACGAGGCTGACCGGCTCTGGATTGCGGGCCGTGACGCGCTGGAAGAAGCGGGGTATGGGCAGTACGAGGTTTCTAATTTTGCGCTGACAGGGAAGCGTTCGATTCACAATATCCGCTACTGGCGCATGGAAAACTGGCTGGGCCTGGGAGCGGCTGCATCGGGAAGTATCTTTGATGATGATGCGGGAACCGGACGGCGTTTTACTTACCCGGCGGATACCGGGCCATGGCTGGACCACAAGTCCGGGGCGCTTATCCCCGTAGAGACAGAAGAACTGGACCGGCTTACCCTGATGAAGGAAACTTTTTTGATGGGCTTTCGCTCTGTCGAAGGGCCGGATCCGGCGCTGTTTGAGAAACGTTTCGGGGTCGCACTTGAAAAGGCGATACCGCAGGCCCTGACGAAATGGCGGAGGAGGGGGCTTTTACAGGCCAATAAGATTGCACTCACTAAAGAAGGTTTGCTGATGCTGGACCCGTTTTTGATCGATGTATTTGAGGAAATCGAATAGTAAAAACCGCAAAATTAACCACAGAGGGCACGGAGTTAGCACAGAGGACACAGAGGAAGAAAAGGAATTTATTATTTTTCCATTTCTCTGTGAACTCTGTGTCTTTCCTCTGTGTTCTCTGTGGTTATGTTTTCTGTTTAGGGCAGAACCTCAACCTAAAAAGTCTGAAAGCCGCCTGTAGCACTGGTTCACGATGTGTTTCTTTTCCACATCAACCTCGTCCCCTAATTCGTCGATGAGGGCTTCAAGGCTGGCAAGGCTTTCGTTCAGGCTGGTGTGGAAACCCCGCGAGCACTTGAACCAGTAATTGCCCTCCCCGTCGGTAAAGAGGCAGATAAAGCCCAGTTCCTTTTTTCCCGGTTTCCAGATCGCCGGGCTTACGAGATCGGGCAATAGTGAGAGGAGTGTCGGCAGATCTTCTGTTGAGGAAAAATTCTCCCGCCGGGGCCAGGTCCGCTTAAGTGCGTCATCAATTTCAAGGGATGGGGCAAGGGACAGGATCAGCTCCAGTTTTTCCCCCGCAAGGAGACTGTATTTGCCATTTACAATAATCGTTCCCCGCAGACCCTTGTAGAAATTTTCACGGGGGATACTGTCCTTGACCAGCGCAAGTTTCTCCCATGGAAGTTTAACTTCCTTTTTGCCCTTTATGGTTTCGATATCAAAAATTTCCCCGCCGATTTTAATATTGTTGGTAAAGTCCCGGGGCTTTTTGAGTTTTTCTGCGGGGGCGCCGGATCGGGGATCACCCTCCCTGCGGGATCTTCCTCCAAAAGTGGCAAAAAGGCTGGGGCTGATCTTTTCCAGGGTGTTTTTTGAAAGGGGGGAGACCGACATGGCGTACATCCGGGTGGTCCGCACGATTTCCCCCGCCACGATGTACTGGGGGTCTTCCCTGAACATCACCGATCCGGGGTGGATGCTGATCCGGTCCGCGGTAAGGCTGCGGTAGGTTTCCCTGCCTTCCCGGACGCAGACAAACTGAATCAAACCCCGGCTTATGCAGCAGAGGTAATCGTTGACGCTGCCCCCGGAAAGGATCGGGATTTTGAGTGAAGATACGATCTCCTCAAGCTGGGATGTCACATTGACAATTTCCGCCATGGCCCGCTCATCAAGGTAATTCTTTTCGCAGAATTTTGTCTTGTTGGGGGAATCGCCGTAAGAGCGGTAGAGTTTGAGGTAGGAAACAAAGTCCCCATCGGCGTCACGGAAACTGTGGTGGGCCTTGCGGGCGTCCGTTTCTTCACCGGGAGGCAGGATGTATGGGCTCTGGGTGGAGAGAAATGCCGCCGCGATAAGGGTTTCTTCAATTACATCGGGGTATTGTTGAATTGCCTCCACGATGATCCGGGACTGCCGGGGGGCTAGGGGGAATTCGGTCATCAGCTTTCCTGTTTTTGAAAGGCTCCTATCGCTTTCCAGGGCGTCAAGGAGGTTTAATGTTTCTATGGCGGCGATAAGCCCATCGTGATTGGGTGAAGATATAAAATCAAATTCCTCAAAATTGGAAAGCCCCAGGTCCGCCATGCGGAGGACAACCTCGGATAAATCGGTGCGGAAAATTTCTTCCGTGGTAAAAAGGGGACGGTTCTCAAAATCCTGGCGCTTGTAGAGCCGGTAACAAGTCCCCTCCTGGGTACGCCCCGCCCGGCCCTTCCGCTGATTCGCCGATGCCTTTGAAATGGGGGCCTCAATCAGACTTGAAGTGAAGGTTTTTGGGTTATAATGATTGAGTTTTGAAAGCCCCGAATCGATCACCGCGGTAATGCCGTCGATGGTCACCGAAGTTTCCGCGATATTGGTACTGATCACCACCTTTGTTTTTCCCTTTGGCGCAGGATCGAAGACACGTTCCTGTTCTTCCTTGCCCAGTCTGCCGTAAAGGGGCAGCAAATGCAGGTGCGATCCCACCGGGCCGAAGGCAAGGCGGCTCATGCAGTCCTTTATCATTTTTTCGCCGGAAAGAAAAACAAGGATGTCCCCCTTCCGTTTTTCGCTGACAAATCGTTCGGTGATGGAATCAACCTTGTTGAGGATCGCCTCCATGGCAATAAGGCCGCTGCTTTTTGCGCCGAAGCCGGGACGGCCGCCGCCTCTTGTCTCGTTTCTGCCATTATTCCGGGAATTAAATCCACCCCTACCATTTTGATCTGATATTGACGGCGCTGCGGATTCAATAATCGGCGGATCGTAAATCAGCGTGACCGGATACGTCATGGCATCGATTTTTACCACCGGACATTCCCCGAAATATTCTGAAAAAATCTCCGCATTAATGGTAGCGGAAGAAATAATCACCTTGAAATCCCGCCGGGTTTCCAGCACCCGCTTCAAAAGCCCCAGGATAAAGTCGATATTAAGGCTCCGTTCATGGGCTTCATCAACCACTAAAAGCCCGTATTTCGAAAGCCAGGGATCGAGTTTCATCTCCTGTAAAAGAATTCCATCGGTCATTATCTTGATTTTGGTATTTTGATCCGTACGATCCTCGAAACGCATCTTGTATCCAACGATGCCGGGGAGGGAAGATCCCATCTGGCGGGCGATAAATTCACTTACCGAAAGGGCGGCGATGCGTCGCGGCTGGGTTACGCCGATAATGCCGTTTTTGGAATATCCCGCCTCGTGGAGAATCACCGGGAGCTGGGTTGTTTTGCCTGAGCCCGTGGGGCTTTCCACCACCACCGCCTGATGGCTTTCCAGGGCGGCAAGAATAAGGTCTTTGTGTTTATAAACAGGGAGGTCTAAATAATTCATCTTAACATAATAGAAGGATATGCCGAAATTGTTAAGGGTATAGGGGGCTTTTCTTTTTTTTATTGCAATTATATAATTGTTATGATATAGTGAAGTAGGGAGAAAATTTTTTTAATGAGTAAGAGCACAGGCAATATAAAAAACGTTTATTTTTTTGGAAATGGTAAGGCCGAAGGGGACGCGAAAATGAAGGACGTCCTCGGCGGCAAGGGCGCAAATCTTGCGGAAATGACCAATCTGGGAATTCCGGTCCCTCCGGGATTCACGATTTCCGCTGAAGTGTGCGCCGCCTATTATGAAAATAAGGAAAAATACCCTGCAGGTCTTACGGAAGAAGTCCTCGATAACCTGAAAAGGCTTGAAAAATACATGGGGAAACAACTCGGGGACGCCGATGATCCCCTTCTGGTTTCCGTTCGTTCCGGGGCTTCGGTTTCCATGCCGGGAATGATGGATACGATCCTCAATTTGGGGATGAATGACAGGGCCGTGCATGGGCTTGCGAAAAAAACCGGTAATCCCCGCTTTGCATGGGACGCTTACCGCCGTTTTATCCAGATGTACGGCGATGTGGTGATGCAGGTTTCCGATAAATTGTTTGAAGGGGCCATTGCGGAAATCAAAGAGGCCCGTAATGTGACCCTTGATACGGAACTTACCGCCATTGATCTTGAAAAACTGGTTGATGAGTATAAGCGGATCGTCAAGGCGAATACGGGAAAAGATTTTCCCCAGGCGCCCCTGGATCAGCTCTGGGGCTCAGTGAACGCCGTTTTCGGCTCATGGATGAACGAGCGGGCCATTAAATACCGGCAATTAAACGATATCAGAAACGTGAAAGGCACCGCTGTAAATATTCAGTCCATGGTATTTGGCAATTTCGGCGAAGATTCCGGTACCGGGGTCTGTTTCAGCCGCGATCCCTCAACAGGTGTGAGGGAATTTTACGGCGAATACCTGATGAACGCCCAAGGTGAAGATGTGGTTGCGGGAATCCGCACCCCGGAAAAGATCGCCACCCTGGCAAACCGGAATCCGAAAATATACAAACAGCTTGTGGGCATTAAAGACAAACTGGAAAATCATTTCCGCGATATGCAGGATATGGAATTTACCGTTCAGCAAGGGGAACTTTTTATCCTCCAGACACGGAACGGGAAACGGAGCGGCAGCGCCGCGGTTAAATGTGCCATCGACATGGTTGCGGAAAAACTCATCGACAAAAATACCGCCATACTGCGGGTCAGCCCCGCGCATCTGGATCAATTATTGCACCCCATGGTGGACCCTGCGGCGCTCAAGGCTGCCGTATCTATTACCAAGGGACTCAACGCATCGCCGGGGGCCGCCTGCGGCAGGATCGTTTTTTCCGCCCATGACGCCGAGAGCTGGTATGAGCGGGGCGAAAAGGTACTGTTGGTCCGCAAGGATACCAGTCCCGAAGATATCGGCGGCATGGTGGTTTCCCAGGGTGTGCTTACCTCAACCGGGGGCAATACCAGTCACGCGGCGGTGGTGGCCCGGGGCATGGGAACTCCCTGCGTTGCCGGGGCCAAGGGCGTCTCGGTGCAGGATGATAAGGTTGCTATCGGGGAAAAAGTTTTCCACGAAGGTGACTGGATCACCATTGACGGTTCCACCGGCGATGTGTACGAAGGCAAACTTCCTCTGGCAATTCCTGAAATTACCAAAGATATGAGTACCTTTTTGGCATGGTGCGATCAGATTCGGGAATCTTCTGTTCGTGAAACTCCTAATGGTAAGCTTAAGGGCTTCAAGGTCAGAACCAACGCTGACCAGCCTGAGGATGCCAAGCGGGCCTTTGCATTCGGCGCGGACGGTGTCGGTCTCTGCCGGACCGAGCACATGTTCTTTGAAAAGGAAAAACTGATCCACTTCCGCGCCATGATTGTGGCGGATACTATAGAAGAACGGAAATTTCAGCTTAAAAAAATTCTGCCCCTGCAGCAGCAGGATTTCTTCGGCATCTTCCAGGCCATGGAGGGGAGGCCCGTCACCATCAGGCTCCTGGACCCGCCGCTCCACGAATTTGTTCCCCATACTCAGGAAGAGGTTGATGAACTTGCGGCACATCTGAATGTACGCGCCGAAGATCTCCGGCCGAAAATCGATAAACTCCACGAAGCAAATCCCATGCTCGGCCACCGGGGCTGCCGCCTTGCGGTTACCTACCCGGAAATTTACGACATGCAGGTTGAGGCCATTGCCCGTGCGGCGGTTGACTGCGTGAAACAGCATATCCCCGTGGAGCCTGAGATCATGATCCCCATTGTGGTTACCGCCCGTGAATTAAAACTGCTCCGGCCCAATGCGGAGGCAATTCTGAAACAGGTCTTTGACGAGGCGGGGGTAAAGGTTCCGGTGTACATCGGCACCATGATAGAAGTTCCCCGCGCGGCTATCCGTGCGGGCCATATCGCAAAGTATGCGGACTTCTTCAGCTTTGGTACGAATGATCTTACCCAAATGGCCTTTGCGTTCAGCAGGGATGATGTGGCTTCATTCCTTCCCACCTATCTTGAAAAGCATGTGCTTGACGTGGATCCTTTTAAATCAATTGATGAGGACGGGGTCGGCGGGCTTATGCGTTACGCTATCCGTGAGGGCCGGGAAATTAAACCGGAGCTTAAAATTGGAATCTGCGGCGAGCATGGGGGCGACCCTACAACCATAGATTTCTGTTACCGTGCGGGATTAAGTTATGTATCGTGTTCACCTTTCCGTGTGCCTTTGGCCCGTTTGGCCGGAGCGCAGGCGGTGATAAATAATTCCGGGATCGTTTTGACTCCGGAAAAAAAACCAAGAATTGTTAAGGAGGCTAAGAGAATGAGCGACACATTCAGTTGGAATGATGGGCTGACAACACCGGACGAACCTGTGGAGGTTGTCAAAAAACCTGCGGCGAGGAAACCGGCTGCGGCGAAAAAACCTGCGGCTAAAACCGCAAAAGCGAAGACCGCAAAAAAACCTGCGGCCAAAACCGCGAAGGCCAAGGCTGCAAAGAAACCCGCAGCCAAGACCGCGAAGGCAAAACCCGGAAGGCCCGCAGGTAAAACCGCGAAGGCCAAGGTTGCAAAAAAACCCGCAGCCAAGAAACCCGGAAGGCCCGCAGCCGCGAAGGCTAAGGCTGCGAAGAAACCGGCAGCCAAGACCGCTAAGGCCAAGAAGCCCGGAAGACCTGCAGCCGCGAAGGCTAAAGCTGCGAAGAAACCGGCGGCCAAGACCGCTAAGGCCAAGAAACCCGGAAGGCCCGCAGCCGCGAAGGCTAAGGCTGCGAAGAAACCGGCGGCCAAGACCGCTAAGGCCAAGAAGCCCGGAAGGCCCGCCAAAAAGGCCTAGTGAATTCGGCGCTTTAAGCGGATTGAATCATTAGTTCCAGAATTCTTGTTTCAATAGGCGCCGGATTTTCCGGCGTTTTTTTTAACCTTTTTTTTATTGATACTATTTTAAAAAAATAAGTTACAATGCTTAAAACCAATGAATAGGGGCATGTGATGCAGTATGTAGAGTTTGGAAAGACCGGCGCCAAAGTTTCCCGTCTGGGGATGGGATGTATGCGCCTGCCTTCTCATGAGGAGAACGGCAAGACTATTTTTGATGAGGATAAGGGTATCGCCCTGGTCCACCGGGCCATTGAACTGGGGGTCAACTATTTTGATACCGCCCCCTATTATTGCGACAAGCAGAGTGAGATCATCCTGGGCAAAGCCCTTGCGGGGGGCAAGCGGGACAAGGTGTGGGTTTCCACGAAGAACCCCATCGAGAACGATTCCGGGGACGATTACCAGAAGCGGCTGGAGAATTCGCTAAAAAACCTCCAGACCGACCATATTGATTTTTACCATTTTTGGGGAATTTCCCTGGACGCCTTCCTCAATAAGGTCAAGGCAAAGAACGGCCCCTTTGAGCGGGCGAAAAAGCTCAAGGAACAGGGGATGATCCGGCACATCTCCTTCTCTTTCCATGACCGGGAATCGGGGCCGGACGAGGGAAACAATCTTATCGAAATTCTTAAAAACGGCGAAGGGGTCCTTGAATCGGTGCTCTGCCAGTACAACCTGATGGATCGCAACAAGGAGAGCGGCCTCGCGCTGGCCCACGAGATGGGGCTGGGAACCACCGTGATGGGACCCGTGGGCGGGGGACGTCTCGGCGCTCCCTCCAGGGTTATCCAGGATCTGCTTCCCGGCAAAGTGAAAAGCTCCGCCGATATCGCGCTCCGCTTCGTGCTGGCCAATCCCAATGTGAACATTGCCCTTTCCGGGGTAAGCACCATTGCCCAGCTTGAAGAAAACGCTGCCATCGCCGGAAATACCGGTGTTTTGAGTAAAGAAGAATTAAGTACCATCGAAGCGATGATGAAAGAAAACGAGCGCCTTGCGGGGCTGTACTGTACGGGCTGCAAATACTGTATGCCCTGTCCCAAGGGGGTCAATATCCCCGAGATCTTCACCATCATGAACTATCACCGGGTATATAATCTTACCGATTATGCCAAAAGGACCTACGCGGAAATCGGCAAGAGTCCCTGGCGGAAGTACGAAAACGCTTCAAAATGCGCTGAATGCGGTGTCTGCGAAACCAAATGCCCCCAGAGCCTCCCCATCCGGGAACAGCTCAAGGAAACCCACAAGGTCTTGACAGCCTGATTCATGAAGCAAAACCCCCTTATACAAACTCTTGTTAGCCTGAAAGGTAATCCCCGGGCCTGTATCTATACGGAACCCCTCTGGGGCCTTTCCATGAACCTCTGTCTGCCCTACGCCTCGGTGTATATGATCGCCCTGGGGCTCAAGGACACCCAGATCGGCCTTATCGCCACGGTGTATATGCTCACCCAGGTGGTATTCGCCTTTTTAAGCGGCCCCATCACCGACAAGCTGGGGCGGCGCAAAACCACCGCTATCTTCGATTTTATCGCCTGGAGCATTCCCTGCCTGATCTGGTGGCGGGCGGAAAATTTTTGGTTCTTTCTGGTTGCCGCCCTTTTTAACGGGACCATGAAGGTGACCACCAATTCCTGGGACTGCCTTTTGGTGGAGGACGCGGAAAAAAGCCAAATCACCCGGCTTTATTCACTGGTGGTGGTTTGCGGCCAGCTTTCCGCCCTTTTCGCCCCGATTTCCAGCATTATGGTGTCCCGGCTTACCCTGGTCCCCGCCATCCGCATCCTCTATATCAACGCCTTTGTGGTCATGATCGTTAAAATTCTGGTACTCTACTTTTTTTGCCGGGAAACCGGCACTGGCATGGTACGGCTTCAGGAAACAAAGGGGAAAAGTATCATCGCCCTGGCCGGGGGCTACGGCGGGGTGTTGAAGATCATCGCCCATTCCAGGGGGACCATTTTTTCCCTGGTCATCACCGCCCTGGTGGGGGCCGTGGGGATGATCAACACCACCTTTTGGCAGGTCATCGTCAGCAAGAAACTCCTGGTCCCGGACGCCCTTTTGCCCCTGTTCCCCATGCTCCGCTCGATCCTCGCCATGGTATTCCTCTTTACCGTGATACCCCATTTGACCACCAGGGGCAGTCTCAAACTTCCCCTGTTCCTGGGCTTTTCCGGTTATTTTCTGGGCCAGACCCTGCTGGTTCTGGCCCCCGTTGAAGGGCCGGTTAAGTACGGCATCCTCATCACTTCCCTAATTTTCGATGGTTACGGTTCCGGGAGCCTTATCATGCTTTCCGAATCCCTGGTGGCCCTCCACGTAAACAAGGCCGAACGGGCTCGGGTCATGGCGATCCAGCACATGATCATCATGTTCGCCACCTCTCCCTTTGGCTGGATAGGGGGCCTCCTCTCCAGCATTTCCCGCAGTCTCCCCTTTGTGCTGACCATGGCCCTGCTTTTAAGCGGCATTGTGGTTACCCTTGTTTTTTACCGGGAGCACCATGGGGTGCAGTCAGTAGAAGAAGGAAGAAGATAACCACAGGAGAAAGAACACAGAGATCACAGGGAGGATAAAAATTTAACCTTCCCCCCTCTGTGTCCTCTGTGTAAATCTCTGTGTTCTCTGTGGTTAAATTCTTAAGTTTATCGTGTAGCCCTGGGGGCTTGACCTCTGGGGTTCCCTCCCGTATGGTTAGTTTGTGTTGAAAGCGGCGTTTCCCGGGTCCTTTGATCCGCCTACATTGGGGCACCTCAATATTATCCGGCGGGCGGCCTCTATCTTTGATGAGCTTTTGGTGGTGGTTGCGGAAAATCGCCGGAAAAAGTACCTTTTTTCCGCGGATGAGCGGGTTTCCATGATAACGGAACTGGTCCGGGACCGGCAAAATGTTTCCGTGGTGATCTGCGATTCTCTTATTGTGGACTTTTTGCAGAAACAGGATATCAGGCTCCTGGTCCGGGGCGTCCGGGGTGTGGATGATTTTTCATACGAATTTGAGCTTTCCATGATGAACAAGTCCCTGGATTCCCGGATCGAGACCATCTTTATGACCACCGACCCGGAATATTTCGTGCTCCGGTCCTCATCGATCAAGGAATTGGCCTCCTTCCACGGGAACGTGGCCGGAATGGTGCCGCCGCCGGTGGCAAAGGCACTGGCGGATAAATTTCAATGAGCCAATGTTTGCTTGACACTTTTTATACTTTTTGTTATTATGAATCAATATTGAAGAGAGGTTAAAGAGATGGCTGTACCCAGATTTAAAACGTCGAAGGCGCGAACCCGTCGGCGGCAGTCGATTAACATGAAACTTAGTTCCCCCACACTGATCGAGTGTAGTACCTGCGGCAACCATGTTTTGTTGCACCGGGTGTGCCCGAAATGCGGTTTTTACCGGGGTAAGCAGATCATTGTGCCGGAATCGAAGGTTTAATCAAAAGAAAACAGAGGGATAATCAAGATGGATGATTTGTTTGAAAAAATGAAGAAACTTATTGCGGACAAGCTGGAAGTTGACGCCGGGAAGATCACCCTGGACGCTTCTTTCCGCCAGGATCTCGGCGCCGACAGCCTGGATACCTATGAATTGGTGTATGCCATTGAGGAAGAAATGGGTATTTCCATCCCCGATGAAAAGGCCAATGAGTTTGAAACGGTCCGGGATGCCTACGAGTACATTAAATCCCAGCAGAAGTAGGCAGCCGGTCATTGACCCCGGCAGAAAGAAAGTATTGGCGGCGTTTCAAAAGACCGCCGGTATCAGGTTCAGAAGCCTTGAGCTTTTGAACCTTTCTTTCATGCACCGGTCCCTGTCCAATGAATCGGAAGGGAAAAGTAACAACGAACGGCTGGAATTCCTCGGCGACGCCATCCTGGGCGCGGTAACCGCAACCCTCCTTTACGATGATTTTGGGGATAAAAACGAAGGGGAACTGGCAAAAATCAAGTCCGTGGTGGTTTCCGAGGACATCCTTTCCGGCATCGCCCGTGAATTGCAGATCGATAATCTGCTCCTTTTGGGCAAAGGTGAGGAACTTTCCGGGGGCCGGACGAAAAAAGCCCTTCTGGCGGACGCCCTGGAGGCCCTTATCGGCGCCCTGTACCTGGATTCCGGCTATAAGGCCGCCTTTGGTTTTGTCAGAGGCTGTATCGGCCCGGAAATCAGCCGGGTTTTGGAAAAAAATTACCACCAGGACTATAAATCCCTTTTACAGGAACTCAGCCAGCGCCTTTTTCACGCATACCCCAATTACCGCCTTGTCAAACGCTCCGGCCCCGAACACGAGCATTTTTTCTGGATGGAAGTTACGGTGAATGGCAAAACCTTTGGCCCCGGCATGGGCCGGAACAAGAAGACCGCCGAACAGGAAGCGGCAAAGATGGCGTATGAGGAATTAATAAACAATTGAGCCGGTTCCAAAATAGAAATTAATTAACCACGAACAACACGAACCACACCAAAAAGATCATTTAGTTCGTGTGGTTCGTCTATGATAAAAGTCAAGCACTTTTTTGCAAAAATGTTTGACTTTTCAACAGTTTTGTATAGGCAGCCAGCTTTGCCTCATG
>BOAV01000020.1 GCA_026002045.1 Spirochaetia bacterium | reverse complement strand
CTCTCAGACGGCGCACCACATTTTGCGTGATTGACATTTTTCTACCCCTTATTTCCGTACCAGCACTGCTGCGCCGTCTGAGAGGAACTGCTGTCCCTGTATGACAACCGCGTCGCCTGAGGCAATCCCGCTTTTGATTTCGGTGATATGATCAACGGTAGCGCCGGTCACAACTTCCCGTAAATCAACTTTGCCGTTGTTTAACACATACACATACTTTGCGCCGGCCTGTTCGCCGACCGCTTCGGCGGGGACAGTCACCACATTCGGATAAGTCCGGGTGTTGAGTTTTATATGGGCAAACATACCCGCGTTGACGCGGCTGTCCGCGCCGGTAAAGTTAAGCACTATTTTTTTCGTGCGTGACGCGGGGTCCAGGATCGGCGACACCTGGGTGATCTTCGCGGTAAAAACTTCACCCTGAAATGCCGGCAGCGTTACTGTTGCCGTAAGGCCAATGCGCAGCTGGCTTACTTCGCGTTCGGGGATAAGTGCCTCGATCTGCAAATCATCCGCCTGGGCAATACTGGTGATGATGCTCCCCGGCTGTACGGTAGACCCCACCGCAAGGGGCGCCGCGCAGACAATGCCGGAAATGGGGGCGTACACGGAACTTGCCATATACCGGGCGCCTGCGCTTGAGGGGTCAACCTGGGCGATAAGGTCCCCCTTCCGCACCTGCGTTCCCAGCGCCGCCTTTACCGCAATCAGTTTCCCCGATGTTTCGGACAGGACCGCCACCTGGCCCTCGCTCACGATGTCACCGTTTACTTCGAGATACGCCTCAAGGGTGTGCGTCTCAGCCACAGCCGTTTTTACCGAATAGACCGCCGCTTCAGCAGAGGCAGTCTCGCTTACCGCCGACCCGTCCTGAGCAACCAGCACAGGAATGAACACCAGCGCCGCCGCGATGACCATGGTCATCACAATCCCGATGAATTTCTTTGTTTTCTTTGCCATAATGAACCTCCATAAAGTGCAAATCCTTGATTTGCTTTTGATATGACAAACCTAAAGGAGGAAAGTGAACCGGCGATAAACCGGGGGTAAAATCTTTATTAAATAAATGTGAACAAATTATTAACAAATGGCATTGGTTTCCCGCCTATAGCTTGAATCAATCCTTGGGATATGAGAAAATACCTACTTGGAGGATATAATGCTGCTGAATCAGCGTAATCTGAAAAACATTTCCACGCCGGTTAAGATACCGGCCTATTCACGGGATGCGCTGCGGCCCGCCATCGTCCACATAGGGCTGGGAAACTTTCACCGGGCGCATCAGGCTTTTTTTCTGGATACCCTGATCGCCAAAGGGCTTACCGCTTCCGGTATCTTTGAGATGAACCTGATCGCCGATACTTTTCCCCTTGCAAAAATTGCCGCAGAACAGGATTACCTCTATACCCTGATTGCCAAAAATGGCCGGGAAGAAGCGGTTCCGCAGGTGATTGGTTCTATTCTGGGGTATGTAAACGCTGCATCTGATAAGGAAGCGGCCATCGCCCGGATTGCCAATGCGGAAACAAGCATGGTAAGCCTTACCATCACCGAGAAGGGGTATTGCAGGAATACTGCGGATGTGGACTGGAACCATCCTATGATAAAGCACGATCTTGTGCATCCCGATGATCCCGTATCCATATTGGGATTTCTTGCGGCGGCCTTATTGCGAAGATCCGCCAATGGAGGAGCGCCCCTTACCATTGTTTCCTGTGACAACTTTCCCTCCAACGGAAAAATCCTCAAGGAGAGCCTGCAATCTTTCTGCGCACAGGTTTATCCGAATTTGGTAACATGGATCGAAGACCACGTTTCTTTCCCCTGCTCCATGGTGGACCGCATCACCCCCAACAGTAATGCTGCGATCATCGCGGAAACGGAACAGAAATACGGCATCGCCGACAAGTGGCCGGTCTGCTGCGAAGACTTTATCCAATGGGTATTGGAGGATGATTTCAAACTTCCTCAGGCGGCCGGTTTTGATCCCAGGCTGTTTGCTGCCGCCGGGGTTCAGCTGGTTAAGGATGTGGAACCCTACGAACTTATGAAGATGCGGCTCCTCAACGGCAGCCATTCCGCACTGGCCTATCTCTCCTACCTTATGGGCTATACCGATGTGGCCGACGCCGCATCGGATTCATTGATGCAGAAATTTCTCCGCCGGCATTACATGGAGGAAGTTACCCCCACGGTCCCGCCGGTTCCGGGCATCGATCTCACGGAATATAAGGATACCCTGATCAGGCGTTTTGCCAACCGCGCCATTGGGGATGCGGTCCTCCGTCTCGCGGAGGATGGTTCCCAGAAGATACCTAACTTCGTACTCAAGCCTTTGGCGGCTGCGATACGCAGTGGTTCGAATTATAACGCTATCGCCTTTGCGCTGGCAGGCTGGGCGCGGTTTCTTGATGGGACAGATGAAAGGGGTAGACCCATACCGTTTAAGGACCCCGAAGGCCAGGCGGTTTCCCGGGCCGCAAAGATCGCACGGGAGAAACCGGAGACTTTCCTCAAAGCCGCAGGTGTGCAGGGCATTGCCGAAGGGGCATTCAGCAAATTGGCGGGGATTTTCAAACAGCATTTGGAAAGTATTTATATACAGGGAACGAGGAAAGCCCTGGAGAAATTTATATGAACTACGATGTTACCGCCTTGGGAGAACTGTTAATCGACTTTACCCCCTCGGGCGTAAACGATCAGGGGATGAACCTTTTTGCCCGGAATCCGGGGGGCGCTCCCGCCAATGTACTGGCCATGAACAACAAACTCGGCGGCAAGACCGCATTTATCGGCAAAGTGGGGGATGACGAATTCGGGCGCTTCCTGGAACGGACTTTGCGGGACAGTGGTATTGATACTGCGGGGCTCATGGTGGACAAAGCGCTCAACACCACCCTTGCCTTTGTGCACCTGAATGAAGCGGGGGATCGTTCCTTTAGTTTTTATCGCAGAGAAGGGGCGGACATCATGTTTACCGCCGCTGAAATAAACCGGGAACTCATCGCCAATGCGAGAATCTTCCACTTCGGCGCAGTATCGCTAACCGGCGAGCCCTGCCGGAGCGCGGTATATGCGGCCCTTGATTGTGCAAAGGCCCAGGGGAAGATCATCAGTTATGATCCGAATTACCGGCCCCTGCTTTGGCCCAATGAGGCGGAGGCGAAGATCGAAATGGCAAGGCCATTGGTCCTGACGGATATTCTCAAGGTGTCCGAGGAGGAGATGAACCTCCTCACCGGAGAAACAAATTTGGAGAGAGGCGCAGCGTTGCTGGCGGAAAAGGGGCCGGGTATCGTGCTGGTTTCTCTGGGGGCGAAGGGCGCTTTCTGTTTCTGCGCCGATGGTTCCGCGAAAGTGCCGACCTACGATGTAAAAACCATCGACACCACCGGGGCGGGGGACGCCTTTCTCGGCGCGGTGCATTACCGTCTGCGGGGCAAAACGAAGGAGCAGGTGCGCTTCATTTCCAAAGAGGAGCTTGGGGATATTGTGGACTTTGCCAATGCGGCGGGAAGTCTAACCACCACGAAAAAGGGAGCCATCCCCGCCATGCCGGATATGGCCGCCATAGAACGGTGCAGGAAAGGTACGGCGCTATTCGGCTACTCCGAATGATCCACTTCCCAGGCCCGGGTCACCATAAACTTTACATGGCTTCCCATTTTCAATGTCCCTGAATCTTCCATGGCGGGAATGTCCGCGATAATTGGGGCGGCATCGTCAGGAGGGAGCGATTGAGTATCAAGTTCAAGACGTACCCGTGTCACCCTCCCCAAAAAATCCGCGCCGGTAATTTTTCCGGCCAGCATAAACCGGGGGCCGCTTGACGCACCCAAGCGGGCGGCTATGTTTGATACCCCCGCAGTAATACTGTCAATGATACCGGGGCCTTCGTTTACCCGTATCCATTCCGGGCGGACCAGGTACTTTTTTCCATCATGATCAATAAAATTGGCGGGACCGGTGAAGTCCGCGGCAAAGGTGGTGGCGGGGGTGTTGTAGACTTCCTGCGGGGTACCAACCTGTTCGAGCCGGCCCTTGTTCATCACCGCAATATAATCGGAAAGGGAAAGGGCCTCCTCCTGATCGTGGGTAACGTAGATCGTGGTAATCCCCAAACGGCGCTGGATGTCCTTTAATTCTTCACGGACCCGCAGCCGCAGTTTGGCGTCCAGGTTGCTTAGGGGTTCGTCCATCAAAAGAATTTGCGGTTTTAGAATTACTGCGCGGCCCAGAGCAAGCCGCTGCTGCTGGCCGCCGGAAAGTTCGCCGGGGTAACGGTCCAGCAAGCCTGCAAGGTCCAGCGCTTCTGCGATACGCACAATTTCGCGGTTCCGGGTATCGGCCGTTATTTTCCGTACTTTTAAACCGTAGGCAAGATTCTCCCTTGCGGTCATGTGTGGGAACAGTGCGTAATCCTGAAACACAATGCCGGTGGTCCGTTTCTCCGGGGGAATGCCATGCTGATTCTGACCGCAGATCACCACGGTTCCGGCATCGGGTTCAAAGAAGCCGGCAATGATCCGCAGCAGGGTGGTCTTGCCGCAGCCCGAAGGACCCAGCAGCGTAGTAAAACTGCCGCGGGGCACAGGGAGCGAAAAATTATCAACAGCCCGGAAGTCACCATAGTTTTTGGTTATTTGTGAAAGTTCAACATCAACTTCGGTATCGGCTTTAAAATTACTTTTTGCCATGCTTTACCCCTATCGTTCCCAAATTTCCTGAAAGAACTGTTTGCCCGCTGCCAGACGCAGCGTCCCAAGGGAGACAAATATGGCGGCGGTCAAAATTAATGCCAGCGCCGCAGAACGTCCCCAATCCCCCTGAGCCGCAAGGTTTAGTATTACTACGGAGGTGAGTTTGGTGGTAAAGGTCATGAGGAAAATCACGGCGCTCAAAGTGCCGGAGGCCCGCACAAAGGTGAACACAAAGGCGGACACGATTCCCCGTGCGGTGAGGGGGCAGATCACCGTAAAAAAAAGCCGCAAACGGGAGGCCCCCAAAGCACGGGCGCTGTCGTCAAGGGTACTGCGTATCCGCATCAGGGATGATAAGAGGATACGGTAGGCAGCCGGAAGATCGCAGACGATCATCACCAGAACGATGATGAGTCTTGTGCCTGTTAAGTGTAAAACTCTGCCATTAAAGGCCAGCACGAAGGCAAGGCCGATGAGGGAGCCGGGGATTGCCGCGGGGACCATCGCCACGGAATCAACGGTTTTTCGGAAAGGAAGCTCGGTGCGCAGTACAAAGAACGACAGTAATGCTGCGAACGCGGCGGTTCCCGCGGCGGCGAGGAGGGCGAAGATCAACGTATTCAATAACTCGCTTTTATAATTGAAGGCCGCCTTTAAATGGTTAACAGTAAAACCGGGATCCACACCCCAGATACGGGAAAAAGCCCCGGCTATTACCGCGAAAAACTGGGCCGCCACAACAAAAGCGATGAGGCCGCAAAAGATGAAAAGCAGAATCCGCACCGGCATTGAGGGCAGGCTCATGTCCAGAGATGAACTGCGGGAACCGATGGTGGCAAGACGCAGACCGTTTTTGTTCAGCACAATACGCTGGAGCACAAACAGAATAAATGCGGGAATGAGCAGAATGATCCCAAGAACCGCGCTGGTCCCGGCGTTGGTCCAGCCGGTAAGCTGGGTGTAGAGTTCCACCGCCAGCACATTGTAGCGGCCGCCAATCAGCATGGGGTTCCCGAAATCGCTCAGCACGGAAATGGCGATAAAGAGCAGGGCCGACACGATCCCCGGCAAGGCAAGGGGCAGGGTGATGGTTCTGAAAACGCGGAAACGCCCCGCCCCGGCGTCACGGGCGGCGTATTCCAGGGAGGGGTTGATCCCCTCAAAAGCCCCCTTGATGATCATAAAGGCGATGGGGAAAAAACAGAGGGTCTGTGCGATGAGGAGCCCGGGGAGCCCGTAGAGGGAAATGTCGGCGTGAAAGAGTCCCTTGGTAAAAAGCCCCTGCCGGCCAAAGAGCAGGATAAACGAAAGCCCACCGACAAAGGGGGGCGTCACCAAATGGAGAATCGGTATGAAGGAAAAAAATTTCACAAAGGGGATGCCCCCGCGGACCACCGCATAGGCATAGATGAAACCGGTCAGCACCGAAAAGAAGGTGGACAGCACCGCCAGGGTCAAAGTATGGACCGATGCGTTTAGCCACCGGGAGGAGGCAAGCACCTTCCGCCAGCTGTCCGTATCCGCCGCCGACAAAACCCGTACCAGCGGATATACGATGAACAGCAGCAGAAAGCCCAGGCTCAGCGCCCACAGTATTTGTACCGAGCCGGATTCTCTGCCTACAGTTTTACTACTAATAAGGCGCCCCTTTCTTTACTTTAAAACCTCGTTTTGCCAACGGGCAAGGGCCGCATCCCGCTGCGATCCGGCCAGATCAAAATCGTAGTCAAGCACATCGAGTTTGTCAATCGAAATGGCCCCTTCCAGGGGCTTCGCCTCGGGATTCACCGGAATGGTGTAGGAAAGGGACGCGAACAGTTCCTGGGCCTCCTTTGAAAGGATGAAATCCACGAAGCGCCGGGCGTTCACCACATTTGGGCCGCCCTTAACGATCGATATGGCGTCAAAGGAGGCCACCGTTTTTGGGGGAACAATGATCTTGACCGGATAACCCTGGGCCACATACTGCTGCAGGGCGTGTACATAGGACACCGCCACGATAGCTTCACCGGTACCGATCAACCGGGGAGGCGCGCCGCCGCTGGCGGGAAGCTGGGCCGCAAGGGGGGTAAGCCGTTTAAAGTAGTCCCAGCCCCGATCATCCCCAAAACGCTGGAGCTGGCTCTGGAGGAAAAGGTAGCCCGTTGACGAGGCTGCGGGATCGGTAAAGATCAACTCGCCCTTGTAGGCGGGATCATTTAATTCATCCCAGGTTTGGGGATAGGCCTTTCCGGGGTACTTTTCCTTGAAGCGCTGTTCGTTGATGCCGATGCCCAGGGTGAGTACGCAGAAGCCCGTCCAGGCTCCGTCCGCGGCCCGTGTAAACGCGGGTACTGCGGGAACCGCCTTTGAGGTATAAGCCAAAAGCGCCCCGGCCTCAGCCAGGGAAACATGGTTAGCGGAATCGCCGCCGATCAGGATGTCCGCCTGGGGATTGTTCTGCTCGGCCTTTACGCGATTTACCAGTTCACCCGTGGCGGCCCGGAAATATTGTACCTTAACGCCGGTCTGCCGGGTAAAAAGCTCAGACAGGGCCTTAATGTGATCCTCGTTGATGATCGAATAGATTAAGAGCTCGTTGGTTGCGGGTTCCGCGCTGCCTGCCGCCGGTTGAGCGGTATCCTTTTGAGGGGACGCCCAAATGCCGGAAACCGCGAAAAACACCAATACCGCGAAAAAAAGTTTTTTTGATCCTAACATGTTACATCTCCTTAAAATTTTTTGAGAGTTTCTTATCTTATATAATAACCGAATATGAAAATCATGTCAAGTATTCCCAGCGGATTAATAGGAATTATTCAATCTTAACGGTAAGCTGCCGCCCGATCCCGGACCCATGCAAGGTGCTGCAGATCGATGTCACGGGGGATCGTACAGTCCGCCCCCAGGGCGACGCCTAAAGTTCCCGTCTCTTTGAGGAGCCGGTCCGTTTCAGCTTCAATCGCTTCCCTGCCGCCCTGGTAGAGAACACCCTTCACCGTACTGTCAAAGCCGCCGATCACGGGCTTTCCGCCGAAGAGCTTTTTCCCGGCCCCCAGGGAAACCCCGTCCACCGCCACAGCCCAGTTAATGATCTGGGCGGGGTAGGACGTGTAATGGGAAAGATCGTTCTTGTGCCCCTCATAGCCGCAAACGTGCAGGATGTTAAGCTCTGCCGCGGCATTGGCCCCCTCAAGCACGGCAATGTCGCTTGGGGCAATGCAGTCCCGGTGAAGCGCCGCGTCCGCCCGCACATCCGCAAGGTCCTGGGCGCTGTAGTAGATGCCGTCTACGCCCCCTTCCTCAATCACCCCACGGGCCAGGGCCGCGATATCCTCCGCAACGATACTAAGGGCATGAACAACCGCTTCCCGATCCTCTTCGATAAAATCCGCAAGGTCGCGGTCCGGTGAACCGGGAAGATCATGCCTGCCCCATTTGAAATAGGTCGCCGGGGCAAATATATTGTAGAAACAGAGAACCTCCGCGCCATACCGGGCGGTCATGGTTTTTGCGAATTCAATCTGCTTGCGTATCCAGGGATGATCCGCCCCGATGGGTTTAACCTTCCGCAGATCCCCCGCCCGTTTTGCCCTGGCAAAAGTTTCATTGGGATAGATGAAAAAACCATCGGTCATGATTTTGAGAAAATCCGGCTGAAAGGCCCGGTAGAATTTCTCATGTCCCGCAAGGTTCGTGTCAAGGATCTGCGGATCGATGCTGCCATCTTTTTTAAAAGCATCCTCCAGTTCATCCTTCAAAAAATGAAACCAGAACCCCACCGGAACCCGCTCCGTTGGTTCGTTGTGAAAAGTCCGCAATACCAATTCACGCTTTTTCATAGATGCTCCTATCCCATGTTATAGGATGGCGGCTTCCTTGACAACACCCGAAATCGGGGTATTATTTAGGTAATGAAGGGAATAGCATAATGATAAAAAAACATATTACTTTGACAAAAAAGTCATTGCAGGAAGTTGATAAACCTTTAAAAGGGACACCGGCAGAGCTTCTTGGCCTTGTTTGGCCATTGACTGCGGAAGTTGCCGCACTGGGAGGTTATGATGTTAAACAACGATTACAAAGAAATGTTGTCCGCATTGTGCGAAGAAGCGGACTAAAGTCCGAAGGTTAAATTCATACTGGTTGGCGCTTATGCTTTGGCGATACAGGACCTTAAACAGCAGCGTTGGGCAATAGATTAGCTTATCCCCCAACGCTGCCGTGCGTCTAAAGACGCTTGGCTAAAGCATCTTGCGTTAAAACAGCGCCCCGGCGCTCCTCTCAAGGAAGTGTTCTCCGGCGTAGTCCGGGAAAGCGGCCTTTACCCCCGCAATAAAGGAAGCCTTGTCTTTGGATTTTGCGGCCAGTTCCTTTACCTTTTGGAGGTAGCTTAGTTTTTCCGCCACAATTTCTGCCGTCACGGGGACATCATGGGTAGTAAGGATAAGGCTGGGTTTTTGCCTTTCATAGTCCTTCATCTGCCCTATCATGGCGTCAATGTGTTCTGGGCTTTCCAGAATGTTATGAGCCTTGTGGCCTACCATATGGGTATACACCACATTGATGGCGGGTATTTCAAGATCAAAACTTTCCTTCGTGTCCTTTACGATAAACTCAATACCACCGATGGTCACTTTACCGGCCTTGATGGTATCCGTTACCGCAGGAATTTCCGTGTTCAGTTTGTCCCCAAAGCCCCCTGCGAAATTATCGAGCATCGCCTTTATGGACCCCCCTTCGCCCATCGACTTCTTTGCAGCTTCGGTGGCGTATACCCGGCTGCCGGTAAAGGCATTGCCACCGCCGGGGTGATAGGCCATGATCAAATGGTTCAGGGGCTTGTGCAGGGATCGTATATAATCCGCAAATTCCGCCAGATTGTCCCGGAACAGGGGCGCTTCCAGGCCGATAAGCTCCCGCCCTGTTTCAAAAAGATAACATTCATCCGCAAAAGGGTTCTTTGTTTCATAGGCGTGAAGCCCTATGCCATCAAAATCGTAAACCCGTACCGCTCCAATACTGAGCGGCGTCATAACCATTGTTTTCTTCATCATACTTTCAGTACTCCTTACCAAAAACATAGGGAATTCTGATGAAGAGTCACATGGGATTATTTCAAAAACATGGTTGATTTTTAGAAATCCGCTCTATTATACTCCCCCTTACCTTAAGGCCCGGGTTGAATTGAGGATCGCCAGCAGGGCGACTCCCACATCGGTAGCTTCCAAAGCAAGCCGATTTTGAAGAGCATACATTGACAGATGTTCGATTTAATATAATAATTAATATAGGAGGTAAGAGAATTTGAGTGATTTGATTATCACAGAACATGCTCATAAACACGGGATTAAGGATGAAGACATTATCTATGTTATTGAGCATCCTGAAGAAGTTATCTTGATGGAAGTTGAACCAGATGAGAAAGTGCTGTATTTTGGCTTTGATCGGGCACTAAGGGATCTTGAGGTTATCGTGGTTTTGAAAAAAGATGGAAAAGAGTATGTCATACATGCTATGAAAGCCACTCAGAAAATTCTTGATTTGGTAATGGAGGTACGTCGTGGCAGATGAAAATTATACACTAAGTGATGGTACAGTGATTACGGATGAAGTCGCCGAGAAGATCGTAGAGGAAGTCTATGATGCAATAGATCGCGGGGCATACAAAGTTATAACGGATAAATTCAGAAAATCTCCAACTGTCACAGTTCCGAGCGAGGAAATTCAAACGCAACTATTACGCGAAATACAAAATGCGTGAACCACTTTTATGTTCAGAGCTAATGAAAAAATTGACGAAAGGGAGTAAAAAGAACGCAGCCTTCTCAGACTGCGTTCTTTAATCAGCCTCTGGCACCGCTACCTTAAAGCCCGTGTTGAATTGAGGATCGCCAGCAGGGCGACTCCCACATCGGCGATAAGGGCGATCCACATGTTGGCGAGCCCCAGCACCGCAAGGGCGATGAAGATCCCCTTGGCCCCCAAAGCAAAGGCCACATTCTCCATGACGATACGCCGGGTCCGGTGGGCCCGATGTATCGCTTCGCTTACCCGCCGGGGATCGTCGGTCATGATGATCACATCGGCGGCCTCCACCGCGGCATCCGAGCCGGAACCCATGGCGATCCCCACATCGGAACGGGCCAGCACCGGGGCGTCGTTAATGCCGTCCCCCACAAAGACCGTGATGCCGGAGCGGGTCAGATTTTCCACTTCCACAAGTTTATCCGCCGGGAGCAGTTCCGCCGCCACCTGATCGGACGGGATGCCCAGATGAGCCGCAGTTTCCATGGCGGTAAGGCGGGCGTCCCCGGTAAACATCAAGGTCTTTTCGATCCCCAGTTCTGCAAGATTTTTTATCGCCTCGGCGGCCCCTTCCTTGATCGTGTCCCCGATGAGGATGCGCCCATAGTATTTGCCGCCACGGGCAATATACACCGCAGTGTGGGCGGTATCGGCCCCCGCATCTCCACCGATGAGAACACCCTGGGATTCCAGCAGCCCCCGGTTTCCCGCGAGGATGACTTCTCCCCCGTAATTCAGTTCAATCCCCTTGCCTGCGATCTCCCGATACGCAGTATTACTGTTTTTTTCAGCAGTAACACTATTACTGTTTCCATAATCGCGAATTGCTTTTGCAATGGGATGATTCGATTCACCCTCCGCCAGAACCGCCGTTTCCAGCAGGACCTCATCATCGATACCGGCAGCGCTTTCCAGGGCCGCAAGGGAAAAGTTGCCCTGGGTGAGGGTGCCGGTTTTGTCAAAGGCCACAAAGCGGGTTTTGTTGAGGGTATCCAGATGGACCGCGCCTTTCACCATGATCCCCCGGCGGGACATACCGCCGATCCCCGCAAAGTAGCCCAGGGGCACACTGACCACCAGGGCGCAGGGGCAGGAAATGACCAGCAATATGAGCGCCCGGTAGAGCCATTCGGCAAAATGCGCGCCCGGTATAATCAGCGGGGGAAGGATCGCAAGAAGCGCTGCGGCTCCCACTACGACTGGCGTGTACCAGCGGGCAAAGGTGGTGATGAACCGCTCCGGCCTGGCCTTGGCCTCCGTGGCGGATTCTACCAGTGCGATGATTTTTGCGGCAGAGGAATTTTCTGCGGTCGCGGTGGTCCGTATCACCAGTACGCCGTCCAGCGACAAAGTGCCGGAGCGTACCTCCGCATCGGGGGCTACCGGGACCGGCCGGGACTCGCCGGTGAGCATGGAAGCGTCCACCGAGCCTGAGCCTTCGACCACGATGCCGTCCAGGGGTATCCGTTCGCCGGGGCGGACCAGCACCAGCGTACCGGGACTGACCGTACCGGCGGGGCTCTCCACCCATTCGCTCCCGGTTTGCACCCGTGCGGTATCGGGCTTGAGCGCCAGAAGCGCATTGATGGACGAGCGGGAACGGTCAACCGCGGCCTCCTGAATCATCTCCCCTATCATATAGAAGATCATGACCCCCACGGCCTCCTCCCATTCGCCGATGGCAAAGGCCCCAATGGTGGCGATGGACATAAGAAAATTTTCATCCAGCGCCCGCCCCCGCCTGATATTGCGGAAGGCATGCCGCAAGACGGGTAATCCCGCCAGAGCATAAGACGCAGCCAAGGGAACAAGGGGCAAAAAACGCAGAAATCCTGTCGCCGGGCCGATCTTCATCAGAAGGAATCCTATGATCCAGAGTCCCAACGCCGAGCCAAAAACCGCCAGCCGCCTCACGGGCAGACTATATGAGCCGATGCGGACGCTGCGGCCTTCGCTATGCTCATCATCGTCATCATCACAGCAGCTACAGGCGGCGGCTTTATGGCCGCGAGCCGCCGCGCAGGCCGGGCAGCAGTCATCATCTTCAACTACAGGACCTTCCTTAAGCATTTCCATGTTCGTGTTCTCCTAAATGTTCACGGGCAAATTTGACGATGGAATTGACATGATCGTCATCCAATGAATAGTAGATAATCCGGCCGTCCCGCCGGGCCTTGACCAGGCGTACCCGTTTGAGCCCCGCAAGGTGATGGCTGACTGAGGACACACTGGCCCCGATGGTCACCGAAAGGTCGAAGACGCAGAGTTCCCCCAGGCCCAGGGCGTAAAGTATTTTGAGCCGGGTGGGGTCCGTCAAAACCTTGAAAAATTCCCCCAGATCGTTGAGTTCCTCCTGGGGCGGCAGACTCTCCGCCGCATGGTCAACATCATCCTGATGAAAGACCAAAACATTATTGGATTTATCCATATATTATCCTCCATCACTCAAACGATTGAATACTTGAACAATTATTCAAATGACAAGATAAATATAACACCTGATAAATTTTTTGTCAATAGTTGAATGTATGAACAATTGTTCAAATATTTTTATGCTTTCGCCAAGGTTGATCCCCCCGATGTATCAGCATATGATAGGGGTTCGAGGAGATAACATTGTCTAATTCCGCTTCTGTAAAACACATCAATGCCGCCGACCGTCTGGGCACTGAGCCCGTCGGAAAGCTGCTGCTCCGCTTTTCCATTCCCGCTGTAACCGGGATGGTGGTCAATGCCCTCTACAATGTGGTGGACCGGATCTTTGTGGGCCAGGGGGTAAATGAAATCGCCTTGGGGGGCCTGTCCCTGGTGCTGCCCCTGATGACCATCAGTATGGCCTTTTCCATGCTTTTCGGAATTGGCTCGGCAAACATGATCTCCATGCGCCTCGGTCAGGGCCGCCGGGAGGAAGCGGAAAACGCCCTGAACCACTGCTTCTGCCTGCTGCTGCTCATGGGCATTATCTTTATGGCCGTGGGCCTTGTCTTTATGGAGCCCATCCTTTCCATGCTGGGGGCCCAGGAAGGGAGCGAGGCCCTTACCTATAGCCGTGAATACCTGCGGATCATCCTTTACGGGGCGGTTTTTTCCATGGTGGGCTTCGGCTTTTCCCACTGTACAAGAGCCCAGGGTTTTCCCAACATCACCATGATCAGCATGTTCATCGGCGCGGGGCTGAACATGATCCTGGACCCCCTGTTCATCTTTGTATTCAAATGGGGCGTCGAAGGGGCCGCTTGGGCGACGATCATTTCCCAGCTTGCATCGGCAATCTGGATCCTGGCATTCAGTCTCGGAAAGAGGGCGGTGATCAAGCTGCGGCTAAAAACCTTCAAGCCTTCGCTGGGGATCATCGGCCAAATCATGGCCTTTGGCTCCGCGCAGTTTATCCTGCAATTCGTCATGTCCGGGGTGCAGCTCCTCTTTAACACGAGCATGGGCTGGTATGGCGCGGCCAGCCTGGGGGTTGCCAATGGCGGGGACATCGCCCTTTCGGGAGCGAATATCGTGGGCTCCATCACTATGCTGATCCTGATGCCGGTCTTCGGCATTAACCAGGGGGCGCAGCCGATCATGGGTTACAATTACGGGGCGAAAAAGTACAGCCGGGTACTCAAGGCCTACCTGGGGGCTGTCGCTGCGGCTACTACGATCTGCACCCTGGGCTTCGCAATCGGGGAACTCTTCCCCGGTTTCCTGATCCGCATCTTCGCCCCCGATGGCAGCGAGGCGCTCCTCAGTTTTGCGCCCTGGGCCATGCGGGTGATTATGATCATGCTGCCCCTGAACGGCTTCCAGATCGTGTCCACCAATATGTATGTAGTTACCGGCAGGCCGAAGATTTCAATCTTCCTTTCCATGCTCAGGCAGTTTATCGTACTGATCCCCTGTATGCTGATCTTCGGAAAAATCTGGGGGCTCCACGGGGTGATTGCAGCCGCGCCGGTGGCGGACGGCTTTGCGGTTTTGCTTACCGGGATTCTGATCTTCTTTGAGCTGAAAAAACTGCGGAGTATGAGTAAAACAGAAACAACTTAAAACAGTTTTACTGCGGGCCGGCTCTAGGCTCCGGCCTTTTCCCATTCGTAGATAAACTGTAAGGCGTATTGCTGGACGCCCTCAAACCAGGTGGCGATAAAGGCGGCAAGATCCCGGCCCACATAACGGTAATGCCAGCTTTCCCAGCGGTAACCGGTAACTTCTTCATAACCATCGGGAAATGAAATGGACCAGCCGAAGCGGCTCCCGTTGACTTCAATCCAGCGGCCCGCGGCGGTTTCAGCAAAACTATCGTCAATGGAACCGAAGTCCACCACAAGCCCGGTCTGGTGCTGGCTGTGTCCCGGCCGCGCCGATTCCCGGTCCGCCGCCTCCTGCCCCATCTCCTTGACAATGCGGTCGTAAACCTCCACCTGGTAATCGTAGGACCGGTAACTTGAAGATGCGATCAGGGTGACCCCATCGGCCTTTGCAGCGGCGGCCATTTCCTCAAGGGCCTCCGCTGCGGCGCGGCGGAGCATGAGCCCCTTTCGCCCGATTTGATAGGAGCCGCCTTTTAGTTCAACCAGATCATCCGGTTCGTAGCCGGCGGGAAGGGGATGCTGTTTATCCACCAGCATCCGTAAATAGGGGTCCCCCTCAAGGCAGGCCCAAAGATCCAGGATGAAGGCGGGACTTTTCGCGGCGGTTTCAAGTTTTTGTGAAAGCTCCGGGGGTATCCCCGCGCTGATAAGAACATCCTCCAGAAGATTTCTAAATTCATCGGCGTCATCCCCGCCGGCGCCCTTTCGATCGGATGCCGCACTTAATTGGGCGATGGCGTCCGCAAGTTCAGGAGCCGCATTCACCGGTTTTTTGGAGGGAGCGGGTTTTAAGCAGGCGGCAAGAAGCCCCGCAGTTGCGATGATCAGCAATATAGAAAAAAACTGTTTTGGTAATTTCACCGGCGCCCCTCAAGTTTCAACAAATATTTTTTCTTATCGAGCCCCCCTGCATAACCGGTCAAACTTCCATCGGCCCCAAGCACCCGGTGGCAGGGTATCAAAACGGAAATGGGATTATGCCCCACTGCACCCCCCACCGCCTGCGCCGACATTGAAGCAAATCCCTGCTTACGCGCAAGCTGTTTTGCAATCTCTCCGTAGGTGGTCACTTCACCATAGGGAATCTGCAAAAGAATTTCCCATACCGATTTTTGAAAGGCCGTCCCCTGCGGTTTAAGGGGAAAATCCATGCGGGGCTTTTTACCTTCAAAGTAAGCTCCCAGCCAGGATCGCAGTTTTTCAAAAACCGGGTAATCGGGCTTTTTGATCCAGGCATCTATTTTTGCAGGATAATATTTCTGCCCTACAAACCAGAGCCCGGTGAGGGCCTCGTCTTCCGCCGCTGCGGTCATCGCTCCTAATGGGGTTTCGATGGAACAGGTATAGATGGTCATGACAGGAACCTCCTGGATTCATCATAGATAATCGGCATAAATTATTCCACTACTGAATGTGGAATAATGGCAAACTTTGAGGTCACAAAATGTGACCTCAAAAATATTACATTTGTCATGTTTTCAATGAATTTTGGTGCATTTTTTTACCAATTGTGTAATATATGCGGTGGAGGACATCATGAATGAAGCGCTACCCATACCCAGCATGATTTACGAAATTCGCGGGTATAAAGTGATGCTTGACAGCGACCTGGCACAGTTGTATCAAGTTGGAACCAAGGTATTAAATCAGGCGGTAAAACGCAATATGGGGCGGTTCCCAGAGGATTTCATGTTTCAATTGAATGCGGAAGAGTGGAAAACTTTAAGGTCACATTTTGTGACCTTTAGCCGGGATTCACGAAAGTATAAACCATACGCTTTTACCGAACACGGCATTCTGATGCTGTCCAGCGTTTTGAAAAGCGAGACCGCAATCAATGTAAACATCAAAATAATGCGTGTTTTTGTTCAAATGCGTCAGTATGCGCTCGCGCAGACCGGTACAAACGAACAAATTCTGGAGTTGCGCAAACTGCTGCTGTTATACATCGAACGTAATGACAAACGGGTAGATGATATCATTAGAGCGCTGAACGGCTTTATTGCCAGCCCGCCGCCGCCGTCAAAGCCAATCGGCTTTAGGCCCTAGCCTTTGCGGCTATTCCACCTCCGCTACAATCGCTCCGCTTTTGGGGTCCGGTCTTTCCTTCCCCTTGATGGTCAGATTGATCAGTGCCCCGGACTGTAGTCTTTCTACCGTCTGCTGATTGCCCGCCGCCAGGATCAAGCCTTTGCCGGAACAACCGTAGCGCCCATACCGGTCCGGAGGAACCGGGAAGGCATCGGAGATGATCCGCACCGGCAGACCGGGGGACGGCGTTACCGGTTTCACATCAATGACTTTTTCTGCGAACTCGCCGGAACCGGCCGATCCCGCAAACAGGAAGCTCAAAACAGCCCGCTCCTTGGGGATCCCTGCGGCGGCGGAAAGCTTATGCAATGCGGCGGGAGCATCAATCGTATCAAAGTTAAAGTGGCACCACTTGGCGTGCAGCCCGCCGGGAAGGGGACAGCCATTAGTGTGGGGACAGGGGGACAGGGGCGGGCGGCCTGAGTCCGCAAGGGATGTTCTGAATGCGCTGATAAATTCCCCGGAACGGGGAACTCCCGGCTCTATCACCAGGATGCGGCCCGTGTCGGCGGCGAGTCCTGTAAGCAAACGGGCATACCCACCGGCTTCCCGGTGAAGGGCCTCTGTGGCGGTGTGGGGGATATGACCCAAGAGCTCGTTAAACACATTTACTGCCGTCACCAGAGCGGCCCTGTTCCCACGGATTTCTGGGTCCCTGCGAATATCCGCCTTGATGGTTTTTATGGTCCAGGGATTCTCCTCCCCTGTCAGAGCCGCAAAAAATTTTTTTCCCGCATCCAGCACGGCGCCGGTGCGGTCAACGCAGCGGAACTCCAGCGGCAGGGACCGCAGTTCAGGCCGGGATATCCAGAGCGCTGCGGGAAAGGTGAGGGGGCCGGCTCCAAGGTCGGTGACGGCATCACCGGCGGCAAGATGCAGATCGAGCGATGGGAGAAGCCGGCAGAGCCGGTAGAGATTCCAGGGAAGGAAGTAGCGAAGATAGGCTGAAAGGAGGGGCGGCTTTCCCAGATAGGACTCGCCCCGATCCCCCCGGCCGCTGGTAAGGAGCCGGGAAAGTTCCGCCACATCGCCGGGCAGGCCCTGCTTAAAGCGGCCGGGGATGGGAAAAGTTTTATCGATAAGGGGGATGACATCCTCCAGTGCGCTGCGGATTTCCGGCGGTAGTGGGGGAAATAGTTCTACTGTGGGGACGGATGCGGGCACCGCACTTACCGGCATTATGGCGCATCCCCGGGGACATCTTTGTTGTTAAGCAGAAAACAGAGGTCCACCAGATCCGAACGGAGGGCGGCGATCTGGGCGCGGAGATCCTGATGATCCCCGGAGGCCTCCCGGAAAAGTTCTTCCCGCGCCCCTTCCACCGTAAAATGCCGGTCGTACAAAAGGTATTTGAGCCGCAGAAAAACTTGCAGATCACGGTTTGAATAACGCAGTTTCCCGGCAAGATCCTTCTTGGGCTGAATCAGGGGAATTTCCTGTTCCCAGTACCTCAGCACATGGACCTTCACCTTGAGGAGCCGTTCAACATCGCGAATCCCATAAAACGCCACGGCTCATCCCCTCTTGTGACCAGAGATTGTCTTACGGCCCATAGTATCCTTCCGGCTTTTCCCGGCATCTCCGGCAGAGGATCGGATTTCCACGGCCACGGGCACCAAAGAGAAGCCCAGGTCCTTGCGGATTTTATTGCGAAGGTATGAAGTATACGCTTCGCTCACCGCACGGGGGCGGGATACAAAAAAAATAAACGCCACGGGGTTTGCGGATTTCTGCACCGCATATTTGACTTTGAAACGGGTTGAGGGACCCGAAGGAGGCGGGCTCTCCAACAGCCACCGTTCCAGAGCCTGATTCAATGGGCCGGTCTCGATTTTGATTTGCAGTTGCTTGTACATCCGCATGGCGGTGTTGAGGAGCTTGTCCACCCCGGTTCCGTCACGGGCGCTCACCGGCACAATCGGGGCATATTCCATCTTGCCGAAAAGAAAACGAATCCGGTCGGCGCTGGCCTCGAAGGCGTTTTTAATTTGAGGCATGGCGTCCCATTTGTTGAGGACCATGATGATCCCCCGGCCCTTGTCGTAGGCGAGGCCGGCGATCTTCTTGTCCTGTTCGGAAAGCCCCTCCACGGCGTCGATCATGAGGAACACAATGTCCGCTTCATCAATGGTTTTGATCGCCCGGTTCACTGAATAGTATTCGATATTTTCAGTGACCTTGGTTTTCCGCCTGATCCCCGCAGTGTCCAGCACCTGAAAGTCCCGGCCCTTCCAGGAGAAAATTCCCTCCACCACATCGCGGGTGGTACCGGGGATGTCGCTCACGATGGAAGCGCTGGATGCGGTCAGCCGGTTCGACAATGTGGACTTTCCGGTATTGGGTTTTCCCAACAGCGCGATGCGGATGGGCCGGGCATCGGCGCTGTCAATATTAGTATTACTGTCAACAGTATTACTGCGGGCTTTACCGGCTCTTTCCACTCTTGAAAAATCAAGCCGCGATAAAATCGCTTCCTCAAGCTCCCCGATGTTGTCGCCGTGTTCGGCGGAGATCATGTGAACCTTGTCGAAGCCGTAGGAGAGGAGGTTCCACGCATCGGCCTCCCGGCGGCCCCCTTCGGTTTTATTCACCGCAACCAAAAGCCGGTTCCGGTAACGGCGCAGAAAGCCGATGAATTCCTCATCCTCTGCTGACAATTCACCGGCGGCGAGGATGAGTACGATCAGGTCCGCCTTCTCAAGGGTCTCCAAAGTTTTTTCTACTACCAGATCGTCAAGGGCTTCCGATGGGTCCCCTTCGCGGACCAGCTTGAAGCCGCCGGTGTCGATGAGCCGTAAAGGCTTGCCCTGAATAAAGGCATCCATTTCCACCGGGTCACGGGTCACCCCCGGCGTAGGGTCCGTGATGGCACGGCGTTTGTGGAGCAGCCGGTTAAAAAGGGTGGACTTGCCCACATTGGGCCTGCCCGCCAGGACCACCACGGGGAGATTTCGGTATTTGATATTGGGGTTGAATTCCATATTATTCGGCGGGGAAATTTTTGGCCATCCAGGCGCTTACTAAAGCGGCGTTCTGTTTCCAGGAAGTACCCTTCATGACCTCTTCCGCCAACTGTTGACAATCTTTCATGGAGACCCCCCGGACGATCCCCTTCACCTGCGGAATGGATTGTGCGGTCATGCTGAATTCATCCAGGCCCAGTCCCAACAGTATCGCCGTCATGGAAGAATCCCCGGCAAGTTCCCCGCACATTGCCGCCTTGATGCCCTTCCGGTGGGCGGCGTCTATCGTCGTCTTTATAAAGCGCAGCACCGCCGGATGGCAGGGCTGGGCAAGGTAGTTGACCCGCTCGTTGCCCCGGTCCACCGCCAGGGAATACTGGATCAGATCATTGGTGCCGATGGAAAAAAAGTCAGAAGCTTCGGCAAGAATGTCCGCAGTCATGGCGGCGGAGGGCACTTCGATCATGACCCCCACTTCGATATTATCCGCAAAGGGCTGATTCTTTTTTTGGCATTCAGCTTTTGCCTCGTCAAGCAGGGCACGGGCCTGTTCCAATTCTTCAATGCCGGAAATCAGGGGAAACATGATCCGCACATTCCCTTCCACACTGGAACGGAGGATCGCGCGGAGCTGGGTCTTGAACAATTCCGGCAGTGCAAGGGAGAAGCGGATCGCCCGCCAACCCAAAAGGGGGTTCCGTTCATCGCTGGTAACCTGAAAGTCGGGGAGGATCTTGTCGCCGCCGATGTCCACGGTGCGGATAGTGACAGGCAAATTCCCCAGGGCCTTGAGCACCTGACGGTAAGCCTGGTACTGCATCTCCTCTTCCGCAGCCTGACCGGGGGTAAGAAAAAGAAATTCAGAGCGGTAAAGCCCGATCCCCTCGGCGCCATAGTGGAGCACCTGTTCGGCCTCTTCGGGGATTTCAATATTCGCCTTAAGGGTGACCCGGCAGCCGTCGGTGGTTTCCGCGCTCAGATCCCGGATGGCGAGGAATTCATCCTGCTTCTTGTGGTACCGGATATCGGCCTTTTTATAGGCGTTCATCTCCTGTTTATCGGGATTGATGGTGACCTGCCCGGTGCTGCCGTCCACCACGAGCATATCATCGTTATTGATTTCTTTGGTTGCAATGGAAAGTCCCAGCACTGCGGGGATGTCAAAGGCCCTTGCAAGGATCGCCGTGTGGGAAGTCCGGCCGCCGCCGTCCATGACAAAACCCTTGACCCGGTTTTTATTCATGGTGAGCACTTCCGAAGGCAGAAGATCATGGGCCACCACGATCACATCCCGGTCAAGCTCCACCAGGGATATCTGCTTTATCTCAAGAAGCTGGGTCAGAATCCGCCGGGAAATATCGTTGATGTCCACCGCCCGTTCCCGGAAAAGGGGGTCCGGGGAGGCCATCATCTTTTGCATCATCCCCCGGGCGATATCCGAAACCACACACTCGGCGTTTTGTAATGTTTCCTTAATCCGGTCATGGAGCCGATCGATAAAATCCGGGTCCTCCAGCATCATGATGTGGGCGGCAAAAATATCAGAGAGATCCTTGCTCATCTCCCGGACCGCCCGCTCATGGATGACCTTGAGATCCTCCATTGAGTCCGCAATAGCCTTATCCAGACGCTTCAGTTCCGCTTCGACCTGATTTTTGCGGAGACTGTAGCGGGTGATTTCGGGGAATTCACTTTCCACATAGAGAAAAGCCTTTCCACTGACTATGCCTGAAGATACGGGGACACCGGTTAACGTTTTCATTATAATGAAGAATACTCCAAGTTGTAGTAAATTGTCTATAATGAATAACGAGCAGGGCGCCCGCGCGCCGAATTGTATCAAATGTGTCCACTTCAAGATCACCTGGGAGCAGGCCTTCCCCCGGTCCTGTGTACTCTTTGGGATAAAGTGCCGGGATTTGCCATCAATTGAGGTGTTTCGTGCCACGGGCCAGCACTGTCCCGCTTTTCAGCAGAAGGAAGGTATCAAATGAGGAAAACCGCAGCCGGCCCCGTCTGTCTCATCCAGCCCCCCTTCGCCCAGCTCAACACCCCCTACCCCAGCCTCTATTACCTCAAAACTTTTCTCGAACAAGGGGGGCACAAGGTTGTAGTCAGGGATCACTCCATCGGCCTCTTTGAAAAGATCTTCTGCCGCGCCGGGTTGGAGAAAATCTTTAATGACGCGGAAGCGCATAATCCTGTCGCGGAACGCTTTTTATCCGAAGCCGGCCGCTGGATCAACACCGTCGACCGGCTCATCAGTTTCCTGCGGGGCAAGGATCGGGAATGGGGCCACTTCCTCGCCCTGGCAAACGGCGTCCTCCCCGGCGGCCCCCGTTTTGACGCCTGCCTGGAAAGCCTCAACTTCAACCCCCTTCCCGCAGACGCGCCCCTCCTGGCGGGGAAACTCCTCGCGGACCTTGCGGACTTTATCACCCACACGCTGGACCCAAATTTCAGCCTGATTCGCTACTCAGGAAACACCGGCGCGGGGCTTCAAAATTTTTCCGAAGTAAAACAAAGTCTCGACGGTTACATCCTGAAAAATTTCTATGTCCCCTATCTTGAAGACGAATGGAATTATCTAACAAACCTCTTCCCCCATTCTTCGCTGCTCATCGGCCTCACGATTCCCTTCCCCGGCTGCCTTGCGGGGGCTCTTGCCTGCGGCGCATCAGCAAAACTGCACTTTGGAGACAGGGCCGTGATCGTTGCCGGCGGCGGCTATGTGAATACCGAGCTGCGGTTCCTGGAAGATCCGGGCATCTTCGATTATATTGATTACCTTTCCTTTGACCGGGGCTACGGTTCCTGGAAAGCAATACCGGATCAAAACCGCAGTGAAGGATCGATCATCTACAAAACCATGTACCGTTCGCGGATGGGAAAAATTATTGCAGATCCCGCCATTGCCTGCGGTTCAACAAAAAACAATAATAATGATTTTACCGAATACAAGCGGATCGATGATGAATCAATAAAAAATATTTTCCCCGATTACCATGATGTGGATTTTTCCCGCTACATCTATCCCGTGGACGATGTGAATCCCATGCACCGGCTCTGGTCCGATGGGCATTGGCTCAAGGCCTACCTTGCCCACGGCTGTTACTGGCACGCCTGCGCCTTCTGCGATGTTACCCTGGACTATATCCGTAGTTTTGCGCCGGTGGATACGGCAGCGCTTTTCCGCCATCTCGTGGAACAGGCGGAGCAAACCGGCGTCCACGGCGTGCATCTGGTGGACGAGGCGGCTCCGGTTTCTTCGCTGGTGCAGCTTGCAGAACTCAACCGCGATGCGGGGCTGCCCCTCACCTTTTGGGGGAATATTCGTTTTGAAAAAAGTTTTACCCCCGACATCGCAGCCATCCTTGCCGCCGGCGGACTCGTGGGAATTTCCGCAGGGATCGAAGTGGCAACACCAGCGGGGTTCAAACGCATCGGTAAAGGCATAGTCCTTGAGGATGTGGTCTGTGCCTGCGCCGCGTTCAAGGAGGCGGGCATCCTCACCCACGCCTATCTGATCTACGGCTACTGGGACGAGGATGAACAGGAGATCATCAATTCCGCAGAAATACTGCGGCAGCTTTTTGCGGCGGGGCTTCTGGATTCCGCCTTTTGGCATCAGTTTGTTTTAACCCGCCATTCCCGAATCTATGCCGAATGGGAAAGAGATATGCACCGGGATTTACGGATGAGTGATGATAGTAATACTGCGGCCCCCGTCTTCGCCTTAAACGATCTTTCTTTTGAAGGTGAAACACAATTCAGCAAATACACCGAACCATTGGACCGGCTTCTTGCTTCGTGGATGACGCCGGATTCTGCAATAGTCCCGGTAACTGCGGCTTTTCCATTCAAAGTAAAAGAGCCGTCAGTCCCCGCTGATCTGATTGCGGAACTGCTGGACGCCTATGCCCGTAACCGGGACAAAAACCGGGGCATGCCGCCGGGAACTGCCGACAGGGTTCTTTTTCTGGGGTCCCGGCCCCTGATCAGAGGCGCGGGAAAGAATGCGGAAATTCGGTGGCGCTGGCGGCTGGGTGAATATCAGTTAAGGGCAGGACAAGGGGCGGATAAAATTGCAGCCCTGCTGGAAGAAGCTTCACGGGGCAAGGGCCTTGAGGCGGCGGTATTTTACAAAGCCATTCCGGAGGCGCCCGGAACCGGTACTGCAGAGGCAGCCTGGAGGGCATTACAGGAAGGGGGGCTTGCAATTTATTCTTATTGAAGGGGTCTAATGTTCCGGCTGTATATGGCATTTTTTGCGGAGAAAAACCGCACAAAGGGCGTAAGCCCGATTGCGGTCTTTCGTAGCCTGCCGTCAATTTTAGTTTCCCACGTTTTTAAAAGCGGCGGGAAACCAGTACATATTCGGAAACCTTTGGGCCATTGATACACTATCAATGGCAATCAAGTCATGCCAAATGATGCGCGTAAAATCCGGCTTTTTCGCATTCGCGTCATCGAAGGTAATACGCGAGCCTTCTTTGATAAGCGTGTCTAATTCTTGTAACACAGGGGTTGTTTCGGATTGCTTAACTTTTTTCTCAAAGCCAAGCACCGTATCCGTTACGCCGCTGCCTGTGGTGTCAAGGTAGACACGGATTTCCGTGTTGCCCTTTTTATCAAGGGTAGCGGTTTTCAGTAAAACCACACCGCTTTTTTCAGCGGCAAATGACGCAGCCGCAGTCACTATTAAAATCATTAATGCCACCGACAACTTTTTCATACCTTACTCCTTATCATTCGTTAGGCGGAAGTTGTTCAATAACTGAAGTTATTGAACAACTCTAATATTGATGTTAAAAAGTTCCCTTATAGCCCTTTGCCCGTATTGCTGTTTGTGAAGCCGAATTAAGCGCCGGACACGACATAAACGCCCAATCTTCTATTTTAGTTACACTATTGGGAACCGTTATTGAGGTAAGGCCGGTACATCCCTGGAACGCTTGAAAACCTATTTTAGTTACGCTACTGGGCAGTACAACCGTTCTGAGGGAAGTGCATCCTGCAAATGCGCCGTTATCTATTTTTTTAAGATAGGCGGGAAGCGTTACCGACGTAAGGGCGGTGCAATTCTGGAACACATTATCCCCAAGGCTTTTTACACTATCGGGAATGATTACGGATGTAATGTTCGTATTACCCATAAAGGCATAATCTTCTATGCCGATTACCGGCGACCCATTAATCGTTGCGGGAATAGTTACCGCCCGCGCGCTTCCGGTATAACCGGTAATGACCGTGCCGAAATCTGTTGTCGGATGCTTTGCCACGCCCGGATGCTTCCATACGGTAAAATCACTCGCCGTCTGTGCGAAAACGTTTGTACCGGCGGCAATCATCAGCAAAACCAGGAAACCTGCAATTTTTGTCCGTTTCATATAAAATCCCCCTTTAGAGTGAATACTCTTTGCCGTTCAGCGTGAGTTTTGTTACCCGCAAAAAATATACATTAGTCGTATACTTCAGAAGAGCGGTATTACCCTCAAGTTTTACCGACGCCCCTTCTTTCAAGCCGTCAATAAACCCGACATAACGCGAAAGACCGCTCGGATAGTAGGTATTCCCGCCCTGCGCCACGGCAATTTCCCCATTGATGAGCTGTAATGTACCGCTCACCGTAACGGTTTCCGCAGCCGTGCTGTACACCGCACCCCAACCGCCGTAGCCCCGTCCGCCGCCGTGCCCATGGGCAAAGGCGCTTCCAATACAGACAAGCCCGATAAGAGCCGCCATCACGATAACCTTCGTATGTTTCATAACATACCTCCATAAAGTAGTTGCAGAGCGGGGCGCCGTCGGCAGCCCCTTTGCGCTCTGTTTATACAATAGGATACGGAAACGGAAGGCGCAAAACGGGGGGTAAGGGTATGATTTTTTTAGTTTCTTCTACCGCTGCGATGTTCGCCGTACCAGGGGCTGCCGTGCTGTTCTTCCTGCGGCAATGCGGATGCACCAGGCTCCGCCTTTTGGTATAATTCAAGCGTATACAATTCAAAGGTTATGCTGCGGTTATTGTAATTACCGCTCTTGTCTGCCAAAAGCGCAAGACCCTGTTCAATTTTTCTTGCTTTTTCAAGATTGTCCTGCGCGACACGCACGGTAATATAATTCTGCGAGCGTAAGGTTTCGGAACTGTCCAATGTTTCCAGTATTGTCCGGTATGCGTCATTGATGGATTTTCCCTTAATACGCATATCCATTATGGGGGCAACAGAAAAGGTGTTAAGCGGCTTGGCGGAAATCACGCACTCAAAATAATTATACGAAAGTTCAAGGGATACTGTTTTATTCGCCTGTTGGCCGTAGGTTATTTGTACATATCCTGTCGATGAAAAACAAAGAAACCGCGCCGACAACAAAACACCTAAAAGCGCAAAAAAAATGAAAACGCCCAGAAAAATAAATTTTCTCCGGTTATATGATACATCGATCACCATTCCCACACGGCAATCGGCGGGAGTCGGCACCGCGCCGATTCTTCCATTGTTAAAGAGCGCGATGCTTTTCGGCTCCCCTACTTGCACAATAACACCTTTCATACAGTTTCCTCCCCGGAAAAAAATTGCGGGACAAAAGAATACACATACGGATAATCCCCCGAAGCCAGTATGATGAGAGAGACAATATATTGACGGTATTTTTCCAGCGCCTTCCGGGGAAAGGTTTCTGCAAGACGCGTTACCGGAAGCTGGCGGGTCTTGAGCATACCGGCGAACAGTTCGGGATTTTCCCGCACGGCTGCGGCAATGCGCTGGCAGATACGGCGGGAACGTTCCTGTTTGGGGCAGTTTTTTAACAGCGCCGCCCACGAAAAGCCGTATTCCGAAAATTCAGTGTTAACGGCTTCAATTTCAAATCGTAAATTGTTTTCCTCTTCCGCACGGTTGTAGACCTGCCGCGCCGTATCCGCTTCCCAGGTTATATCTTTTTCATCTACCTTGGCAGATAATGAAAACAGGGGTTTTTGTAGGGCGATTTCTTTTCGGGCGTTGTCGATGAGGCGGTTGTGGATTACTACCGCCGCATACTGAATAAACGCGCCGTGTTCGGGATTATATGTTTGGACGCTGTGGGCAAAGGCAAGCATGGCATCGGTAAGGTTGTCCTCTTTTGATTGTCCTTTGAAGAAAACATCCGACACGCACTTTTTGATAAAGGGCATATAATCATGGAGCAGGGTATTAAGGGCGTGTTTATCCGTTTTGGCAAGTTGTACCTCTACGGCTAATTGTCTCTGCAAAACTACCTGTTCTTCCATAAAACCGCCCTTTACTCTTTTTATCGGCAAAATTCCGCCCTTCTTGCAGGATACGAAAATAGATGACACAAAACGGGGGTGACTGTGTGGAAAAGCAGAGAAGGCGTGGCATACTTTGCGGGAAGGCGGATTGACTAAGGTGTGATTTTGTTAAGTATAACCAAACCCGTCCTACAGGCTTATTTCTACCGCCGCGCTCTTATGCCCGGTCAGGGCCTCGGTGCGGGTGTCCGGTTGGCCAAAGCCTGCGTAGAAACAGTAACGCTTTCCCCCTGACACGCGGCTGCCTGAGTCGTCCACCACCGTAAAAGCCCGGCCCGGTACAACAAGCTCAAACTCCCGGCTTTCACCGGCGGCGAGGCTTACCTTGTTGAACGCGCAGAGGCTGGGGTTCGGCGGGGCAAAGGGACTGTCAAGGGGTTTGACGTACACCTGCAGCACATCCTGAACCGCAGTTTTACTGTTGTTCTTAAGTTTGATCCGCAGTTTCGCGCCGCTTTCCGCCGAGGCGTTTCCGGCAAGGGCCGTGGATTCGGCATATACATCGCCGTAAACCAGGCCGTAACCAAAGGGGTACAGCGTTTCGCCCTGATAGTAACGGTAGGTGCGGCCCCGCATGGCGTAGTCCTCGAAAGGGGGAAGGTCCTCGGTGCTGCGGTAGAAGGTTACCGGCAGTTTGCCCGAGGGGGATACTTCACCAAAGAGGATGCGCGCCGCGGCGAGCCCGCCCTGGGCGCCGGGATACCAGAGGTTGAGGATGCCCTTGCAGTGGGCGTCCGCGTACTGGAGGTCCATGGAACTTCCCGCCAGAAGGCAGAGCACCACGGGCTTCCCGGTTCCGCAGACCGCTTCCAGCAGTTTGCGCTGGGGAGCGGGCAGCAGGAGGTCCCGCTTGTCACCGGAAGCGGAGGCATTACTGGCGTCCCCCTCTTCCCCTTCCAGGGTTTCGTCCAGACCAAGGCAGAGGATCACCACATCGCTGTGTTCCGCGGCGGTAAGCGCCTCGGCAATGCGATCATCGGACCGGGCAAGGTGCTCCATCCGGTCCTTCGTGATATGGCAGCCTTCGGAATAATTGATCCGCACCTTGTCCCCCGCCAGACAGCGGATGCCATCAAGGACGGTGATGTACCGGGAGGGGGTTCCGTAGTAGTTGCCCTTCAGGGCAATGCGGCTGTCGGCATTGGGGCCGATAACAGCAATACTGCGCAGGGTTTCTTTTTTCAGGGGCAGGATGCCCTCATTCTTCAGTAATACTATTCCCTGTTCCGCCGCCTTAAGCGCAAGGGCGTTATGGGCGGGACTGTCATTTTCTTCGTAGGGGATTTTGTCGAATTCACTTCCATCAAACAGGCCCAACTTGTAGCGGGTGGTAAAGAGCCGGACCGCGGATTCGGCGATCTGCTCTGCGGTCACCAGTTTGTGTTTGTAGGAATCCATGAGCTGGGCGTATACGCAGCCGCAGTTCACATCGCAGCCGGCCTTGAGGGCCAGGGCGGCTGATTCCTGGGCGGAATTGGTTACCCGGTGGTTCTCGTGGAAGTCCCGGATCGCCCAGCAGTCGGAAACAACGTGGCCCTTAAAGTTCCACTTGCCCCGGAGAATTTGCCGCAACAGTAATTCTGATCCGCAGCAGGGCTCCCCCTGGGTCCGGTTATAGGCGCCCATCACCGCTTCCACATCCGCCTCGGTTACGCAGGCTTCAAAGGCGGGGAGGTAGGTTTCCCAAAGGTCCTTCTCGCTTACCCGGGCGTCAAACTTGTGGCGCAACGCCTCCGGGCCTGAGTGGACCGCAAAATGTTTGGCGCAGGCCGCGGACTTGAGCACATCCCCGTCACCCTGGAGGCCCTTGATAAAGGCTACACCCAGGCGGCTCGTTAAATAGGGATCTTCCCCGTAGGTTTCATGTCCCCGGCCCCAGCGGGGGTCCCGGAAAATATTCACATTGGGAGACCAAAAGGTGAGGCCCTTGTAAATGCCCCGGTCACCCTTGGCGCTGTTGGCGTTGTACTTCGCCCGGCCTTCGGTGGCGATAACATCGCCGATTTCTTGAAGCAGTTCCGTATCGAACATGGCCGCGAGGCCAATCGCCTGGGGAAAACTCGTGGCAACCCCCGCGCGGGCCACGCCGTGGAGGGCCTCGTTCCACCAGTTGTATTCAGGCACATTAAGGCGCGGAATCGCCGGGGCATCAAAGAGAAGCTGCGCCGCCTGTTCCTCCACCGTCATTTTGGCGACAAGGTTTTTAGCCTTTTCCGCGTAATTCTGCCGTTTTTCTTCCGTCATGTTTGACCTTCTTTAATCCGCGGTAGTTCCGCCGTCTACGGGAAAGGCGACGCCGTTGATAAATGCCGCTTCATCGGAGGCGAGGAAAAGCGCCGCGTTGGACACATCCGCCGCAGTGGCGAGGCGGCCCAGGGGAACTTCGCCGAGCCGTTCAGAACGGAACTGGGGGTCCTTGAGCCGTTCCGCCACCAAATCGGTTTCCACCGTGCTGGGGTGGATGCTGTTGCACCGGATGTTGTCTTTTGCGTAGCGGACCGCAATGGTTTTGGTGAGCAGTGTTACTGCGCCCTTGGTGACCGTGTAGGCTTCGGTGGTGTAACGGTGACCGACCAGGCCGCAGACCGATGACATGTTGATGATGGAGCCGCCCCCGCTTTTGCGGAGCAGGGGGATGGCGTGCTTGGTACCCAGGAAGGGCCCCTTCACGTTGACTCCCAGCATGGCGTCGAAGTTTTCAGCCTTCATTTCCTCGATGGGTTCCCGGATATTGATCCCCGCATTGTTTACCAGGATGTCGAGCCGGCCCGATTCTTTTTCAATAGCGGCAAAGGCATCGATCCAGCTCTGTTCATTGGTGACATTCAGGGTAAGAAAAAAGGCCTTGCCGCCCCTGGACTTAATGGCTTCCACAGTATTACTACCAACTTCGGCATTAAGGTCCCCCAGAAATACTATTGCCCCTTCTTCGGCAAAACGGCTTGCGATAGCGGCGCCCAGTCCCTGGGCCGCGCCGGTAATTAATGCAACTTTCTTTTCCAAACGGTATTCCGCACGCATATCTCACTCCCTTCCAATATTTAACCACAGAGGGCACAGAGGAAAGAACACAGAGTTCACAGAGGAAGAGAAAAAATTTATATTCCCCTCTGTGTCCTCTGTGGTTCCTCTTACTTTCTGACCTCTATTTTGGCGAGTTTTTCGTAGTGCCGGACAATGGCGCTGTGATCGTTCGCGGCGAAACCGTCGTTCTTGAGGCCCTGGAGGGTCTCCATTACTTCGGCGGTAAGGGGGATGGGGACACCCAGATTGTGGGCGGTGTCCAGGGCGTTCTGCAAATCTTTAATATGAAGTTCGATGCGGAAGCCGGGCTTGAAGTTACCGTCCAGGATCATGGGAACCTTGGCGTTCATTACGGTGGAACCCGCGAGGCCGCCCTTGATGGCGTCAAAAACCGCCTGGGGTTTTACCCCGGCCTTGGTTGCCAGGGTAAAGGCTTCGGAAACCGCGGCGATGTTGAGGGCCACCACGATCTGATTGGCAAGTTTGGTCACATTGCCCGCGCCGATGTCCCCCACCAGCACCACCGAGGAACCCATCTTTTCCAGAATGGGCTTTACCGTGTCAAAGGTTTTTTTGTCACCGCCGACCATGATCGCCAAGCTGCCATCAATGGCCTTGGGCTCCCCGCCGGAAACCGGGGCATCAAGGAAATTCACCCCCTTGGCCTTGAGGGCGGCCCCCACTTCCTGCGAAGCGGCGGGGGCAATGGAACTCATGTCCACCACGGCGGCCCCGGACTTGATCCCCTCGATCACGCCCCCGGAGCCGAGGATGGCTTCCTTCACATGGGGGGAGTTGGGCAGCATGGTAATAATAACATCACAGCGGGAAGCCACATCCTTGTTGGAGGTTCCCTTCTCCGCGCCCAGCGCCACCAGGTCATCAACCTTCGCAAACTTATCATACACCACCAGCTTGTATCCAGCGCTGATCAAGTTCTTCGCCATGGGCCGGCCCATAATTCCCAATCCGATAAATCCGACAATCATAGTATGCTCCTTAAGTTTGAGTTTATTTGTGAAGGGCCTTTTTCACGGCCTTGTATACGTCACCTGCGGCGAGTCCGTATTTTTCCAGCAGCTCGTCGTAGTTGCGGGCGGATGTGCCGAAGATATCGTCTATGCCGACCTGCTGCAAAGGAATAGCCCCTTCGCCGGGCACGGCATTTTCCAAAATGATGGAAGCGATGGTCCCGCCGAGTCCGCCGGTCTTGACCGCCTCTTCCGCGGTGACGATTGCCTTGCGGCCCTTGGCGTACTTGAGAACTTCTTCCTTTAAGAGGGGCTTGAGGGTGCTCACGTTAACCACCTGCACGGCAATGCCGTCATTTTTAAGAAGCTCCGCCGCCTCCACGGACTTGCTCACCATGACCCCGGTGGCAAAGATGCACACCGGCGCGGGACCGGCACCCTCAGCGGTATCCAGAATCGGATATATCTTGCCGATCTGGTAATCGCCCTCGCTCTGCGTGAACACGGGGAGATCGTTCCGGTTGATACGGATGTACACCGGACCCTTGTACCGGATCATGGCCGAAACCATCTTGGTCACCTCCGCCGCGTCGCAGGGGTTGAGGACCGTCATGTTGGGGATGGCCCGGATAATGTTGCCGTCCTCCACGGACTGGTGGGTTTTGCCATCCCCGTAGTCGGAGAGGCCGCAGCTTGAGCCGCAGATTTTGACGTTGGCCTGGGGGATCGCCACGGAACAGCGGATCTGGTCATATGCCCGGCCGGCGGCGAAGACCGCAAAGGTGCCGGTAAAGGGAATTTTCCCCGCCAGGGCGAAACCGGCGGCGGTGGAACTCATGTCCTGCTCGGCGATGCCCATTTCAAAATAGCGGTCCGGATAGGCATCCTTGAACATGGCGGACATGGTGGATTTTCCCAGGTCCGCCTCCAGGACCACGATGTCCTTGTTGGCTTTGCCCGCCGCAACCAGGGCTTCTCCATAAGCTTTGCGCAGATTAAGTTTTTCCATTATAAGGCCCCCTTTGCCGCATCAAGTTCTTTCAGTGCCTGGGCGAATGTCTTTTCATCCAGAATGCCGTTATGGTAGGCGGCGGTATTTTCGGCAAAGGAGAATCCCTTGCCCTTAACCGTATCAAGGATGATGAGGGCCGGTTTGCCCTTTACCTTGTCGGCCTGTTCCAATGCTTCGATGATCTTTGGGATGTCGTGTCCGGGACAGGGGATCACTTCCCAGCCAAAGGCCCGCCACTTCTTGTCCAAATCGGGATTGTTGAAGATGTCGCCGGTGGCGCCGGTGGCCTGTATCTTGTTCCAGTCGATAAAGGCGGTAAGGTTATCAACCTTGAAGTTGGCCGCCGCCATGGCCGCCTCCCAGAGCTGGCCTTCGGACTGCTCCCCGTCACCCATGACCACATAGACCTTAGCCGGACTCTTGTCCAGCCGCAGGGCCAGGGCCATGCCGAGGGCAACGGAAAGCCCCTGCCCCAATGAGCCGGTGACCGCTTCAATGCCGGGGATGGAGAGGTCCGGGTGGCCCTGTAAAAGGCCGTTGAGTTTTTTGACCTGCTTGAGCTCTTCCCGGGGGAAGCAGCCCTTTTCGCAGAGCGCCGCATACTGGATCAGGGCGGCGTGTCCCTTGGAAAGGACCAGCCGGTCCCGCTTGGGGTCGGAAAGACGAGTTTTATCAAAATTCATGCGGTAAAAATAGAGAACCGCCATCAGTTCCGCCAGGGAGGCGGAGCCCCCCAGGTGGCCGGCGGTACCAATACCGATCATTTCCAGCAAATCGTAGCGAAACTGAAGCGCCTTTGCCTTCAATTCTTTAATGACATCATCATTTACCATGGGCGAGCCTCCGGTGGATAGGAAAAATTGAGCGGGAACCGCTTCTTGTATAGTAGTATACCCAATGAAGAAAAAAATTTATAGTAGCTTTATATGAATGATAAACGGGGGCCCCTGGATTTTGCCCTTGCCCTGAACGCCCGGTTTGAAAAACTCATGCCGGTTTTAACCCCCTTCGGGGTAGCCCTGGGATTTTTGCTGCCCCGGGTTTTTGTGCATCTGCGGCCCTATATTCCCTGGATCTTCGGGCTCATAACCCTGTCGGGGGCGCTCAAGCTTAAGGCCCGGGAATTCGTACTTACCCTCCGTCACCCCATGCCCATACTGTTTGCCTTTGTTTCCGCCCATATACTCATGCCTTTGGCGGCGCTCTTTTTCTCCACCCTGGTTTTTCCGGGAGATGCGGATACCATTTCCGGTTATGTCCTGCTCTATTCTGCGCCCACCGCAGTGGCCGGCTTTATTTGGGTGTCCATCTTTCGGGGGGACAACGCCCTGGCCCTGGCCCTGATCCTGCTGGACACCCTGGCGGCACCCCTGGTGGTGCCAGGCACCATGTCCTTGCTGCTGGGGACCAGGATTGCCCTGGACATGACGGGGATTGCCATTTCACTGGTGATGATGGTGGTGGTTCCCACGATCATCGGCGTGGCGGCAAACGAAATAAGCCGGGGAAAGGCGCCCCAGGTCATCTCACCCTACCTTAATCCCCTGGCCAAGGTCTGCCTGATCCTGGTCATTGCCGCCAACGCCTCCGTGGTTGCCCCAAAGATCCGGTTTGATGAGCCCAAGGTATGGCTTGTCGCCGGGATGTGTATTTTTTTCGCGGCCCTTGGATATGCGCTTTCCAAAATTGTCGGCATTGTCTGCCGGCTTTCCCCGGAAAAGCGGGTCACCATCTTCTTTTCCGCGGGCCTGCGGAACATCAGCGCCGCCACCACCATCGCCATCGAATTTTTCCCGGAAGCGGCGGCCCTCCCCGCCCTGTTGGGGATCGTGTTCCAGCAGGTCATGGCGGCAACCATGGGACGGCTGCTGTTACGGCGCGTACCATGCCCCGCAACCGTGGCGGCCCACGGGCACGCAAAGGAATAATTGGGGGTCCTGTCAGGGGAATTCATGCCCCGCAAGCGGGTCACGAATTCCCCTGACACCCCCACCACCATTGTCCCCAGCGTGCCCGTAACAAACTCCGGTTGCGGGGCATGGGACTTCGTTATAGGGAAGCGATCTTTTTGGAGGCTCAAAGGCAATGTGCCCAGCATATGAGGACGTGTGCCGTCCCGCCCGCCGACTGCCTGTGGTTGTTTTGTCATAGGTAAGCGCCCCTTCACAAATTTTTTTACTTTTTTTATAAACTTACTTGACTTTTTTTAATAGGGTGGTATATATTTTTTACGTGATGAAACAATACTTGCTTTGTGCAATTACCCCCCCCCCCCCCCCCCCCCCCCCCCCCCCC
>BOAV01000019.1 GCA_026002045.1 Spirochaetia bacterium | reverse complement strand
CGAATTTTGCTTCCGCATGAACCGGCGGTTTTTTGCTCCACAGCTTTTTGACCGACTTTTGTGTGCCTGTTCTTCTACCACAACCATTACTTACAAAAATCTTGTGGAGACATCTTGATAGTCATAATATGCTATTCCCCGATAATGGCGGTCTCTTCCTCGTGTTCCCGGATGAGGGCGGTAAAGAGGGGGCCGTACCTTTCGTTTTTCACCGCCCCTACCCCGCTGATTTCCAGAAACATCCGTTCCGTCACGGGCCGCTTCCGGCACATATCCCGCAGGCTGGAATCGGGGAAGATGATGTAGGCGGGGACTGACGCTTCCTGGGCCAGCTTTTTCCGCAGACGTGTGAGCTTTGTGAAGAGGACTTCGTCATCGGGGGGCAATTCCAGGATAACAGGTCTTTTATGCGATGGGGGCGGAGCGGCTTCCCTGGGGACCATCATGATGAGAGGCTCCTTTGACCGGAGAATTTTCTCCGAGGCGGCGCAGAGGACCAGCACCGGATATTCATTGCCTTCCATAGCCAGATAACCCTTGTCCACGAGGTAATCCAGAATGACCCGCACCCTATGGGCATCAATGTCCGCCATGATTCCCCAGGTACTCAAAGTATCAAGACCCATGGAAAGGATCCGTTCCCTTTTGCTGCCCCGCAGGATGTCAATCACCGTGGCCTTCCCGAAGCTCCGTCCCCGCTGTTTAAGCCGGTACACGCAGGAGATGATTTTTTGGGCCTCAATCCTGATGTCCGCCTCCTCAAATTTGGTCAGACAGTTGGAACAATTCCCGCAAAAGGCGGGCGGCTTTTCCCCGAAATAGGAGAGGAGCCGGGAGCGGAGGCAATCGGTCCCGGCGGCGTAAAAGGTCATCTGCTTCAGGAGTTCCAGGTTATGGGCGATAAGGGCTTCGTCCTTTTCCTCCTCCTCATCCCGGCCATTTTTGATAAGGAACTGGTTAATCGCCACATCCGCCCCGCTGTAAAAAAGGACGCACTCCGCGCTCTCCCCATCACGGCCGGCCCGGCCCGCTTCCTGGTAATAGCTTTCGATGTTCTTGGGCATGTTGTAGTGAACCACGAAGGAGACGTTTGACTTGTCGATCCCCATACCCAGGGCGTTTGTGGCCACAATAATAGGCCTGCGGTCATATTGGAAGTCATCCTGATTTTCGTGGCGTTCGCCGTCGGGAAGCCCCGCATGGTAGCGGGTTGCCGGGAAACCCCTGCCCAGGAGCAGGCCCCATACATCGTCCACGGTTTTCCGGGTGGAGCAGTAGACGATGCCGCTGCGGTTTTTCCGCTTTTCAAGAAATTCCAAAAGGGCGGCGGATTTGTCCTTGGGCTTCTCTACCCCAAAGTAGAGGTTCTCCCGGTCAAAGCCGGTGGTCAGGGTGTGGGGCTCTTTCAGTTTTAATGCCCGGAGGATGTCTTCCTTGACCTTGCTTGTGGCGGTGGCGGTAAAGGCCGCCGTGACGGGCCGCTTTTTCAGGGACGATATAAAATCGGCAATCTGAAGGTAACTGGGCCGGAAATCGTGGCCCCACTGGGAAACGCAGTGGGCTTCATCTATCACCACCAGAGGAATGTTTTGGGCGGCGGCAAAACGCTGAATTTCCGTCCCGGAAAGCCGTTCCGGGGCTATGTAGAGGATGGAATAATCACCGTGATCGGCCTTCCTGATAACTTCAACGTATTCGGCAGGGGAAAGGGCGCTATTCAGGCAGGCGGCCTTTATTCCCGCGTCGGTGAGGGCGTTTACCTGATCCTTCATCAACGAAATAAGGGGGGAAATGACCACCGTGAGCCCATCCAGCATGAGGGCCGGTATCTGGTAACAAAGGGACTTCCCCGCCCCGGTGGGCATGATCGCCAAAACATCCTGCCCTGCGAGGATGGCGTCAATCACCTCCTCCTGCCCCGGACGGAAATTCGTATGTCCAAAAGATTTTTTCAGAATGGTATATTTATCAGACATGGCGCCCGGCACCGTTTGGACATTGATGACTAGACGTTGAACTTGAAAAACATCACATCGCCGTCCTGCACGGTATACTCCTTCCCCTCGATGCGGTACTTCCCCGCTTCCTTGATCTTCGCTTCCGTGCCGTATTGGATGATGTCGTTATATGAATAGACTTCCGCCTTGATAAAGCCCTTCTCAAAATCGGTGTGGATGACCCCGGCGGCTTTGGGGGCAGTGGAAGCGGCGCGGATAGTCCAGGCCCGGCACTCATCGGCCCCGGCGGTAAAGAAAGTCTGCAGGCCCAGGAGCCGATAGGCCGCATGGATCAGGGCGCTCAAGCCCGACTCCTTAAGGCCCAGCTCTTCCAGAAAGGCGAGCTTGTCCGCCTCATCTTCCAGTGACCCCAGCTCTGCTTCAAATTTGCCGCAGATGCACACCGCCTCGGAGCCCTCCGCTGCGGCCCGCTTCCGCACCGCCTCAACATAGGTGTTGGCCTGGCCGCCCCCAGCTATGGCCTTCATCCCCGCCTCGTCCACATTGCAGACATAAAGCTGGGGTTTGGCAGTGATAAAGTGGCAGTCGTAGATGGCGGCCTTCTCGTCGTCGCTTAGGTCCACCGAGCGGACGGGCCTGCCGTTCTCCAGGGCGGGGCCTATTTTGGCAAGGGCGGCCAGCACCGTCTCGGCGCTTTTCTGCTCAGCCTTGGCCTGGACCTTGAGAGCCCGGTCGGCCCGGTCCCGGCGTTTCTGCAGGGTGTCCAGATCCGCCAGGGCAAGCTCCACGTTGATGGTTTCCATGTCGTCAGCAGGGTCAACCTTATTGCTCACATGGATGATGTCGGGATCGTCAAAACAGCGGACCACCTGGGCAATCACCCCCACTTCCCGGATATGGGAAAGAAACTGGTTCCCCAAACCCTCTCCCTGGGACGCCCCCTTGACCAGGCCTGCGATATCCACAAATTCCACTGTTGCCGGAATGGTCCGCTCCGGCTTAAAGAGCTCCGAAAGTTTCGTCAGCCGCTGGTCAGGGACGTTTACAATGCCGATGTTGGGGTTAATCGTGCAAAAGGGATAATTAGCCGCTTCCGCAGGGGCGGAGCTCAGGGCCGAAAAGATGGTGGACTTCCCCACATTGGGAAGCCCCACGATACCGCAGTTTAATGCCATAGTTCATTGTAGGGGGACAGCGGGGGGCGGGTCAATGGGTACTAAAATTGTTTTAACACCGGCCTTTTTGCAAGCCGCAGTAAGCTTAGTGTCGTTTGTCCCCATAACGCCGCCTTTTCTGATTGCCAGTTCAAGATATGAAGCGTCATAACAGTAAAGGTTATATTAAACTTACAAAGACTTTCCACAGAAAAAATTGCCACTCGAAAAAGGCAGTGCAGAAAGTTATCGATCTTACATCTAAACAAAAGAAGGCATCAGATAAAAACAATGCAAAAACAACAGCACCAGAGAAATGATCGCTAAAATCAGTATGATATATTTAAATATTTTATCAAAATCAAAAACGCTCAATAATGTCGCCAACCCCGCATACCCAAAGTATACATAGGTTTTATCAAGCCCAAGGAAAAAACCGGGAACCAGCAGATAAACAGCAACAAACAGTATCATCAATGCATTTATGTCGCTTGACTTTTTATACTTAAAAACAATTCCTATAAATTTTAACAATAACGAAAAGAAAATTATTTTTTCAATCTGAAGAACGGGGACGCGTATAAATATACTTATAATCAGCCCAATAATAACCAGATGATTACAAGTATCAAATAACAGGGAAACAATATTGCGTCTTTCTTTTTTATGCTCCTTTAGATATTTCCTATACAGTTCTTCATTTTTATCTTTGTCAGGATTATAACCACCGCAATAATTTGTTATATAATCATAAAAAATGATCTTTAAGGATTCATCATAATCAAAATATCTTAACTTAAGGCTTATTTGAAGGAATTCACTGATCATATAAATAAACTTGCTATTATTCTCGTTATTTACAAATACTGAAACACCGCTTAATTGTTTAACATCTATGGAACTGGGACCCTTCTTAACAGATTCTCCCCTGTCCACAACAGATTTCAAATTTACATCTTTCAGATTCCAATATATTTTCTTATTGGTAAATACAACGATATCTTTCAGGTTCTTCAAGGGGGAATCATCAAGCACAATAAATATTTCTTCATCACTGTCAAAGGATAAATTCTTCTTGATTTCTGACTTTGATTCTTCGTCAAGATTTACTATGTAACGATTCTTCCGTAGGTTTTTAAATGGTTTAACTATAAGTAGATTCTTAATAAATTCAATCATGGTAACACCTCCCCCTTCTGTCTCGCCAATATCGGGTCGAGGTACTTCTCAATCAGCTCCTGCTTGATCCGCAAAAGTTCATCCCGCGGTATCTCGGTGAGCACCTCCCAGCCCAAGTCCAGGGTACGGCCGATGTCGCGGTTTTCAAATTCACTTTGGGTCAGGAAGATCTGCTCAAACTTCTCGCCGAATTTTAAGTACCGTTTGTCCGCCTCGGAAAGTTCCTCCTCACCGATGATCGAGGCGAGGTTGCGGACCTGCTTGACTTTGGAATAGGCGGCAAAGAGCTGGCTGGAAACGTCCTTGTGGTCTTCACGGGTCATGCCGGGGCCGATGCCGTCCTTCATGAGCCGGGAAAGGCTGGGGAGGCCGGCCACGGGCGGATAGACCCCGCGCTGGGTAAGCTCCCGGTCAAGGACGATCTGGCCCTCGGTAATGTAGCCTGAAAGGTCCGGGATAGGGTGGCTGATGTCGTCGTTGGGCATGGTGAGGATCGGAATTTGGGTGATGGAGCCCGAGGAGCCGGAGATTTTGCCTGCCCGTTCGTAGAGGCTGGCCAAATCGGAATAGAGGTAGCCGGGGTAACCCTTGCGGCTGGGGACTTCCCCCCGGATCGAGGAAACTTCCCGCAGGGCTTCGCAGTAGTTGGTCATGTCGGTCATGACGACAAGGACGTGCATGTTTTTTTCGTAGGCCAAGTACTCGGCGGCGGTGAGGGCGCACTTGGGGGCCACGAGCCGTTCCAGGCTGGGGGCGTCCGCCAGCGACAGAAAGACCACCACGTTTGCAAGCACTCCGGTGCGTTCAAAGTCGTCCAGGAAGTAGCGGGCCACATCGTACTTGACCCCCATAGCGCAGAAGACCACCACGAAAGGCTCATCGGAGGAGATGATCTTCGCCTGCCGGACGATCTGGGCGGCGAGGTGGTTGTGGGGCAGGCCGTTCCCGGAAAATATCGGGAGCTTCTGCCCCCGGATCAGGGTGTTCATGCCGTCGATGGCGGAGATGCCGGTCTGGATAAAGTCACGGGGATAGGTCCGGGCGTAGGGATTGATGGGGAGGCCATTCACGTCAAGGCTGGTGGAGGAGAAGATATCCCCGTAGCCGTCGATGGGTTCCCCCAGGCCGTTGAAGATGCGGCCCAGGAGCCCCGGACCAACCCGCAGTTCCATGGGCTTTTCCAGAAATTCCACACGGGCGTCTGCGGCGGAAAGGCCGGTGCTGCTGCCAAAAAGCTGGATGGCGGTCCAGTCTTCGCTCATGTCCACCACCCGGCCCAGCCGACGGCCCTCCTCCCGGTCATAGACCGCCACCACTTCGTTAAAGCCCACGTTCCGGCTCCGGCTGGTGATCACCACGGGCCCTTCTATCCGGTCTAAACCCCGGTATTCGATTCCCTTCATAGCATTTCCTTGCTGCGGTAACTCCGCTCAAGCTCTTCCATGGATGTCCGCATCTCACCCTCAAAATCCTCTAAGCCGCCAAGCTCATCATTTTTGACCGAACTCTTGAGCCGGGCAAGCCGCTCCCGAATTGGCAGGGAGGTAATTTTTGTGAGGGGCGCCCCCAGTTTGATACAGAGTTCAGCCCTATCGAAAAAGTTCATGATCAGTTCCAGGAGCCGCACCTGTTTGGCGGGGACGCAGTACATATCAACATCGTCAAAAGAATTCTGCTGAAGGAAGCCGTCCTTGAGTATCTCGGCGACAATAAGTACCAGCCGCTGATCGTCCGGGAGGGCGTCGGGGCCGATAAGGCGGACGATTTCCGCGAGCCGCTGTTCCCGCTTGAGGAGGTCCAGGGCCTGCTGGCGGGATGTTGCCCACTGGGGGTTTACCTTTTCCCACCAAGGCTGCACTTCCGTAGCGTATTCCGAGTAGGAATCGATCCAGCTGATAGCCGGGTAATGCCGGGCGTTTGCCAGGTCCCGGTCCAGAGCCCAGAAGCAGCGGATGAAACGCTTGGTGTGCTGGGTGACCGGCTCGGAAAAGTCGCCGCCCGGAGGGGACACCGCCCCGATGATGGAAACCGAGCCCTCGAAGCCGGAAAGGGTGCGGACCCGACCGGCCCGTTCGTAGAACTCCGCAAGCCGGGTGGGGAGGTAGGCGGGGAACCCTTCCTCGGCGGGCATTTCTTCCATGCGGCCGGAAAGTTCCCGCAGGGCCTCCGCCCAGCGGCTGGTGGAGTCCGCCATGATCGCCACATGGTAGCCCATGTCCCGGTAGAATTCCGCCAGGGTCACCCCGGTGTAAATCGAAACTTCACGGGCCGCTACGGGCATGTTTGAGGTGTTGGCGATAAGGATGGTCCGCTCCATCAGGGAGCGGCCCGTGCGGGGGTCCTGGAGTTCAGGGAATTCGGTGAGCACGTCGGTCATTTCGTTGCCCCGCTCCCCGCAGCCGATGTAGATGATCACGTCCGCATCGCACCACTTGGCGATGGCGTGCTGGGTCATGGTCTTCCCGGTGCCGAAACCGCCGGGGATAGCGGCGGTGCCACCCTTGGAGAGGGGGAAAAACACGTCGATGACCCGCTCCCCGGTAACCAATGGCTGATCCGGTGAAAGCCGCTCCGCGCCGGGCCGGGGGATACGCACCGGCCACCACTGGGCCAGGCTGATATCTTCACCCCGGCTGGTCTTGGCGGCAATGGCATCACAGTTCAGGTCACCCTCCCCCGCAAGGAAGGTGATGGTCCCGCCTTTGGTGTTGGGGGGAACCATGATCTTGCAGGTGATACTTTCAGTCTCTTTTACGCTGCCCAAAACCATCCCCGGCTTTGCTTCCACCTTTTCGCCCGCGGCGATTTTGGCGGCCAAATCAGGGTCGGGCACAAATTTCCACAATTTTGATGAATCCAGGGGTTCCCCCCGCGCGCCGGGGTCCATAAAGGCCCCGCTCTGCTTAAAGAGGAATTCCAGGGGCCGCTGAATCCCATCGTAGATGGTCCCCATGAGGCCGGGACCGAGCTTCGCCGAAAGGGGCCGCCCGGTGGACGCCGCAAGGGCCCCAACCTGGAGCCCCGTGTCGTCCTCGTAAACCTGGATCACCGCTTCCGCCTTCTCAAGGCGGACAATCTCCCCGATGATCCGCTTCTCCCCCACTTCCACCACGTCAAAGAGCCCGGCCCCGCCGAGTCCCTCCGCGCGGATGATGGGGCCTGATATACGCTTAACCTTCCCCTCGATCATGCCGCTCATGCAGGGCCTCCTATGGAGATATTGCCATCGCTGAAAGCTGACCCGATGAGGGCCTCGGTAAGCTCCGAGCGGTAATCCCCAAGAAGGGTGCCTGTCACCATCTGTATTGATGAGGTGATCTTCACGGTTTTGGAATCAATAACGATTTCGGGGTACTTATTCGCCCCATCGGCAGGGGCGGCATCGCTGTCCCATTTGCCCTGGGGCAGGACTTTTTTAAGCAGGGCCTCCCCTTCTTTGGCCTCAAGGTTATGAAAAACGACCCGGAAACCAGCCGGGTTGAATTCAAGACAGTCATCAAGGCGCTTCCGCAGTTCTTTTTCAAGAATGGAAAGAACCCGGTCTTGGCCAAGTCCGGCATACCAGTTATCCACCGCGCCCCGGAGGAGGGCTTCGATCTTTTCAGACTCGGTGCGCCGCTTGTCCAGGGGCAGCCGGGCCATGATCTCCTCCCCCAGCCGCTTGCCCCGTTCGGCATAGCGCTGTTTCAGTTCCGCAACCGCGTCCTGGGCCTTTTTGTCCCAGACGGCGGCGTTGGACTTTACCGTGTCATCGGCGGTTTTGAGAATCCGGTAGGCTTTTTTCCGGGCGTCCTCCAGGATCTCACGATCCAGCACCTCGGTTGACTGCAATTCTTCCATTTTGTCCTCTATACGTGAATGCCGATGGCTTCCCGGATGGAATCCACCAGGGTTTTGCGGCCCTCAAGCCGGCCCAGGATGCCGGGGATCTCCACCACCAGGGGATACTGATCGGCAAGCTGCCAGTCAATCAGGAGATCCCCCAGCCAGTCCGCCACTTCTTCGGTGATGATCAGAACCCGGCAGCCCTCGGTGCCCATGGCTCCGGGGAGCACGGCCCCGGCTGTTTCGTCCCAGCCCCGGGTGATCCGCAGAAAGGCCGCCCTGGCCTCATCGGCATCCCCCACGGGAACGCCGCCTATCCCCACAAAACGGAAGGCGGTAAGCAGTTCCGGGTCCCCGATAAAGAAATAATCCACGAAAAAACCTTTGGTTTTACAGGATCAGGATAAGCAGGGCCACCAGGAAGCCCCAGAGACAGATACCTTCGGCCAAACCGGCATAGGGCAGGGCCTTACCGGAAAGTTCCGGGTTCTCGCTCATGGCCCCCATGGCCGCAGCCCCAATCTGCCCAACGGCGATACCGCCTGCGATACAGGAAATACCCACCGCCAGGGCAGCCGCAAAGTACTTCCAGACCGCCGTACTCCCTGCGCCTTCGGCGCCTGCCTCCTGGGCAAAGACCGGCACAGCAAGCACAAACAAGGCCAGAACCAATAAGATAACAACACGCTTCATATCCTTCTCCTTATTATTCTTTCACTCCTTTACGGAAGCGGAAGGGCACAAAGGGCACCCCCGTTTCGGTAAAGAATTTGCTGAAAAATTCGTAATATTGCAAACGGACCACCTGGATGGCCACGATCATGCCCTCAAGAATAATAATCACGGCGTTCCCCAAAACCATGATGAACAGGGAAAACACCGGCCCCGCAGGATTTTCGGAAACCATTTCCGAAAGGGTAAACACGATAAAGGAAAGCACCGCATGGCTCAGGGCAAAGGCCCCCACCCGGAGGAAGCTGACGGTGTTGGAGATATAGGTTGAAAGGGTTTCCAGGATTTCGACGAAGCCCTCCATGATGAAGGGCATGAGCCCCTCGGCAAGGATGGGCCGCTCCTTGCTGATGAGCCGCCAGATCACCGGCCCAAAGAAGATGCAGAACACCGGGAGGATGAGGCCGAAAAGGTCAAAATTGGCGAAACTTCCCCCAAGAATAAGGCGAACCGCGATAGACAGGGCGTACCAGAAGAAGATGAGCCCCGCAAGGCCGGTCTTGGAGAAGAAGGCCCCTTCATATTTCTTGGTGATGCACTTGTTCACGATGTTCATGACAAGGCCGATGGAATTGAGGATGATGCCCACGGCAATGGTAAAGCCGAAAAAGTAAAAGAGCTTCATCACATTGCCCTTTTCCGGCATCAGGTGGAGTATCCGTTCCGGGGGCTCCCCGGCTATGCCGAAGATGTTCATAAAGAAGCCGAGTACGGCCTGGGTGGGGGCCACCAGGATTTCCTCGTTGGCAAAGAATTCACCGTTTAAAAAGCCCATCACCGTGGACGAAATCCCAATCGCAATGAGGGGGGTTGAATAAGAGCGGAAACCCGCCATGGATTTGAGCCCCCGCTTGCTTGTCAGGAGACCCGCAAGCAGAAGGACCAGACCCTGGCCCACATCCCCGAACATGATCCCGAAAAGGATGGTGAAGAAGACCGCCACAAAGGGGGTGGGATCGATGGTGCCGTAGAGGGGAGCGCCGTAGGAAAAGACCACCCCTTCAAAGCCCTTTACAAAGGCCCCGTGTTTAAGGGAGACCGGAACCTTTTCCTTTCCCTCCGCCACTTCCCGCATTTCTTCGGGGTTGAAGGTCCTGATAGCCACCCGGCCCCCGGTGAGCTTTTCCATATCCGCCGCAAGACCTATCACCGCGTCCGCGGGAATCCATCCGGAAAGGAGGTAGATGCTCCGGGTGGCGACCAGTTTGCCCTTGAGCTGTTCCACAATGGCGGCCATCAGATAAGAAGAAGTAAGATCCCGGAGGCTGGAAGCTGCGGCATCCCTGAGCGCAGACTTCTCACGCTGTACCACATCCAGCTCCGCCGCCGCTGCCTTGAGCCGTTCTTCCAGCCCCGCAAGGAGTTCATCGGGTATTCCCTTGAAGCCTTCGGGGATGGCGATGGGACTGAAGCCCAGCCTTTTCAGTTCCGAATCCAGGGCGAAACGGCCCTTCCGGGACGCCGCCGCCAGGATGCGGTCCCCCCCATCCCCAAGGGGGATGATCACCGCCCGATCCCCCAGGTTTTCCCGGAGCAGGGCCTGCTTTTTGTTTTCCATGCGCCCCACCCGGAGGGTGAGGTAGGAGAGCTGATCCAGATCGGCAAAGGGGGCGTTCAGGTTGGCAAAGGCCCGGGCTTCGTTCAGGGTTTCTTCGACCTTCCGCTTTTCCTGAGCCGCCTCATTTTCCCGGACCGATAAATTCGCCGCCGTATCGCTGAGCCTGTCGATTAAATCTTCCTCAGCTTCGGATGGCAGGACACTGGCCTCATCAGGCTCGGATTGCAGTTCAAGCCCCAAAAAAGCGGCGGCGGAGCGGATCTTTTCCAGATTTTCCTGGATATGCTGATAGGCGGCCTCGTCCAGTGTGTGGGCGGTAACTACCGGGACATTTGCGACCCCGGCGGGCCCCCATACGTCGAAACTATCCACCGGTTCGGGGGCGCCGCCGCGAAGGGCAATGCGATTACCGCCATCCTCAGAACCCGTCCGGACAAAAGCTGAACCTTGGGGAGCTTGTCCGGGATCAACCGCGGATTCCTCGGAAAAGTGCATGATCCCCCGGCGGCCCAGATATTCGATAACCTTGTCCACATCCCGGCTCAGGACCGTAAGCTCAATATGCTTCATCTTTTGGGGACGAATCATAATTCTACCTCCAGGAGGGCAAGTACATCCTGACTGGACATCCCCAGCCCCAAACCTTCGGCAACGCTGGTAAGGAGGTCCTCTTCAAATTGTTTCAGTTTGATAAAGCAGAAGGCAACATCCATGGAAAAGGGGCTTCGCCGGAATGAATGCAGGGCCAGCCGGTAGAGGTGTTCCGAGGCGGCGTTTTGGAAATACCGGGGGTCCGCCTGCCAGCTCTGGCCCGGGCTTTCGGAGTTCAGGAACTGCGCCTGCTTCCACCTGGCCCAGGCGGAACGGGTATCCAGGGGCAGGGAAAGGGAGACACGGGCATCGGCGGCCAGGGAAACTTCTGAGCCCCGGCCCTTCTTTACCCTGATGTCCATCAGGTGCTTTTCCGCCTCATCGGCGCTCATGCCGTAGTAAGTCCGCAGCCGCAGGGCCCAAATACTGTTGCGGAGGGATATTTCCTCCGTCAGTATCCGTTCCGCGGATACACGGTCCTTCCCCGGCAGAGAGCGCAGGGCCTTCCAAAGACTCGTATAAAAATGGCGATCCAGTTCGGTTTGGGCCCCGATGGCATCCCCGCCCTGTTTCAAATCCTTATTTTTTAGGAGGAATTCAAATTCAGTACCCCGAAGCATGGAGATGAGCTCAGGAAAGGCTGCAAAATTGACGGTTCCAAAGGGTTTGATGTCCGTAATGGCGGGAAGCTTTGTCTCCCCGGTGACCAGGGCGTTCAGGCTGGATTTAAGGTCTGAGTATTCGTAGGTCCGCAGAAGACGAATCAGAAGTTCCGGGGGAGAGGAAAAGGAAGAAACAATGGTAAGGATCTGCTGTACTGAGCGGCCGGTGATCCGTTTTTCAAGGTCCGGGAGCAGCTCCCGCTCGGGGAGTTCCCTGCCGGAAAGGGGGAAGACCAGCCGGTCAAGGCCGGAAAGCCGACTGACGCCCCCAAGGGAAGAAATCCGCTTTCCCACGAAGGATTTACCGACAATCCCGCAGGCCTTGGCATAAACGTAAGCCCGTTCCCCCGCACCCGGCATCCTATCGCCCCTTTCCCAGGAAATCGTCCATCAGGACGTTGAAACGATCCCGGTCCACCGTGATGGCGTCCAGGCTTTTCCGGTAGGATTCAATCTGATTCTGATAGTCCGCTTTCACTGCGGCCGTCGCTTTTTCATATTCCTGTTCAAGTTCCGCCGCTTCCTTACCGTACTGCTCGTCATAGCGGGAGCGGTTCTGCCGTTCACCCTCGGCAATACGGCGGTCCGCTTCGGCCTGGGCGTCGTCCACCAGGGCGGCGGCTTCGGCCTCAATTTGAAGGAGATGCCCCAGCACCTGCCGGTCGGCCCCCTCAAGTTCCGCAATCCCCTGCGCCGCAATCCCTTCCCCTCGCGCGGTCCCGGCGGGGACGGTATTAACTTCAGCCATAATACCCCACCCTAATCCTTGTTAAGGAAAAGATCCTCATACTTGCAGATAACCTGGTACGCGCCCTGAGTATCCTTTTGGGGGAGGAGTTCCATGTAAAATTGGGGATTTTCCAGCAATTCCGCCATGCGTTTGAGGACGCGGAGGTGTTTTTCCGAATCCTCAGGGGGCGCCACTATCATAAAGAGGATGTACACCGGTTCCCCGTCCAGGGCATCGTAATCGATCCCCTTGCGGGAGATTCCCAGCACCCCAAAGACCTCGTCCACGGCGGTGGTCTTGCCGTGGGGGACAGCGATCCCCTTGTGAATCCCGGTGGACATCTTGGCTTCCCGCTCCCGCAGGGCTTCGAGGATCTCCTGCCGGGCGTTGATCTTTTTTACCTGACAGAAATGATCCACCATTTCTTCAAAGGCTTCTTCTTTATCTTCCGCCTCTAAACCAATTTTGATGAGAGCCGCCGGAAATACTTCACGCAGGAACATCTCAAACCTCCCGCTGGGCCCCAGGCCCTATTCTGTAATCCCTTCTGACTCCGTTTCGGTAGAAGGAAGGTTCCCGCTTTGTGTATTAAGTTCATCTTCAACCCAGCTGCTTCCGGCCCCGTCTGTCGTCAGCCTGCGCCCGGCGGATTCAACCCCGGAATCGCCGGGGGTCCGGTTAATAATGGCAAGGCTGAGGCTGAGCACCAGAAACAGGGCCCCCAATACGGAGGTCGTCTTGGTTAAGACATTGCCCGAACGGGAACCAAAGGCGGAGGAGCTGCCCCCGGCAAAAATCCCCCCCAGACTGTCCCCTTCCTCGTTCTGGATCAATACCAGCAGCACCAGCAGAATCGCCGTGATAACAAAAAACACCAACAGTACAATACTGAGCACACCCATTTATCAGACTCCATTAATAAACTCTATAATATCCCATAACTGTAACAAATGGGGGAAACTTGTTCAAGGCTTTACAATTCCTCATAGACGCCGGTTTGGGAAAGGTCGTAACCCCCCATCATTTGGAGGTCCTGTTTGAATTCCGCCGAAGAAACATAGGAAGTGAGGCTCCGTACCGCGGCGGTATCTTGGTCTGAAAGGCGGAATACAAAATCATACCATTCAAGCTGGAGGGGGATAAAGTCCACCCCGGCCGCGTTTTCCGCCCCCCTTTCACAGCCGATGCCCGCATCTGCACCGCCCCGGGAGACCGTAGCGGCGCAGGCCATGTGGGAAGTGGATTCCCGGCCATAGCCCCGGATGTCCTGGGGCTTAAGACCGGCCCGGCGGAGCTTCTGATCCAGCAAAATCCGGGTGCCGCAGCCCCGTTCCCGGTTGACCATGGCAACATCGGGCCGGGCCAGGTCTTTCCAGTCTTTAATATTGAGGGGATTCCCCTTTTTGACGTAAAAACCCTGCATCCGCCCCGCCAGACGGAGGACCCCCACGGGCAGCCCCGGCAAAAGGCGGCGGATAAAAGGGTAGTTGTAGGTATCGGTCTCCCCGTCCCAGAGGTGGGAGGCCGCCATGGTCACCCTGCCGTGGTAGAGGGCATAGAGTCCGTTATAACAGCCCACATAGGAGCGGAGGGGGACGGCCCCGGCCTCGGCAATCCGGCTTACCAGCAGATCCAGGCAGCGGTCCTGTCCGCTGATGATCACGGCGGCTGACGCCGCTTGGGCCAAGACTGCTTGGGGCAAAGGAATTTCAGGCTGACGGGATTCATCCATATATAAAGGCGCATCCGCGGCGGATTTGCGGGACAGGGGGCCGGTTTTGTTGGCCTCAAGGTAACGCCTGATATCTTCCTGGGAAAAGCGGACCTGCTTGCCCACCTTTGAGGAAGGGAGTTCCCCCCGTTTGATGAGCTCGTACACGGTGTATTTTTTTATCCGCAGCTGCTGCGCCACATCATCGGCGGTAAGCAGGGTTGATTCCATGGAAGGATTATAGGGGATTGTTTAAGGAATCGCTACCGCTTCCAGGGTTCCTGCATTTACTTTTTCTCACTGCCAAATTTATTCAGAACTGCGATATTTCAGAAAAAAAGAACAACCGCAAAGGCGACAAAGGCACAGAAGGAAGGAAAACGACATGGGCTATTCCCTTCTGCGCCTTCTTCGCCTTTGCGGTTAAAAATTCTTCAATAAGCCCGGGGAAAACATGAGTTCCAGCCCGGAAAAGCTACGGGAAATCCTTTCAGCCAATATCAAGGACCGGCGGCGGGCCCTGGGCATATCACAGGAAAAGCTGGCCATGGCCGCGGAACTTTCTTCCCAAACCATCAACGACATCGAAGGCTGCCGGATGTGGGTAAGCGATAAGTCCATCGTTAAACTGGCCGGCGCCCTCAAAGTGGAAGCCTACCAGCTCCTGGCTCCGGCCATTAAACTGGAAGGGGATCAGACCGGGCAATATTCCCTCAGGATTAATGACCAATGCCGCATTTCTTTCAAAATTGAGCATGACAATGCCCCGTGAGGCCGGTTAACGGCATTTATTTGCCGGCGGTTTCTGTTTTAAGGGACAATTTTTCTTCAATCTGTTCTGCGGTGTATCCCTGCTTTACCAGTTCCAGAACCCTGATTTGGCCCTTCTTCTCGCCTTCTTCCCGGCCTTCTTCCCAACGGACCGCCAACGCATCGTCCCAATTCCATTCGGTCAATAGCATATTTACAACCTCCGAAGCGTTCACCTCTAAAATTTCTTTCATGATATCGTGTTTGATGCAGTAGTTTATGGTCATTTTCATGGCAGTTTCTTTGTCGGGAGCGGTTTTTTCGAACTCACGGGCCCTGGCAACGAAGGCGCTGTACCAAAACAGCCGTTGGCAGCCACGGGCCATGGCCTCGTTACGGCCTTCGTTTATATTATATACCTTGACCGTTAATTCCAGTACCGGGGGATTATCTTTAATCAGCCCCAGAGATGCGGCGTCTTCAAAAGAATCCGAAAGCTTAAGGATGCCTTCATCGGGGTATGGGTCCCTGCCGTTATAGAGGACAATAAATTCGCTCCGGGGTATGAGGAGCTTTTTCACGCTGTATATTTTTTTGCTGCCGATAATTTTTTCGTATATCCGTGCGACATATATGAGCAGCCGGAGCGCCATATTGGGGTTGATGGTGGACTGGTGTTCAATGAGCACGACCAGTTTACCGGCAATCTCGAAGGATATGTCGTTCATCCGGTCCATATAGAGCACATCTTCCAGGGTATTGATGGTGACGGGAAGCGCCGGGTCCACCGGGATGCCTTCGATGGCGCCATATAGCTCCCGCAGGGTGTCGGGATCACTGAAAAGCCAGGAAAACAGGCTGTCCTTGTACTTGCTATTAACACCCATAAATACACCTTACCCCAAAATATCCAAAAAATCAATGTACCGCTTATTTTGGAACAGCGCAGATGAAGAGGAACTCAGATCAGCCCCTCCAGTTCCGTCACCAGCTTCCCAAAAATTTTGCAGGCCGCTTCCACCGGCGCGGGGGAAGACATGTCCACCCCCGCGACTTTGAGGGATTCGATGGGGAAACGGGAACCCCCGGATTTGAGGAAGGCGAAGTAATCTTCACGTTCCTTTGCGCCGCCTGAAAGGACCCGTTCCGCCAGAGCCAGGGCGGCGGAAACTCCGGTGGAGTATTTGTACACGTAGAAGGCCCGGTAGAAGTGGGGGATGCGGAGGCCCTCAAGATCGCTTGCGGGTTCCAGGACCATGTCGGGACCGAAGTATTTTTCCAGCAATTTGCGGTATGCGCCCCGCAGTACCTCTACGGTGAGGGGCGATCCGCTTTCTTCCAACTCGTGGGAGATTTTTTCAAATTCCGCGAACATGGTCTGCCGGTAGAGTGTTGCCAATAAGTCATCGGAGCGTTTGTTCACCAGATACAATTTCAGTTCCGGGGAATCGGCGGTTTTAATAAGATGACGGAAGAGGAGTTCCTCATTAAAAGTGCTGGCGACTTCCGCTTCAAAGATCGTATAGCCGTAGTGCATGAAGGGATTCGATTTCGCCGAGTACCAGGAGTGCATGGAATGGCCCCCCTCGTGGGCCAGGGTGAACACGTCCCGGATGCTGTCTTCCTTGTAGTTCATAAGGATGTAGGGGTCCGCGGTGTAGCTGCCGGCGGAGAAGGCCCCGGAACGCTTGCCCTTGTTTTCGTAACGATCCGCCCAGCGGCCCAGGAGCCCGGCGCGGATGGTGGAAACATATTCGTCACCCAATGGCGCAAGGGCTGCGGAGATGAGGTCCACCGCTTCGTTCCAAGTGGTCCGCTTTGCCGCTTTTTGTACGATGGGCGCATACACATCGTAATGGCGGAGCTCGTCCAGCTTGAGGGCCTTTTTCCGCAGGGCGTAGTAACGGTGCAGGAAACCGAGGTTATTGCCGATTGCGGCGACCAGGTTATCGTAGACCGATTCGTCCACCTTGTCGGGAAAAAGCGCCGCCTGCCGCGCGGAGCCGAAGCCCCGGATGCGGGCCTTGATCACATCGTTTTTGACGGAACCGCTGTAAAGGCTTGCCAGAGTGGTCTTATGTGCCTCAAAGTGTCCGTAAAAAGTGGTATATGCTTTTCGGCGCAGTTCCCGGTCAGGGTTCTCCATAAAGACCGACCAGGTTGACTGGGACAGGGGACGCGGGCCTTCAGGGGTGTCGATGGAACCGAAATTCAGGTCCACGTTGGTGAGCACCGAAAAGGTTTCCTGCGCGGTCCCCTCGCCTTCGGCGTGGAGGGCGATGATCCGTTCTTCCCTGTCACTTAAAATATGCAGCTTATAGCGGAGGAGCTTTTTCAGGTAGATCTTGTATTCCGCGAGCCGGGGATGTTTAAGGAATGTCTCCATAACCGTGTCGGGGATGGCCTGAATTTCCGGCGCAGACCAGGACGCCTCCGCCTGGGCCTTTGAAGCGGCCATCATGAATTTGCCGGTCATGGTCCGGGCCGCGCCGGAGCCCTCGTCCTCGGTCTGCCGTAAATCGCTGTAATAGTTAAGCCGCTCCTCAAGGAGAGAGAATTCCTTGTTGAAATCGAGGTAATCCGCAAGGCTTTCCGCAGACTTTCCCAGGGTGCCCCGGTAGGCGGGAATTTTTTCCGCCAGCTTTTCATATTCCGCAAGGGCCGCATTCCAGGCCCCGTCATCTGCAAACAATTTTGAAAGGTCCCAGGTGTTTTCTAGCCTTACTTCCGCACGTTCCGGTATTTTTCCATCAGCCATGATAATCTCCTATAAGGAAAAATTTTTAAAAATTATAACATAAAATTTTATCCACGTTAATTCTTTATCCGGTATATTTCCATATTTGCGTCCAGAAAATCGGTAAAAACCAGATAGCCGCCGTCTGGGGACACCGCGAGCCCCGTGGGCTGGTTCCGTCCCCAGACCTTTTCTTCCGTGGAAAGGTCCGCCGCGGAAAGCGCATAGACCGCGCCGAATTCCGGCCCCGGCAGGGTATAGTCCGCGGGGTTGTTCCGCCCCCGGGATGAGGCGAAGATCCGTTTCCCGTCGGGGGAGAGGATGATGGTGTTGATGTTCGGCCCAATCCGCCGGCTCTGCAAAAGCTTCCCCGTGGCGGCGTCCAGGATGCAGACATTCCCCCGGGCCATGTCGGACACAAAGAGTTTCCCTTCATGATAAATCACATGCCGGGCCGCCCCATCCCCCTCGTAGAGGCTGAAGGATTTAGCAACCTTCTTTTGGGATATGTCGATCACCCGGATCAGGGGCGCGTTAAAGATGGCGGTGTAGAGCAGGCTGCCGTCCGGGGAAAAGGCCATGCCCCGGGGTGTGCCCCCTGCGGCAATTTTATAGAGAAGTTCCCTGGTTTCAGAATCGAAGATGCTGATATTTTGGGAAAGCCAATTCGATACCGCGGTGATTTCTCCGCCGGGGCTCTGGACGATCACCTTGGGCATGACGCCGCCCGTGTCCGCATGGGTTTTATAGAGAAGGGTATCCAGGTCAAAGATGTGGACCCGGTTTTCTTCCATATTAGATACCCATACTTCCCGGCGGCCCTCGTCGATCATGGCTTCCACAAAGCCCCGTGCGTTACTTTCGGGAACCGTGAGCCGCCTTTCAAAGCTGATTGCCGGAGCGGTCTCCTCTGCCGCAGAAAACCTGAACACATCCACCCCGCTTTCGTCGAGGAGGGGCACAAATATCCGATCCCCTGTGGGGGAAAAATAGGCGCTCTTGGGCTGGCGCCCCGTGGGGATTTCCCGAATGAGGTCCAGAAAGCCCCCTTCTTTTTCCAGTTTGATTTGGAGCTGTTTGTCCTTAAGCATTCCGGGTATCTGATGGGTGAAAAATTCCTGAGCCTCGTAATCCGGCGCGCTGAACCGCAGCATACCCGGCCCTGTTTCAATAAGGAAGTTTTTTATCCCCCCGCCCGCGTCCTTCCCCGTAAGAACCGTTCCATTAAGAAACACTTCGATTTCCGCAGGGGCGGCCTTGAGGGCAATGGGATAGGGGAAAGCCGGTTCTGCGGGGGGCGGCTCTATCGGCGGGGGCAGAGCTTCATACCGGGGCTCTGTCAAATTTTCCGCCGTTTTTCCGGCCGCTTCTTCACCGGACCGGGGGGCATGACAGGCGGGAAGCAGAACTATCAGCAGCATGAGCGGTAATGCGGATGCCGCCGTGAAAAATTTTACCACAGGAAATACTGTAACAGGGATGGGATTTTTTCGCCAGAACCAGGGCCGGCAGTATATTAATCCCCCAAAGTGCCGATATTGGAAGTATGAGCAAGTTCTGCCAAAAATTTATTACCGGCCTTCTTCTGCTTGGGTTGTGCGCTGCCTGTAAAACTCCGGCGCCCGCCCCGGTTGTGTCTGCTCCTGAGCCTATGCCTGAGCCTGAATACGTACCGGCCGCAGCGCCGGCGCCGCTTCCTCCTCCGCAGGCGCCCATTGGGGACCCTAAATTCGCATTGACCTTTGACCGGATCGAGGCGAAAAACGTGGGCCAGGTGTCCCTGTTCTACACCCTTTCCACAGAAAACCCCGGCTCCGCCGCAGTGCCCGCCGAAGTAACGGGCTGGGAAGTCCGGCTCAACGGCGTTCAACCTGCTGCGGCAGTTCTGACCGCCATTCCCCAGGGGGCTTCTGTCACGGACGGGAGGCCCGCCCGGGGCGCCCGGCTGGAGATTCCCGGCGAAGCGGCCCGGACCCTTATCCTCAAACTGGATCTGGATTTGCCCGCCCCAATCAATACCCCCCGCGCCAATTCAAATAATTTTGATGAATACAGCGCCAATCTGCAGGTATCTCTTTCCGCAGGAAATTCCGAAACGGAACTCCGCGCCGCTGCGGCCTTTCCCCGGATACAGGAACCTGAGTTTACCGTCACCTCCATCGCCATCATGCAGGGGGATCTGATCAACACCCGGTTCCGGGTGGATCTCCGGGTGGACAACCCCAACCCCTTTCCCGTGGACCTTGCGGCCTTTGGATATGAACTCTACGGCACCGGCCGTTTCTGGGCGGGAGGAAAAGAACGGAATGTACTTGAGATCCCCGCCCGGGACTCCGCGGAAACCCGGCTCTTCCTGGTGACCAATTTCATCGGTATGCAGCGGGGGCTTCTGGATCAGGTGATAGCCCAGGGACAGGTTCCCTACCGTTTCACCGGGGAAGCCCTGATCAGTACCGGCATCCCCCTGCTCCCCGAGTTCCGCATGGATTTTAGCCGCTCGGGGGTGTCCGCGGTTATTAAATAACCGGCATCCTGTCCGGGGTTTAGGGGCTTGAGCGGCCCCCGGCCTTGCCTTTCTTTTGGACCGCCAAAAGCTGTTTTATCTGTAATGATATGTATTCCCTGAAAAGCGGGTCCAGTTCCTGGTATATCCCGATAAGCTGGTTCAGGTCTGTGTCAGGGGGCTCCCCGCCGAACATTTCCCCCTTACCTGTTTTGAGCCATTCCTTATTCACATTGTATTTGGCGGAAATCAACTCAATGATGCGGCTGTTCATCTCCCTTGTTTCACTCTCCATTTGGGCATAATAGCCTTGACTGATATAGATACCCCTGCAAAAATCCCTTTGATTTATCCCAAGGGTCTTTCTGAGCGTTTTTAACCGGGCGCCGACTGAAGAAACCGCCATGAATCCCCTTCCATAATATAAAAATTACCATAAAAAGCCCCCCATAGCAAGTTTAGGCATTGACAAGATAGCTATGATTTCTTTATAATGATAGATTAGTAATACATTATAAGGATACTTACCCATGAATACTAGGGTCTATAAGGAACTTGATGATTTATGTAGGGATTTTAAGAAATTAAGCTCCGGTAAGAAAAAAAGGGTGGTAAAAACCGCCCGGTTACTGTTGAAGGTACAACGGCAGGGCAGGAAATTTATGGAAGACCAGGCGGGGTCAGGCGGCGCCCCTGGGGTCCGGCTGTAGAATAGGGCTTTTTGCGGGGAATGTACCCCGCTTGATGCAATAAACTCCTTCCATAATAAGGAAGGGGATTTTAAAGAAGGGGGAACTTATGAAAAAGTTCTTTATTGTTTTGATTGCGATTGCCCTGATGGGATCATTCTTTATTGGGTGCAATGACCAGGTGCAGGATATGCAGTATAACGAGCGGTATGAAGGGGCGCCCCGCGGCTCATTTACCGGGCCTACGGCTCTTGACCCTGCATTATACGAATCGGAAATTCGGTTAATGTACCAGCCAACCCCGGCGACATTAGGGGCTGCTGGCATTGGCACATCATACGAGTTTTCGCGATCCCTCAGCAAGGACGGAAAAACGGGTTCTCTGCTTGTTACTGAAAGTAAGGACACACTATCAATTTCCGAGTGGACCAAAATGGCGGGTTCCGAAACAACTGGAAAAAAGTTCCCTGAGGGAATAAAAGAGTGGAATGATGTATTAATTGAAATAGACAAAGATATTGGAGACTCTGATAACTATCCTGTAATCAGTGGCGCTGCTATTCAAGTAGTTCGCTCTATTACGATCACTCCCGTTAGTGCTGGTGCCATATTGGGTAAACCGCCTTTAACATACACCTTTACAACAAAGCATACCTTGAAGGTAGACAAGCTGTATAAATATACCGGAGCGTTTGAGTGATTCACCATAAACCCAAGGAGGCTTATATGAAAAGTCCTATGAATAAACTACTGCCGGTCTGTCTGGCGATGGCCCTTGTGCCGGTTCTTGCTTTGAGCGCGGAGCCTCCCCCGGAGCCCTCCGCAGCCCCCATCGGCTTTGGGGACCTGCGCGGCAGCCGCAAGATGTATGCTCCCCAGTCGGGGACCTCCAAGGCAACCTTGGGTACCCTCACTACGGATGCGGACCGGGTTATGTCGGTTGTTGACTTCAGTTCCCTGAAGGCCGTAAAATATTTCGGCTATGCCGGGATTGACGCATCCATACAGGAAGGGGGGCTCAACATCGGCTTTGGGAGTAAATTCGGCAAGAACGGGAAGGGTTTCATCGGCGTTGCCTACGGCGGGAGCCTGATAAACGAGCTGGCCTCCCTGATCATCAACCAGCCGGTGATCGGCATGAAAAAACAGGAAAATATCAATTCTATCCCGGACGGCACGGGGGGACTCATAACCACCTCGGAGCCTGATCTGGTCGATGCGAATGGAATTTCCCTGCCGGCGAACGCCGCCCCCTACACCAGCGACAATACCATCGAAGTCCTTATGGGCGCCGGGATTTTCGGGGCCAAAATCGGCTTTACGGAATTTTTACAGGGCACCAAAACCCGGGAAGATTCGTACCGGGAAACTACCATCGAAAGCAGCCTGAAGCCCTACCTTGAATTGGGCTTTAATATTCCTATAGGGAAGACCTTCCGGTTTAAGCCGGCGCTCCGGGGCTCCTATGACTTTCATCAATATAATTCCACCGCATGGTGGGGAACCACAAATTCTACTACTTCCGCATTCAACTGGACTACCAAGCTGGAAAAATTGCAGGATTTTGATGAACTTTCAGGGGGCCTTACCCTGGGCTTTGATTTCAACAGCACCGAGCATAGCCAGGCGGAACTGGATATCACTGCGGATTTGGCTTCCAGGACCTATAAAAACAACGGCAATTATGGAATCAGCTCTACCTACACCACCTCAGGAGGCGCCGGGGATGCCGCATACGAAGCCTTTGAGACCATGGACCCCACAAATGCCTGGGCAAAGGGGCTGGGTGGTAACTTTTCCGGCTTCAAACGTCTATCTGATCCGAGGGCCCAGTTGGATCTGCCCATCACGGATATAAGGATTCCCGTAAATGTCGGGTTTACCTACAGCCAGGATTTTAACCCGATGTTTAGCCTTGGCGTTAAGGGAAATGTCCCCCTCCGGATAGATACAATAGCAATAACACAGGAAGATGTCCTGAACTTGCACACCTACGACACCACGATAAACAATTTTGAAATCAGGCCCGATATAGCCGTGGGCGTGAATTTCAACCTGCTTCCGGATCATTTTGCCCTGCAGGCGGGCCTTGGGGTTGAGTTATTCTCCTATCAGGAAACAACCACAACGACTGTCAGCGATTCCAGTCCGGAACCCACGGTATCAACCGAAAAACTCACCGGGGTGCCTACGGTAAGGCTTGCGCTCGGAATGTCTGTAAACCTCAACAGGGACATGGCGATTGACGTGCTGGCAGTTGCGGCCAATGTGGTTAACATCGATAAAACGAAGTTTACATTGCTGTTTACCTTCAAGAAATAGCCTGAGGGCAGTAAAGGGGATAATGTTGTGAAAAGAAGAATGGTAAAGATACTGGGACTGTCATTCGGGTTATCGATCCTGTTTCTGCCCGGATGCGCAAGTGTCAAGGAATATTGGTCTTCTGTCTCACCGGATGCGGTTCAGGAAGCCGAAGCGGCGCGCCAGCAGGCTGTGGCAGCGGCTCAGGAAGCTGAAACGGCCCGCCAGCAGGCAGTAGCTGCGGCTCAGGCTCAGCAGCCGGTAACGACGGAAGTCGGATTCCAGGCAGCAGTGGGGTATGAAGCCGAAGACGCACGCCTGCAGGCGGAAAAAGCGGCGATGGATGCGGAAACCGCCCTTGCCCAGGCGGAAGCCTCAGCGGCGGCTCAGAAGGAAGCACGGGATCAGGCGGAAGCGGCAGCCCAGGCAGCCGAGCTTGCCTATCAACGTGCTGAAATGGCGGCCCAGGCAACCGAGCTTGCCCGTCAGCAAGCCGAGACGGATGCGGTGGCGCAGATGAGGGCTCGGCAGCAGGCGAAAACCGCAGCGCAGGGAGCTGAAACCGCGCGTCTGCAGGCTGAGGTATCGGCCCAGGGAGCAGCGCGTCCCCAAGCTGAAGAGGCGCCGGTAACCCCGCTTCCCCAGACGGGAGCCGAGTCCCCATATATCGACGAAACCTACGATCAACAAACCGATTCCGAATTCTTCGATCAATAAAAAGGATGATCCATGAAAAAAGGAATAGTAAAGATACTGATACTATCAGGCAGTTTGTCGATACTATTCCTTCCGGGTTGCTCAAGTATTCAGGAATGGTGGACTTTCGACGTACCGGATGAAAATTCCGCACCTGAATCATCCTCTCAGCAGCCCACCCTTATAGCAGCCCGGCAGCAGACTGGGGCCGCTCCTACTCCGGCGGCTCAAACTCCGAACAACCAGACAGCCACTCCCACAGTTCCGGCTCAACAACAAGCGCAAGCCCGGCAACAATCCGGACCTGTTGCACCAGCGGCTCAAGCTCCGAACAACCAGACAGCCGCTCCCGCTGCCCCCGCTCAACAACAAGCGCAAGCCCGGCAACAATCCGGGGCCGCTACTACTCCGGCGGCTCAGGCTCCGAACAACCAAACAGCCGCTCCCGCTGCTCCTGTTCAACAGCAAGCGCAAGCCCGGCAACAATCCGGGACTGCTGCACCAGTGGCACAGGCTCCGAACAACCAGACAGCCGCTCCCGCTGCTCCTGTTCAACAGCAAGCGCAAGCCCGGCAACAATCCGGGACTGCTGCACCAGTGGCACAGGCTCCTAACAACCAGACAGCCGCTCCCGCTGCTCCTGTTCAACAACAAGCGCAAGCCCGGCAACAATCCGGGGCCGCTACTACTCCGGCGGCTCAAGCTCCGAACAACCAGACAGCCGCTCCCGCAGCCACTACTCAACAACAAGCGCAAGCCCGGCAGCAATCCGGGACTGCTGCACAGGTGGCACAGGCTCCGAACAACCAGACAGCCGCTCCTGCTGCTCCGGCTCAGCAACAAACACAAGCCCGACAACAAACCGGAGCCGGTACTACTCCGGCGGCTCAAGCTCCGAACAACCAAACAGCCGCTCCCGCTGCTCCTGTTCAACAACAAGCGCAAGCCCGGCAACAATCCGGGACTGCTGCACCGGTGGTTCCGGCTCCTAACCAAACACCTGCTGCCACTGCTCAAAAAGAAGCCGAAGCCGCCGCACGCCAGCAAGAAGAAGCCCGTAAACAGGCCGAGGCAGAGGAGGCCGCACGTCAAGCGGAAGCAAAGCGGATAGCCCAGGCAGAGGAGGCCGCACGTCAAGCGGAAGCAAAGCGGATAGCCCAGGCAGAGGAGGCCGCACGTCAGGCGGAAGCCCGGCGGGAAGCCCAGGCACAAGCGGAAGCACGACGGCAGGCCCAAGCTGCAGAAGCTGAAGCCCGCCGACAGGCACAGGCCGAGGCCGCCGCCCGTCGACAAGAAGAAGCCCGGCAACAAGCGGAGGCTCAGGAAACTGCCCGCAAACAGGCCGAAGCAGAAGCTCTAGCCGCGGCTGAAGAAGCCGCGCGTCAGGCAGAAGCAGAGCGGCTAGCCCAGGAAGAAGAGGCGGCCAGACAAGCCGAAGCACAACGGCAAGCGGAAACTATATCAGGAACCTACACGGTTCAGGAAGGAGACACCCTTTGGGGCATCGCCGCACAACCGCAGATCTACAACGACCCCTATTTGTGGCCCCTGCTCTATGACGCAAACAGGGAAAAACTGGAAACTCCCGATAACCCGAATCTGATAGAGCCCGGTACGATCCTCGAGATCCCCAGCCTGAACAGGGAAGTCCGTGAAGGGACCCTTTGATACGATAAAACCAGGACGCCGGTTTAGCGGCTAACATCAGCCCGGTCTAATGACCGGGTTTTTTTATCCTGTTTTTCTGCGGCTATTCGGGCAGCTGCAAATCCCGGCCCCTGTCTTGTGAAAAACACCCAAGAAAGTATATACTATGCTAGTATAATTATGTTTGGAAGGAGCCCGGTACATGGCGAAGTATCCCTTTGAGACAATCGAACCTAAATGGCAGAAATATTGGGAAGAACACAAGAGTTTTAAGGCAGTTGAAGATCCATCCTTTCCCAAAGACAAGCGCCGCTATGTACTGGACATGTTCCCCTACCCTTCCGCACAGGGGCTCCATGTGGGGCATCCCGAAGGCTACACCGCCACAGACATCTATTCCCGCTTCCTGCGGATGAAGGGCTTCAACGTGCTCCACCCCATGGGTTTTGACGCCTTCGGCCTTCCGGCGGAAAACTATGCCATCAAAATGGGAACCCACCCGGCGGTGACCACCGCGGCAAACATCAAACACTTTGAGGCCCAGATAAAATCCCTGGGCTTTTCCTATGACTGGGACCGGGAAGTGGATACCACGGACCCCGAATATTTCAAGTGGACCCAGTGGATCTTCCTCAAGCTTTACGAGAAGGGCCTGGCCTATGAGGCGGAAAGCCCCATCAACTGGTGCCCCTCCTGCAAGACCGGGCTTGCCAACGAAGAGGTAAAGGACGGGCTCTGCGAACGCTGCGGGACCAAGGTTACCCGCAAGCGCATCCGTCAGTGGATATTGAAGATCACCGCCTATGCGGAACGGCTCCTTGAGGACCTGGACGGCCTCGACTGGCCCGAGCCGGTCAAGCTGATGCAGCGGAACTGGATCGGCCGCTCCGAGGGGGCCAATGTGGTGTTTAAAGTTGATAAATCAACTTTAAACACCTTGGCAGTTTCTCCTACGGAGAAACTGCATAACAATTCTTCCGAAGACCTTTTTATAGAGATTTACACCACCCGGCCGGATACCCTCTTCGGCGTCACCTACATGGTCCTGGCCCCGGAGCATCCCCTGGTGGCAAAGCTCACCACCACGGCGCAGAAATCCGCGGTGGACGCATACCTTGACGCTGCGGCAAAAAAGAGCGACCTGGAACGGACCGATTTGGCAAAAATCAAAACCGGCGTCTTCTCCGGCGCGTATGCCGTCAATCCCGTGAATGGCGAAAAAATCCCCATCTGGGTAGCCGACTACGTACTCATATCTTATGGGACCGGGGCGATCATGGCGGTGCCCGCCCACGATGAACGGGACTGGGAATTCGCCAAGACTTTCAATCTGCCGATCAGGCAAGTAGTGTCTCAGACTTCCCCGGATGGAGAATCCGAAGGATTCTCCAAGGGAACTGCCGAAGGCATTTCCCAGTGTACGGTAGCCGACGGCTGGGCGGTGAACTCCGCTCAGTTCAACGGCCTCCCCACTTCCGAAACAAAACAGAAAGTGACCGCCTGGGTTGAAGAGCAGGGCTTTGGAAAAAAAGCGGTAAACTACAAACTGCGGGACTGGATATTCAGCCGGCAGCGTTACTGGGGGGAGCCCATCCCGGTGGTCCACTGTGACACCTGCCATGCAGAGCATGGCTCCGGCATTGTACCCCTCAGCGAAAAGGACCTCCCCCTACGGCTCCCGGATGTGCAGTCCTATGCGCCCACCGGCACCGGTGAATCCCCCCTGGCGGGGATCCCCGAATGGGTGAACACCACCTGCCCCAAATGCGGCGGGCCGGCAAAGCGGGAAACCAACACCATGCCCCAGTGGGCCGGGTCATGCTGGTACTATCTCCGCTACCTCGATCCCCGCAACAGTAACGCTTTTGCGGCAAAAGAAAAAATCGAATACTGGGCCCCGGTGGATCTCTACGTAGGCGGGGTTGAACACGCGGTGCTCCACCTCCTCTACAGCCGCTTCTGGCACAAGGTTCTTTACGACTTCGGTTTGGTAAACACCAAGGAGCCTTTTCAGCGCCTCGTGAACCAGGGGATGATCCTGGGTGAAGACAACCAGAAGATGAGCAAGAGCCGGGGTAATGTGATCAACCCCGATGACATCGTAAAGGAATTCGGCGCGGACTCCATGCGGGTTTATGAAATGTTCATGGGTCCCCTGGAAGTAAGCAAGCCCTGGATCACCGCGGGCCTCATCGGGGTAAGCCGCTTTCTGGAACGGCTCTGGGCCATCAGCGAGAAATGCAATCCGGCAAAGCCGGATTGCTTAGCAGTTCCGCAGAGCGGAACTGCGCCAACTATCCCCAACTATGACGAATTAACCCGGCTCCTGCACAAAACCATCAAGAAGGTGAGCGATGATACGGAGAGCCTTAACTTCAACACCGCCATCAGCCAGATGATGATCTATTCCAATGAACTGGCAAAATTGCCGGAGGTTAAGCGCGCACTCTGGGAACCCCTGGTGCAGATGCTGGCCCCCTACGCCCCCCACCTCGGTGAGGAGCTCTGGCAGAAATTGGGGCACGCAGAATCGGTGTCAAAAAGCAGCTGGCCGGTATACGAAGAAAAACTTACCGCCGGTAGTGAATCTACGATAGTGGCCCAGGTGAACGGCAAAATCCGTGACAAGTTTACTGTTCCCGTGGGTACGCCCAGGGCGGAGCTTGAAAAGATCGCCCTTGCTTTGCCGGGGGTGCTCAAGTGGACCGAGGGACACACAACAGTAAAAATAATTTCCGTACCTGACAAACTGGTGAACATTGTAGTAAAATAGAAAGGGGATGAAATAAGGGGAGGGGATCATGGGGAAAAAGTTTTTTGGGTTTGTTTTTATGACATTGATCGCTGCGGGATTTATCAACGCCCAGGCCTTGGACCGGTCCCAATACGAAGAAACCACCCTGTTTGATTATAAACTTTGGGCGAACAAGGCGCAAAACGGGGAAACAAGAAAATTCAAGGCTCCCGTTGTATTTTTCGGGCAAACGGGTACTGATTTTTATTTTGATGATATTGATGGAAATAATTTTACTACCTTTGAAGTGGAAAAACGCTGGCCCGCAATGAAACAAAACCAACCGGTTACCATTTACTTTACCGGTACCGGACGATGGTCCTGTATTATTGATGATATTGACTATGCAGCCCCGGCATCTGCCGCGCAGCTTCAGCCAAGCTCAGGTTCCGATAGTGCCCCCCAGCCTCTGTCAACTCCGTCCGAAATTCCCGTAACTCCGGTGGAAACGCCTGAGTCTGCCTGGGCAGCAGCCGAGACACCGGCTCCGGCCGCAGATCCGGCAACCTCCGAATCTTCCCCGGATCCGGCAGAGCCCGAAGTTTTCCTGGTTCCGGCAGAGCTCAGGGCTCCGACCGCAGATCCGGCAACCTCCGAATCTTCCCCGGATCCGGTAACTCCTGCGGCATCTGCGCCCGGAACCCCGGTAGCAGCCGCGAAAATTTTGGGCAGCATCCCCCAAACGGGAAGTAATAAGATCTACCGGCTTCAGACAGGCTCATTTCTGATGGCAACTAACGCCGTGCAGACTTTTAATAAACTAAGGGCTGCGGGCCTGAATCCGGCGTATGAAAGACATGGTAATTATACACGGGTAGTGCTGACGAAAATAAGGGCGGATGATGTATCCCCCTATGCGGAAAGAATCGCCGCCGCCGGTTTATCGGAAATATGGTGCCGCGAAGAATAGCGGGCAAATAATACCTAACCGATCATCGCTGTTCTTCGTTCCCGTACCTGCTGTAAATTTTCCTGCAAGGATGCTTCTTCTCCGCTGACGATATAATTTTTCAGCTTGTCCAGGCTTTTTTCAAACTGTTCGATACGCGCCAGCAGTTCCTTACGGTTCTCAAGAAACAGCTCGGTCCACATGGGTGCGTTAAGCATGGCGATCCGGGTAAGATCCTCGAAGCTGCCGCCCCCAAAGCGGGTGATCCCGGTATCGCTTTCACAGTCAATAAGGGCCGCGGCGATCACATGGCAGAGCTGGCTGGTAAAGGCGATCTTGCGGTCATGTTCATCCGCGGTGGTTTCGGTGATGCGGCCGAATCCCATGCGGCAGATCAGGGCCTTGAGGAATTCCAGATTTTCACTTTTGTTGCGTTTAAGGGGGGTAAGAATATAGTTTTTGCCGTGGAAATTAACGTTCTTCGCGCCGCCGAAACTGCCCTTCTCCGCCCCCGCCATGGGATGGCCGGGAATAAAATCCAGATCCGCTCGCAGATTTTTTTCCACCGCATCAACGATATTCCCCTTGATGCCCGCAATGTCGGTGATGAGCGCACCGGGCTTAAAGGCATTCATCCGGGTATCCAGAAAACGAAGCAGCGTGGAAGGATTGAGGCAGAGAAAAACCAGATCACAGCGGGGCAGCATGTTTTCCGGCGAGGGAAATCCTTCATCGATCACACCCTCCGCCAAAGCCGCCTTTAATGTTTCGCTGTCGGTGTCGCAGGCCAGGAGCCGATCGCCCCCCGCAGTATTACTGTTTTTGGTAAGGGCGCCGCAATTCCTCAAGGCCATGGCAATAGCGCCGCCCATGAGCCCCAGTCCCACAATGCCGACAACACAATCTTCTATGGACTTCATATCTTCTTTCCTTCAATCTCCGCATATTTTTTTAAGGTCACCATGAGGAATGCGAAAGCTTCCGGGGTGATGGACTGTTCGCCGTCGCAGAGGGCCTTTTCGGGGTTGTTGTGGACCTCGATGATAAGGCCGTCCGCCCCGGCGGCGACCGCCGCCTTTGCCATGGCGCTCACCATCCAGGAAAGACCCGTGGCGTGGCTCGGGTCCACGATCACCGGGAGGTGGCTCTGCTTTTTTAATGCCGGGACGGCACTGAGGTCCAGAACGTTCCGGGTATAATTATCAAAGGACCGGATACCCCGTTCACAGAGGATGATCTGATCGTTGCCCCCGGCGAGGATGTACTCCGCCGCCATGAGCACTTCCGTTATGGTACATGCGTAACCCCGCTTGAGCAGGATCGGTTTATCACAGCGGCCCAGCTCTTTAAGAAGGGTAAAGTTCTGCATATTCCGGGCGCCTATCTGAATAATGTCCACATCCGCAAAAGCTTCAAGGTGATTGATGTCCATAAGTTCTGTCACAATGGGAAGCCCGGTGACCTTCTTTGCTTCAAGGAGGAGGTCCAGGCCTTCGCTCCCAAGCCCCTGGAAACTGTAGGGACTGGTCCGGGGTTTAAAGGCCCCGCCCCGCAGAAAAGCTGCCCCTGCTTTCTTCACCGCCTGGGATATGCCGATGATCTGCTCCCTGGTTTCCACCGAACAGGGGCCGGCGATAATGCCCAAATGCCCCGCCCCGATGCGCCGTGTTTCCCCATCGGGCCCGGTAATATCGATCCGGGTGTCTGCGGGATGGAAAAGCCGGTTCGCCCGTTTGTAGGGTTCCTGCACCCGGATAACCTTTTCCACCAGGTGATGGGCCAGGAGGGCATCCGCATCGATCCCCGTGGTGTCCCCCACGAGCCCCAAAACGGTTTGCCTGATCCCTTCGGAAAAATGAACCCTGACTCCCTGCTGCTCAAGCAGGGTGACAAATTCCTGCACCTCCGCTCCGGCTGTCCCCGGTTTTATCGCAATGATCATGATGTTGCACTCCTTTCAAATAAAATTAGGGCATAAAAAAAGGGAGGCTCCACGGCATATCATTGCCTTTGGAGTCTCCCTTGATTACAAGGCTGCGCCTTTATGGCTTAGACCATAAGCGGCGGCTCCGCAGGGCAGAGAGACAGATAATAATAGTAATAAGAGGAGATAGTATCTGTCACGCCAAATACGGAGCTTTTCAATTCATGTTCCTTATCAACCAAAATACTAAAACGAACCGGTGAAATCTGTCAAGGGATGTAATCCCAGGGATGTAATCCCAGGGATGTGAATCCCTACTTCTTTTTGATCACTTCAAAACCGCAATAGGGTACCAGCGCCTTTGGCAGCTTTACGGTGCCGTCTGCCTGCTGAAAATTTTCCAGTACCGCGATGATCCCCCGTGAAATGGCGATGGCGGTTCCGTTGAGCATGTGGACGAATTTGTTTTTGCCGTCATCGTCCTTGTATTTGATGTTGAGCCGCCGGGCCTGGTAGTCGGTGCAGTTTGAGGTACTGGTTACTTCCCCCCATTCGCCGTTATTTCTGCCCGGCATCCAGGCTTCAAGGTCCCACTTGCGGTAGGCCGGAGCCCCCAGGTCGCCGGTGCAGGTATCCACCACCCGGAAGGGAATTTCCAGGCCGGAGAAAATTTCTTCTTCAACGGAGCGGAGTTCCTCGTGGAATTTGCCGGACTCCTCAGGCAGGCAGTAGACGAACATCTCCAGCTTGGTGAACTGGTGGACCCGGTAAAGCCCTTTTGAAAACTGCCCGGCGGCCCCTGCCTCCCGGCGGAAACAGTGGGACAATCCCGCCATCCGCAGGGGGAGTTTGTCCTTCGCAAAAATCGTATCGGAATAATAACCGCCCAGGGTGATCTCCGCGGTGCCCACAAGACAGGAATCCTCGCCCTCAAGGGTGTACACATTGGATTCCGCGCCCCGGGGGTTAAAACCGATGCCCTCAAGAATCTCTTCCCGGGCCACATCGGGGGTGATAAAGGGGGTAAAGCCCTTCTTCTGCAAAATATCCAGGGCATAGCGGACGAGGCCCAGTTCGAGGAAAACCCCTTCATTTTTAAGGTAGTAAAACTTGGTCCCCGAAACCTTGGTCCCCGAATCAAAGTCGATGATATCGAGGTCCTGCCCCAGCTTTACATGGTCGGCGGGTTCAAAATCAAATTTGGTGGGCTCCCCCACCCGCTTGACCTCAAGGTTATCCTTGTCCTCTTTCCCCACCGGCGCATCCGGGTGCGCCATGTTGGGGATACGCCTGCCCTCGGCGTCCAGATCGGCCTCAACCTTGGCAAGCTCCGCCTCGGCGGCGGCGATATCGTCCTTGAGCTTCTTTCCTTCATCAATAAGCTTTGTCCGCGCATCGCTTTCCAACTTACCTTTCATGGACGCCGCATTGGCGTTCCGCTGCTGCTGCAGGGACTGGAGCCGGGTGGTCAGATCAGTACGCCGGTTAAACAGGGCGACAACCGCATCGGCATCGGCCTTCATGAAACGGTCGGCGATATTCTTTTTCACCGCCGGGAAATTTTCAACAATAAAACGGTAATCTAACATAATACTCTAGTGTAGCAAAGGAAAGGATTATGGTCTATATTGGGGGAAGGAGTTCATTGTGCCGCTTTTGAAGGAAACAGAAAAAGAATCATACACCTATGCGGATGTGCTTGAGTGGGATGAGAGCTTTCGTGCGGAAATCATAGACGGGAAAGTATATATGATGGGTTCGCCTACCACTTTCCATCAGAGGATAAGCAGGGCATTATTTTTGAAAATTGGAAACTTTTTGGAAGGGAAATCCTGTGAAGTATTCGCCGCGCCCTTTGGGGTCAGACTGTTCCCGAAGGATGATGATAGTGACAACACCTTCGTAGAGCCTGATATTGTGGTCGTCTGTGACGCTTCCAAATTGGATGATAGGGGCTGTAACGGCGCGCCGGATCTGGTTATCGAAATTCTGTCCCCCTCCACGGCCGGCAATGATTGTGTGGCTAAATTCAACAATTACCTCAAGGCGGGGGTACGGGAATATTGGATACTGGACAGCGAAACCCGCACCGTACAGGTACATATACTCGATCAGGGGAAATACACCACTGCGGTCTATGAAGCAGACGAAAAGAAGACAGAGCCTATCCCGATTTCGGTACTGCCGGGCTGTGAAATTGATTTGCAGACAATCTTTGTTAATTAGTATACCCGCAGTTCCCCGGTAACAAAAGCCCGCGCTTCACTTTCGCCGGTTGGTACAATGAGCAGTTCCCCGCCGCTCCCGATGCCCGTAAGTCGGCCCGTCACCTCTTTGCCCGAATCGACGGCTCCATCAATAAAGCAAATTTGTTCACCCTTACGGTAGAGCCGTTCCGTCAGACGCTCCTGCCAGGGGCCGGAACCACTTCCTCCATCTTTCGTGGTTTCCAGTTCCCCATAAAGCCGGAGGAGAATTTTTTCCAACAAGCTAAAGCGTGATTCTGCGGGCAACGGTTCCGGGGCGCCGGAACCGACAGCCCCCAGCGCCACTGCGATGCTCCCCGCCTTGGATCGCAGTTCCGCAGGGAATTCAGTCTGGGCCACATTCACCCCGATGCCGATGAATACCTGCTTCCCGTCCCCTTCGGTAAGGATGCCAGAGATCTTTTTGTCACCGATCATAATGTCATTGGGCCACTTCACCTGCACCGTATTGGCCAAGGGCGGGGCAAAATCTTCAATGGCCCGGGCAATGGCGAGCCCCGCCTTGAGGGTGATTGCCTGGGGAATATCTTCAATTTTTTGGTAGCGCAGGAGTATCGTGAAAAAAAGATTTTTTCCCCGGTCGGCCAGCCAGAGACGGCTGCGGCCCCGGCCCCGGCCCGCTTCCTGAAAATCGGCGGTAAACACCGTGCCGTGGGGCAGCCCCTGTTCCGCCAAGAGCCGGGATTCGTCCATGGTACTGGAAACGGTGACCGCATGGTAGACCGGGGCGCCGAAGGGGTTGAAAAGGTCAAGCTGCTCCATTGAGATCAGTGTAGCAAATTACTTGTATCACTTCGCCCCCTGTGTTAAAGTAGGACATGACGCCGCACCGCCGTATGGCGGTGCATAAATCAATTCCTATAGGAAAGCGGCCCGGAGGGACGCATGCGTTTAGTATGCCTTGATCTTGAGGGAGTACTGGTTCCCGAAATCTGGATAGCCTTTTCAGAAGCCACCGGGATCAGCGAACTGCGGCGGACCACCCGGGATGAACCGGATTATGACAAGCTGATGAAATTCCGGATCGATCTCCTCGATAAAAACAATCTCAAGCTAAGCGACATCCAGAAGGTCATCGGCGGCATGGAGCCCCTGAGCGGCGCAGCGGAATTTACCCGGAAATTGCGGGAACGGGCACAGCTCATCATCCTTTCGGACACCTTCGAGGAATTCGCCCAACCCCTGATGGCAAAGCTCAGCTACCCCACCCTGTTCTGCAACAGCCTGGTCACCGCCGCCGACGGGACCATCACCGGCTACAAGCTCCGCCAACAGAACGGAAAGAAACACGCTGTGGAAGCCTTCAAGTCAATCAACATGGAGGTCTTTGCCGCCGGGGATTCCTTCAACGACCTGGCAATGATCCGGGAAGCCGCCGCAGGCAGCCTCTTCCGTGCGCCCCAAAAAATCCGTGACGACAACCCCGGCATCCCCTGTGTGGACACCTTTGATGAACTGCTGGAAAAGATAGATAATTTCTTAAACGCATAGAAAAAAATCAACCACAAGCCGCCTACTGGCGGCACAACACGAACCACACCAAAAAGATCATTTAGTTCGTGTGGTTCGTCTATGATAAAAGTCAAGCACTTTTTTGCAAAAATGTTTGACTTTTCAACAGTTTTGT